>CAZRSL010000093.1:0-9036 GCA_964602785.1 uncultured Prevotella sp.
CTCCGGCATCATCTGCTTCTAACGACTGATTTGGGTTGAATTATGATACACCCTCGCTATTGGCAATAATGCAGTATTTCGGGCATGATAAATCATGCCCCTACTTGAATATTCCTTCAAATGTCCAACCCCATGATGTAATCATTCATGAAGAAGCCGTTGCCGATGTCATAGTCGCCTTGGCGCAACTGCCTCATGCCCTTGTGCTCGTAGAAAGCGAGGGCGCGGTTGTGGCGGTTGACGTGCAGTTCCATCCGGCATGGGGTAGGGTGCAGCCGCTTTATCAGCTTCACCGCGCTGTCGAACAGCATTCCGCCGATGTGGTGGCTCTGCCACTGTGGCAGCACATATATCTTCTGCAACTCAAACACGTCGCCACCGAGCGGTTGCACCGACACATAGCCAGCGGCCTCGTTGCCGACGTGGGCTATCAGGTAGATGTGGCCGTCCTCTGTCATTTGCTTCGTGAGACTCTCGGTGGAGTACATCATATCCATCATGTAGTCCACCTGCGCCGGGGTGATAATGTCCTTGTAGGTGAGCGGGAAAGTCGTGCCCGCTATGCGCTGTATCGTGGGTATGTCGGTCAGTGTGGCCTTGCTAATTGTTGGTTTCATGGTGCAAAGTTACTCATATTTGCCCTCAATGCGCCGATAAATCGAATCTTTTTGTTACCTTTGCCGGCGAAATCAAAACATAAGACGAAATGAAAGAGATTCAGCTCAAGTACGGATGCAACCCCAACCAAAAACCTGCGAGAATATACATGCACAATGGCGGCGAGCTGCCCGTGGAAGTGCTCAACGGCCGGCCCGGCTACATCAACTTCCTCGACGCGCTTAACGCTTGGCAACTCGTCAAGGAACTGCGAGAGGCCACCGGCGTGCCAGCCGCCGCCTCGTTCAAGCACGTCAGTCCCGCCGGGGCGGCCATCGGCCTGCCTTTGAGCGACACTCTGCGGAAGATTTATTTCGTCGACGACATCGACTTCGAGCTCACTCCGCTCGCCTCGGCCTACGCCCGTGCCCGTGGAGCCGACCGCATGTGCTCCTACGGCGACTTCTGCGCACTGAGCGACACCTGCGACGAGGCCACTGCCCGACTGATAAAGCGCGAGGTGAGCGACGGTGTGATAGCCCCAGGCTACACTTCCGAGGCTCTGGAAATATTGAAGGCCAAACGTCGTGGCACATATAATATAATAAAGATTGACCCCGACTATGTGCCAGAGGAGATAGAGCGCAAGCAGGTGTTCGGCATCACGTTTGAGCAGGGGCGCAACAACGTCCGCTTGGATGACCCAAAGCTCTTCGACGACATCCCCACCAAGAACCGAACGTTTACTCCCGAGGCCAAGCGCGACCTCGTGATCTCGCTCATCACGCTGAAGTACACCCAGTCGAACAGCGTCTGCTACGTCAAGGACGGTCAGGCCATCGGCATCGGCGCCGGGCAGCAGAGCCGCATCCACTGCACGCGGTTGGCTGGGCAGAAAGCCGATGAGTGGTGGCTGCGCCAGTGCCCCAAGGTGATGGCTCTGCCATTCAAGGAGAAGATACACCGCGCCGACCGCGACAACGCCATCAACCTCTACATTGGCGACGAGGCCGACGACGTGCTGCGCGACGGGGCTTGGCAGCAGTTCTTCACCGAACGCCCGGCAGAGCTGACGTGCGAAGAGCGTCGCCTGTGGATCAGTCAGAACAGGGGCGTGGCTTTGGGAAGCGACGCTTTCTTCCCCTTCGGCGACAACATTGAGCGGGCTCACAAGAGCGGAGTGGAGTACATTGCCCAAGCCGGCGGAAGCATACGCGACGACAATGTGATTGAGACTTGCGACAAATACGGCATAGCCATGGCCTTCACCCACGTCAGGTTGTTCCACCATTAATCTTCAGGCTATGAGCGACATCGACGACATAATCCAGAATGGCATTGTGTTCAGGGGTGCGCCAAAGGGCGACCCCAATGCCAGCAAGGTGAAGACCAAAGCCAAGAAAAAGAAATACATCACTGGCGCTCACGGTTCTGGTTCGGCCAAGCAGAAAGCCAAATACCGCCAGCAGCGTGCCAACCGCCACAAGAAGTCTTGAGCTGACTGTGTATCCAAAGCACCCAAATGGGCGACATCCACGTCGTAGGGGCATGATTTATCATGCCCGTCATTAGCGTACGTTCCGCAGGGCGAGGGTGTATCAAAAAGTCCTAAGCCTGTATTAAATGAAAAATCCACTTGTAGTGGCCGTCCCTTGTGGCGGCCATAAAACAATGACCTTTCCTATTTTTAATCGGTCGAACATTAATAATGGCCGCCACAAGGGACGGCCACTACAAGTGTAAATAGTACAGGTTAATGGGGAGGATTAATATTGCTACGCAATGCTTGAATTATAATACACCCTCCTACATTTTGGTTTTTGCAATTTGATATTTGATATAAGCGAAATCGTGGGGCAGATGTAATGCTTTCGTGGGGAGAAGACAATGGGGTGGTGGGGCAAAAGAGCCACATTTGATGTTGTAATCCTATAGAAAAAGATTTTTTTCTACATAGAAAAGGATTGTTAGCTTCGCAGAAAAATCACAGGCTACGAAACTAAATCATTATTGCTGTATAGATGCGCCCCGAATCCGCACCAAGGCGACGGGCCGAGAAGAAATCGGCCACTTGGCAATAAGTGCATATACCCGAAAGCGTGATGTTTTCCAGCCTGACACCGCACTCCTGTAGAGTTATGCTGTTGGCCTTCGGCAGGTCCAAATGCCACTTGGCATAACGGCGGGCTATCTTATCCATGCAAAAACCAGCTTCGGCGAACTGCTCGTAGACTTCATCGCCGACCTCGAAACTTTCGAGCGAGATGCCTGGGCCAATCACTACTTTCACATCCTTTGGCTCAGTGCCGAAGCTATGCCCCATGGTGGCCAAGGCTTTCTCGGCTATTCGTGCCACCGTGCCGCGCCATCCAGCGTGAACTGCCGCTGTTGCCACGTGTACAGGGTCATAGAACAGCAATGGGATACAGTCGGCTGTCGACACGCCGATGCACAGTTCTTTCACTTGGGTCATCACCGCGTCCACCCCTTCGAGGCTTTCCCTTTGCTCCTCTTCACTTAGATTAAGAAATTCCGGGGTTATCACGCGGCATCGGGTTTGGTGCACTTGATGCGGCATGACGATGTGGCCATTGTCCACACCAAGCTCGCTGGCCAGCAACTGCCGATTGGCGGCAACGCTCAGAGGGTCGTCGCCGCAATATGGATTTATGTTGAACTCGCCGAACTTGCCTTTGCTCACGCCGCCATGGCGGGTGGTGCTGAATGCGCGGATGGTGCCGAGATTGTAGGATATTAGCTCCGGCCTCTTGTCATTCGTCGTCGACATACTCAAAGTCCTCCAGTTCGTCGGTGGGCTCGTCGTCGGTGTCCACTATCTCGCCGTCCTGTCCCTCATCCTTCAGCTCTTGCGAGAATTGTACCATGTCCTTGTCGCGGTGCACCAGTGTGTCGGTGGCCGTTATCTCCTGCAGCTTGTTGCTCTCAGAGTTCAGTTCGCGCCAAAGCACGTCCTTCAACTCGCCGATGCCCTTGCCCGTTACGGCTGATATGAACACAGAGGGCAGGTCGGTGGGCAGAGTCTCCCGGAGCATGGCTATCAGCTCGTCGTCGAGCAGGTCGCTTTTGGTGATGGCCAGCACGCGCCGCTTGTCGAGAAGCTCGGGGTTGAACTGCCGCAACTCGTTGAGCAGCACCTCGTATTCGTGGCGTATGTCGTCGGTGTCGCCCGGCACCATGAAGAGCAGCAGCGAGTTGCGCTCTATGTGTCGCAGAAAGCGAAGTCCCAGCCCCTTGCCCTCGCTTGCGCCCTCGATGATGCCTGGTATGTCGGCCATCACGAAACTCTTGTTGTCGTGGTAGCTGACGATGCCAAGCGAAGGCTCCATGGTGGTGAAAGGGTAGTTGGCTATCTTCGGCTTCGCGCTCGACACGGCCGAGAGCAGCGTCGACTTGCCAGCATTGGGTAACCCCACGAGCCCCACGTCGGCCAGCAGTTTCAGTTCGAGTATTATCGTCATCTCCTGCATCGGCTCGCCGGGCTGGGCGAAGCGCGGAGCCTGATTGGTGGCCGAGCGGAACTGGAAGTTGCCCAGTCCGCCGCGTCCTCCCTTGAGCAGCAGCACCGTCTGTCCGTCGTAGGATATGTCGCATATATACTTGCCCGTCTCGGCGTTGTAGACCACCGTGCCGCATGGCACGTCGATGTAGACGTCCTTGCCGTTGGTGCCATGGCACTTGTCGCGGCCGCCGTTGCCCCCGTGCTCGGCAAACACGTGGCGCTGATACTTCAGGTGTAGCAGCGTCCAGTAGTTGTGGTTGCCGCGCAAGTAGACGCTGCCGCCATTGCCACCGTCGCCCCCGTCAGGGCCGCCGTTGGGCTGATATTTAATGTGTTTCAGGTGCATGGAGCCTTTGCCGCCCTTTCCCGAGCGGCAAAGAATCTTCACATAGTCGACGAAGTTGGATTCTGGCATTACTGTTTTAAGTCGTTGTGGCTTAATAAAAAAAGAGGTCGAACATCAACAAGGGCCGGCGCAAGGCACGGCCCCTGCAATGGGGATTAATCAAGGTTGCACTCAATGCAACTTAGAGCTTGTCGACCACTTGGCAGATGCGGTCGAATATCTCGTCGACGGTGCCTATGCCCTCCACGGGATGGTGGAGTCCCTCCTTGAAGTACCACTGGCTCAGTGGCTCGGTCTGCTTGTGGTAGACGTCGAGACGCTTCTTTATCGTCTCCTCGTTGTCGTCGCTGCGGCCACTCTCCTTTCCGCGGTTGACGAGGCGGGCCTTCAGCTCTTCTTCCGGCACTTTCAGCTCTATCATTGCCGCAATGTTGTGGCCACGCTTGGCGAGCATGTCCTTCAGTGCCTCTGCCTGGGCGATGGTGCGCGGGAATCCGTCGAATATCACTCCGGCGTGGTCCTTGCCAAACGAGTCGTAGACGTTGGCCAGGATGCTGATCATCAGGTCGTCGGGTATCAGCTGGCCGTTGTCGATGTAGGCTTTTGCCGTCTTGCCCAGCTCGGTGCCGTTCTTGATTTCGTTGCGCAGCACGTCGCCGGTGCTGATGTGCCCCAGTCCGTAGTGCTTGATCATCTTTTCGCTTTGGGTGCCTTTGCCGGCTCCGGGAGCGCCGAAAATAACTATGTTCTTCATTGCTTTATGTGTTTTCTTGTTGTTTCATTCGTCCACCACGTAGATGTCTCTCAGATTGCGGCCCTGCTGGTCGTAGTCGAGTCCGTAGCCCACGATGAAGTCGTTGGGTATCTTCATTGCCGGGTATTCTATGTCGATTGCCTCTTTCAGCTTGTCGGGCTTCACGAGCAGCGAGCATATATGCACCGACTTGGGCTTGTGCGTCTGCAGCTCGGCCAGCATGTTCTTCATGGTGGTGCCGGTGTCGACTATGTCCTCCACAATCACCACGTTGCGGCCGCTGATGTCGGTGTTCAGTCCTATCACTTTCTTCACGTTGCCCGTGGTGGTGTCGCCCTCATACGACGCCAGCTTCACAAAGCTGATCTCACAAGGTATGGTGATGTTGCGGATAAGGTCGGCCGCGAAGATGAACGAACCATTGAGCACAGCCAAGAAAACTGGGTCCTTGCCCTCAAAGTCGTGGTTAAGCCGGTCGGCCACTGCCTTAACTTTTGCAAGAATTTCACCCTCGGAAATGAATGTTCGGAACGTCTTGTCCTTGATTTTGACTACGCTCATGGCACTGTTTTTTAGATTTTGCCACAAAATTACTAAAAATACTGCAAACAGGTGTTAGCAATTGCCATTAATTTTGTATTTTTGCAATTAAGATGAAGATATTTACCAGTGCTCAGATACATGAGTTAGACAAATACACCATCGAGCACGAGCCGGTGGCCTCCATCGACCTGATGGAGCGGGCGGCCAAAGCGCTCACGATGGCCATTATGCAGGAGTGGGACGCTTCTGTCCCCGTTGTGGTGTTTGCCGGGCCGGGCAACAATGGCGGCGACGCCCTTGCCGTGGGTCGTCTGCTCGTGGAGCAGGGCTACCAAGTGGACGCCTATCTGTTTAACATCAAGAACAGCCTTTCGGCCGAATGCGCCGCCAACCGCCAACTGTTTCAGGACTGCGGAAAGAAAAAGAGCTTCACCGAGGTGAATGTGCAGTTCGACCCGCCGGCCCTGCCCGCCGGCACGCTCGTTGTCGACGGACTCTTCGGCTCTGGCATCAACAAACCACTGTCGGGTGGTTTCGCCTCGCTGGTCAGATACATCAACCAGTGCGAATGCCAGGTGGTGAGCATTGACTTGCCATCGGGGCTGATGGCTGAGGACAACTCGTACAACGTGAGGCAGAACATCATCCGCGCCGACCTCACTCTGACGTTGCAGACCACCAAACTGTCGTTCCTCTTCGCCGACTGCCAGGAGTTCATCGGACGGCTCAAGGTGCTCGACATCAGGCTCTCGCAGGAATACATCGCCCAGACCGACACCCGCTACAGTGTGATAGAGGAGGGGCAGGTGAGGCCGTTGCTGCGCCCGCGCGGCGATTTCGCCCACAAGGGCAGCATGGGCAACGCCCTGCTGATAGCCGGAAGCTACGGCATGTCGGGCGCGGCGGTGCTGGCGGCTCGCGCTTGCCTCCGTTCGGGAGTGGGCAAGGCCACGGTGCACACGCCCCGCCGCAACTACGACATAATGCAGATAAGCGTGCCAGAGGCCGTGCTGCAGATGGACCACGAGGAGGGATGCTTCTCGGAGACCGTCGACACCGAGGACTTCGACGCCCTCGGCATTGGCCCGGGGCTTGGCACGTCGGAGACCACCGCCATCGCCCTCATCTCGCAGCTGAGGCGCACCCAGTGCCCCATCGTGGCCGACGCCGACGCGCTGAACATTATAGCCAACCACCGCGCGTGGACCCAGCAGCTGCCCAAGGGCATTATACTGACGCCGCATCCCAAGGAGTTCGACCGCTTCTCTGGCATGCAGTGCGTGGGCGACTACGAGCGGCTGATGCGTGCCTCGGAGTTGGCCGAGCACCTTGGAGCCTACATCATACTGAAAGGCCACTACAGCGCGCTGTGCCTGCCCGACAACCACGTGGTGTTCAACTCCACTGGCAACAGCGGCATGGCCACCGCAGGCAGCGGCGATGTGCTCACCGGCATCATCACCGCCCTGCTCGCCCGTGGCTACGACCAGTCCAGCGCTTGCGTGCTCGGCATGTATATCCATGGCTTGGCAGGCGACTTGGCGGCAAAAGAGGTGGGCAAGGAGAGCCTTGTGGCGAGCGACATAGTGCGCTTTCTGCCCAAGGCCTTCATGAAGCTTGAGGATTAGTGGCTTGGCTCATTTCTTTTATGTGTAGGGGCATGATTTATCATGCCCGCAATTTGTAATGTTTGCCGCCGACGGGCATGATAAATCATGCCGTACATATAAATTGATATTTAACCACTGAGACTTGGATTTCTCCCAAAATGTTTTCTGACGCCTGTTTTCGTCAAATAGGACACCCAAACCTTAGTTATTTTGCATAGTGTTGATAATAAGCAAGTTAGCACAATGCTCAAACGTCTTTAAGACACCCATGAAAAGAGCTAATCTTCGTAACTTATTGATATTTAGTATGTTGTATATTTTAACAATTATGTTGTGACGAAAACAGGAAAATGTTTTCTGACGGCATAAAACAGCTATCCGCCTCCACCCAGAACTCTGGATGGAGGCGGATAGCTTGTTGATATGAAAAGTTTGGTTTGATTATTCCTGCGCGTCGATGGCCTTGATCTTCTGGCGCACCAGCTCGAGGTTGTCCTTCAACTTCTGCACCTTGCGGTTCATCTCCTCTATCAGGCTGTTGCCCTTTTTGCTGCTGGCGTTGAGGAAGCCGAGGTTGTTCTCGTAGGTGCTGATTTCGCTTTTCAGTTGCTCGTACTGGCGCATCAGCCGGCTGCGCTCGTTGTCGATGGCGTCGGCGCCGCGGCTCGCCACGTTCTTCAGGTTGCTCCTGAAGTTGTCAAGCCGGCGGTTGACCACGCTGATGTGCAGGTCGTTGTAGAGCTTGTCGAGCACGGCGTGGTACTCGTCGTACACCTTGTCTTTTTCCTTGAACGGCACGTGGCCGATGCTGTTGAACTCGTCCGACAGTTTCTGCACCTCTTGCTGCAGGTTGTCGGCTCCGCTCTCGGCCAGTGCTTTCAGCTGCTCTATCACCTTGCGCTTCTTGCTCAGGTTGTCGCGCTCCTCGTTGCGGGTGCCGGCGTGGGCGGCGTTGCGTGCGTCGAAGAAGTGGTTGCAAGCGGCTTGGAAGTCTTTCCAGAGCTGGTCGCCCAACTTGTGGGGCACCATGCCCACCTTCTTCCACTCCTTCTGCAGCTCAACGAGCTTGTCGGCCGTGGTCTTCCAGTCGGTGGAGTCGGTCAAGGCTTGAGCCTGTTCGAGCAGTGCGCGTTTCTTCTTGGCGTTCTCCGAGAAGCGTTCCCTCAGCTGCTTGAAGTATTCGCTCTTGCGGCCGAAGAAGTCGTCGCAGGCAGCGCGGAACCGCTCAAAAATCTTCACGTTCATTTTCTGTGGCGCAAAGCCTATCGTCTTCCATTCGGCCTGTATGGCTATTATCTCCTTTGAGTGCTTCTCCCAGTCGCCGCTGTTCTTGTTCTCCTCCTTGGCGATGGCCTCCACCTTCTCGCAGAGCTCGGTCTTGCGCCTCAGGTTGTCCTCCTCCATCGAGCGCAGCCGCTCGAAGTGCTCCTGGTGGCGCTTGTTGATCACGGTGCTGGCGGCCTTGAAGCGGGTCCACACCTGCTCGCGCAAATCCTTGGCCACCGGGCCTATCTCGCGATAGCGCTGGTGCAGGTCTTGCAACTGGTGGAACGCGCTGATCACGTCGGGCTCGTCGGCAAGCTTCTCAGCCGCCTCGCAGAGGGCGGTCTTGGCCTCCAGGTTCTTCTTGAAGTCGTATTCGCGGGCCTCGCGGTTCAGGTTGAGC
>CAZRSL010000094.1:0-8877 GCA_964602785.1 uncultured Prevotella sp.
TGGTGATGTCTCCGACATCATTTTTTGAAAGATGCTTCCTAATGACCGATTTGGGATAAAGTATCTTCGTTCTATTGGCTTTAAGGTGGAGAACAATCTTTTTGCCGAAAACAGCTGGTATTTCCGCAACTCATTGGTGCGCGCCAATTATCGTAATGCCATGAAAGGCATTGATTCGGACCCGAGGTTTCTGGAACTGTTCTTCCGCAACCTGCTGATGGGCGAGAACAATGAGTTGAAGAACCGTTACTTGGTTGTTGATCCCCCAGAGAAATGGAACGTGGAAGACCACGCCCCCACAACTACCCCCACAACTACCCCCACAAGTTCGGGTGGCAAGTTTGCCGCCGCCAACGAAACAATCAGAAGATTGGTTAAGGCTATAGGGGATGGGCGGTTGTCTGTCAAGGAAATGATGGCCGCGGTGAAACTAAGGGATCGCAAGAATTTCTTGCAATATTCTTTGGCGCCCGCAATGGGTTTAGGCCTGGTTCAAATGCTTCATCCCGAGCGTCCTAACCATCCTCGCCAAAAATACCTGCTGACCGTAAAAGGGTTGGCCTTGCTTCACGAGTTGGGAAGCGTCGATAAAGGCAACAACACGTAAATGCACAAAAACTGCGCTTGAACCATCAGGAAAGTTATACAGACTTTCCTATGGATTGCATATTCCTGAAACTTGAGGGGCGGCCTGCTATTCATCACGCCCTGACGCAGTGTTACAGCAGTTGCTCGGAATAGTACTGGCAGTCGTGCAGCACGTCGGTGAGGAACTGGGTCATGCTGCCATGCGGGCTCACACCGAGCAACTTGGCCACCTTCCGGGCCAGTCGGTCGGCGCGGTCGGGGCTGAAGTCGGGGCCGAGAGTCCGCTCTATCACCTCCACCTGCCGTGGGCTCAGCCGCTCCGCCTCGGGGTATTGCGGGCGGTAGTCGCGCTGGGTGTAGGCGTAGTCGCCGAGTTGGAAGCCGTAGCTCTCGTAGCTGTTCAGCCGTACCACTATCGTGCCCGCCGCCATGTCGCCCAACCGCTGGCTGTTGCGGCTGAGAAGAATCACGAGGAGGCCAATGCCGCAGAAGCCCACATCTATCAACTCCATCAGCCAGCGCATCATGTAGTTGCCCACAGTGGGCGTCTCGCCGTCGAGCCTGACCACACGCAGGTGGCGCATCATCTTGCCGGGGCTCTGGCCGTTGTTCAGCGTCTCCCACAGAAGCGAGTAGCACATCACGGGCAGCACAACGACAAACAGCCAGACAAGGGTGGAGAAGATGTCGTTGCGAGCGAGCATGTAGACCCAGAACAACGACCAGCACAGCATGATGGCATAGTCGACCATCCGGGCCACAATTCTGTCGCCTATGCTTGCCGCCGTTTGTTCTATCTGTACAAACTGGCCTGTGGTAATCTTTGTGGTGGCCATGAAAGGGGTTGACTTTTTTGCTGTGATTTGCTTGCAAAGTTAGAATAATCTTGCTACATTTGCAACCTAAAACTGACTTTTCTACTCCCACACGCAACAGAATTGAAGGAATTTACGTTCATACGCACACACTTGAGCCACTGGCAACAGATGGAGAACGTGGTAGACAACGTCGACGAGGCCGCCCCCGACACCATTGCCGAGGCCTACACCGAGCTGACAGGCGACCTCGCCTTTGCCCAGACCAACTACACCGGCAAGCGCGTCACGCTCTACCTCAACGCCCTCTGCGCCCAGTTGCACAACGCCATCTACCAGACGCGCCGCGAGAAGTGGTCGCGCCTGTGGAAGTTTTGGGGCCGCGAGGTGCCGCTGACGATGTGGCAAAGCCGCCGGCTGCTGTTGGCCTCGCTGCTGATAGCTGTGGTGGGCGTGGTGGTGGGAGCCGTGTCGCAGATGATCGACCCGGAGTTCTGCCGCGTGATACTGGGCGACCAGTACGTCGACATGACCCTGCAGAACATAGCCCGTGGCGCACCGATGGCCGTCTACGACAGCGACAAGGAGCTGTCCATGTTCCTCGGCATCACTATAAATAATGTGTGGGTGTCGTTCCGCATCTTCGCCAGTGGACTGCTCACGAGCTTCGCCGTGGGCGCAATGCTGCTCCAGAACCTCATCATGCTCGGCTGCTTCGAGGTGTTCTTCGCCCAGCATGGCCTGCTGGTGGAGTCGCTGTTGGCCGTGATGCTGCATGGCACGCTCGAGATAAGCGCCATCATCATAGCCGGCGCCGCCGGGCTGGCCGTGGGCAACGGATGGCTCATGCCCGGCACCTACCGCCGCATCGACTCCTTCCGCCTCGGCTGCAAGCGTGGCATGAAGATCGTGGTGGGCACGGTGCCGGTGTTCATCGTGGCGGGCTTTGTCGAGGGCTTCGTAACGCGCCACACCGAGTTGCCCGATGGGTTGCGGCTCGGCTTCATAGTGTTCTCACTGCTGTTTGTGGTGGGCTATTTCGTGGTTATACCTTATATATTATATCACAAAAGATGATTGACCAGTACAGAAAGATTCCATTCTACAAGGAGCGCACGTTTGGCGAGAAGTTCGACGACACCTTCGGCTTTGTGCGCCAAAACCTGCGCTACGTATGGCGATACCTGCTCTACGCCATCGTGCCCGTGAGCCTCGTGATGGGACTGCTGATGCAGTGGTACATGTCGGCTCTGATGTCGGCCGACACCGAGCGCATGGGCGACGTGATGCTCTCGCCGGGCTATTGGGCCATGGTGGTGGTCTCAATCGCTTGCGGCGCGTTTGTCGTGGCCATGGTTTTCTCGCTCATGCAGTGCTACAACGACCAGCCCGACGGGCTCTGCTCAGTCAGCTCCGCGGCTCTGCGGCCCTACATCCGCCGCAACACGGGGCGCGTGCTGAAGTTGTTTCTCGCTGCCATAGCGCTCATGGTGGCCTATGTGCTTTTAGTCGTTTTGGCCGCGTTAGGCCTTCGGTGGTTGGCCGCGTCCGTCATCCTGCCCGCCACGTTCATCCTATGTGTGGTGGCCGCGCTCATCCCGCCCGTCTACGTCTTTGAGGACGTTTCGCTTCCGACGGCCATCCGGCGCGGCATCCGGCTCGGCTGGGAGACGTTCGGCGGCGTGCTGGCAGTGATGGTCGTGTTCACGCTCATCGTCTATGTGGTCAACATCGTGTTCGCCCTGCCTTGGTATGTCTGCATCTTTGTTCAGGCCCTCACCATCGACAGCAACAGCGCCGAGGCTTTCGCCACATCGCCTGCATTCTCCATCCTGAGCTATTTCAGCTCGGTGCTGATGATGGTGGGCAGCATGACCTGCTCACTGCTCATCATCGTGGCCCTCAGCTACCAGTATGCCCACGCCGCCGAGAAGGTGGACGGCATGGCGGTGGAGGAGGGCATCGACGACTTCGAACAACTCACATGACCGACACGCTGAGCCTCGACACCACCATGGTCAGCCGCTGGACGCAGAACGGCGACTACGATTACGAACGGGAACTGGCCCGCTCGAGCCACAACGCGTGGCAACGGCTCGTCGACGGCATCAACGACTTCCTAAGCCAGCAGCTCGGCCTCAGCAACGTCAACATCGACTCCACCGTGATTATAATCATCGTCGGAGTGGTGCTGGCCGCCCTTCTTGTGGCATTCATAGTGGTGAAGCGGCCAAAACTGTTCTTCAGCGACAAGCCTGCAACCGACTACGAGGTGGAGGACGACAACATCTACGGCATCGACTTCGACACGCTGATAGCCCAAGCCATCGATGCTGAAAACTGGCGGCAAGCCTGCCGGCTCAGTTATCTGCGGTTGCTGCGGCAGTTGAGCGACAATGGGCTTATAGCTTGGCAAATCTCGAAGACACCCACGCAGTTTGCGCGGGAGTACCCCAACCCCGACTTCAGCCGCATGACCAACCTCTTCCTGCGCATCCGCTACGGCGGCTATGCCACCACGCGCTCCGACTACGAACTGATGGACCGCCTTGCGACTCAGATCTCAACCATAATCACAGCGACGAGCCATGAAGATTAGCCGAGGGTTCATAGTGTTCGTCGTGGTGTTTGTGGCCATAGTCGTGGGCAGTATGCTGCTTCAGCCAAAGCAGTTCAACTGGAGCCCCACCTACGGCTCGGCCGACCACCAGCCCCTCGGCTGCTACGTCTTCGACAGCATCATGCGGCAGACGATGCCACGGGGCTACGAGGTGAGCGGCAAGACATTCTACCAGCTCAACCACGACAGCACAAGCCGACTGCGCTCCATACTCGTGGTGGCCGACGAGCTGAAGCTGAGCAAAACCGACCTCGACAACATGCTGAGCCTCGCCGCCAAAGGCAACCGCATATTCCTTGCCGCCGGAAGGGACGCCTCGGAAAAAGATGTGGTTATAGAGGAGGAATACTACAGCCATCTGGCCGACACCATAGAAGCCACGTGGCAAGACTTCTCCACATATAATATAAAGCGAACGCTGCTCAACAACTTTAGGAAGGCCGACCACAGCGACACAATCAGTTGGACGGGTCTGCCCAAGGTGTATCCACGGCGACAATACATCTACGACGAGGCTTTCAACAGCGGCTACATAACTTTCAAGAACAATGACAAAAAGCCATGGGTCGCGATAGCGGTCGAGGAAAGTGAGGGCTGGAAATACGAGAAAGTGGCTGTTCGCCCGTGGGGACGTGGCGAAATCATTCTCTGCGCCACCCCGTTGCTGCTCACCAACTATGGTGTGCTCCACCACCCGACCTCGCCCTACGTGATGAGGTTGATGACGCTCCTGGCCGACCGCCCCGTGGTGCGCGCCGAGGCCTATTCCTCCGCCACCGAGACGAAACAAGCGACCCACCGGTCACCACTCGACGTGTGGCTCATGCAGCCGCAGCTGGCTCTGGCCTGGCGGCTCGCCCTGGCAGTTGTGCTGCTGTTCTATGTATTCACGGCACGCCGCCGGCAGCGACCCATACCCATAATGCCACAGCCGCGCAACCACAACCTCGACTTCGTGCGCACCATAGGTTCGCTCTACTATCACAAGCGCCACAACCGCGACCTCGTGCTGACGCGCTGGCGCATTCTCGCCGACGACGTGCGCCGCCGCACTGCCATCGACATCAACGCCGCCACCACCCACAGCGACGACCTCGCCCGACTGTCGCGCATCACGGGCATCAGCTCCGGCAGCCTCGACACCACACTGAGCCGCCTGCGCCAACTCGCAGAATCGGAAGAAAAGGTGAGCGACAAAGAAATGAGACATTACATCGACCAAATGAACGAAATATGGAACAAGACAAAAGAATAGACCTAAGTGCATTCAGCGAGAAAATCGACCTGCTGCACCAGAGCATCGCCGCAGTAATCGTTGGTCAGCAGACGGCCATCGACATGCTGCTGACGTGCATCATCGCCGACGGCCACGTACTGATAGAGGGAGTGCCGGGTGTGGCAAAGACGCTGCTCGCCAAACTCACCGCCCGCCTCATCGACGCACGCTACAGCCGCATCCAGTTCACGCCCGACCTGATGCCGAGCGACGTGCTCGGCACCACCGTGCTCGACATGAAGACACGTGAGTTCAGCTTCCACGAGGGGCCGGCATTCGCCGACATCGTGCTGGCTGACGAGATCAACCGCTCGCCCGCCAAGACGCAGGCGGCCCTGTTTGAGGTGATGGAGGAGCGGCAGGCCACCATCGACGGCGTCAGGCATCCCATGGGACCCGTCTACACCGTCATCGCCACACAGAACCCAGTGGAGCAGGAAGGCACCTATCGGCTCCCCGAGGCTCAGCTCGACCGCTTCATGATGAAAATCAACATGGGCTACCCCAACGAGAGCGAGGAAATGGAGATACTGCGCCGGCACAACACGCTCGCCAGTGGCAATCCTCTCGACGGCATCAAGCCAGTGCTCACCAAGCAGGAATTGCTCGACTTGCGATCGCTGCTGCCGCAGGTGGTGGTCGACGAGAGTCTGATGAAGTACATTGTGCAGATAGTGGAGGCCACGCGCACAAGCCGCGCTGTGCTCCTTGGCGGTTCACCACGCGCCAGTCTATCCATGCTCAGCTGCGCCAAGGCCTACGCCCTGCTCTCCGGGCGCGACTTCATCACCCCCGAGGACATACAGACAGTGAGCGTCTACGTGCTGCAGCATCGCCTGATGCTCACCGCCGAGGCCGAGATGGAAGGCTACACGGCTGCCAAGGTGGTGGAGCAGTTGGTGGGCAAGATAGAAGTCCCGAAGTAAGGGTAGCATTATTCGTCATTCGCGGCAATCATCCCTTGCAGGAGCCGTGCCTCGTGCCGGCCCGCAAACAATGTCGTTACAGTTTTTTTAACCTATATTATTCATAGATTATGTTCGTTAAACCTTCCACTTGCAGGGGCCGTGCCTCGTGCCGGCCCACAAACAATGTTATAACCTTTTTAAAAGAAGTCGAACATTAATGTGGGCCGGCACAAGGCGCGGCCCCTGCATAGGGAGAAAGTAATATCTGTACTCTATGAATAATGCAGGTTAAAGAGGTCGAACGTTTATAAGGGCCGGCACAAGGCACGGTCCCTGCAATGGGGAAAGACAAGGCTGCACTATAATAATACAACAAAGGCAATGTATCTGAGTCGTCGTTTCTACATCATCGCCGCCGTGGCCATCATTGTGGTGGCCCTCGGAGCGGTTGTGCCCCAACTTGTTGTGGTGGGGCGGACGCTGCTGTGGCTGCTCGTGGCCGCTGTTGTGGCCGACTGCTGCCTGTTGTGGATGCGCCACCACGGCATTGAGGCCACGCGCACAATGGCTCAGCGGTTCTCCAACGGCGACGACAACGAGGTGAGCTTGCGGGTGGAGAGCGGCTACCCCATACACCTGCGGCTCAATGTGGTCGACGAGATACCCGTGGAGTTTCAGGACCGCCATGTCTCGTTCCGCCTCAAGCTGCGTCCGCACGAGGGCAAGACCATAGTCTACCGGCTACGCCCCACCAGGCGCGGCAGCTACGACTTCGGACTGACACGGGTGTTCGCCAGCACACTGCTTGGCCTCGTCGAGCGGCGCCACTCTCTTGGTCAGCCGCAGAGCGTGAAGGTGTATCCCTCGTTTCTCATGCTGCGCCACTACGAACTGCTGGCCATCAGCCGACGGCTCACCGACATCGGCATAAAACGCGTCCGCCGTCCGGGCAACAACACCGAGATGGAGCAGATACGCGACTATGTGGTGGGCGACGACTTCCGCACCATCAACTGGAAGGCCACGGCGCGGCGCGGGTCGCTCATGGTAAACGAGTATGAGGCCGAGCGGTCGCAGCAGGTGATAAACGTGATCGACGAGGGGCGCGCCATGCAGCAGACATCTCGCGGACTGACGCTGCTCGACAGTGCCATCAACGCCTCGCTGGTGCTCTCCTACGTGGCCATGAGCCGCGACGACAAGGCCGGATTGATCACGTTTGGCCCGCAGGTGAGCTCGTACATAGCCCCACGCCGCCAGAGCGGCCAGCTCAGCACGCTGCTCGATGGCCTCTACAACGAGCATACCACATTTGCCGAGAGCGATTTCTCGGCCCTGCTTGGCTTCGTCAACGCCAATGTGCGCCAGAGGTCGCTGCTCATCCTGTACACAAGTCTGCCCGACATGGTCAGTCTGCGCCGCCAGTTGCCCTATCTGCGGCAGTTGAGCCAGCGACACAGGTTGATTGTGGTGTTCTTCGCCGACCGTGAGTTGCACGACTTCATAGACCAGAAGCCACACTCCGCCGAGGACTACTACCAGCAGACCATAGCCCGCCGCTACGATTCCGACCAGCGGCTCGTGGCCTCCACGCTTCGCCAGAACGGCATCCTGACCATTCTGACACTGCCCGAGCAACTCTCGGTGGACGTCATCAACAAGTACTTGGAGCTGAAGTCGGCCAATATGGTTTGATTTTTTGTGGAGCAACAATAAACTTTTTCCAAAAAAATCCAATTTATTTTTTGTTTTGTCAATTATTTACACTAAATTTGCACCATAAACCACAACCGAAAGCCCTTTTGGCAGCTTTGCAGCAAAGCAGAAGCCTGTGAGGGATAGAGGGAGGGCCTTTCGAGAGAGGACTGGCTGACGTGGTGAACCATTTATGGATTTGGCGTTTACTAACGCCTTGTTCTTGACACTTCGGAATCTCGCAAATTTCAATCGGTCAAAGAGCATGGCAGCAGTAGATGCTCATGGGTATGTATTCTTATCCCCATTGGCACATTCGCGACTTGGTGTGCCCAATGATGGATTATGTGCATACTGGCGTGGGCTTCTGTGTTGTCCGTTCTGACCGATTGGGCAATGCGAGAGCCTCGAAGTGTGGGACGGGTAACGGTAAAGATCCCACGCTTTTTTCGTATCTGGCCGCAAACAACTAAAGACTTTATCAGAACCGTCCGTCGTGGGATCTGCGGACCAACGGGTATTACGCATGAAAGAAAAATTATTTTTCGCGTTCGCACTTCTGGCCGCCGTCGTTATGGTATCCTGTTCCTCCTCGCCTCTAAGCAAGATGCAGAGCATAGCAAAAGACGCAACCGAGAAGGGCAGCAGTTGGTCGGCTGATGACTGGATAAACAATGCAAAAGATTTCGAGAATGCCGCATTGGAGTTTTTTGAAGAAAGATCAGAAACAGGAGGACTTTGATGCAGCCGACAAAGCAGGCCAAGAGTTCTTGACTGCAGCTGGCAAGAACAATTATGCCTCTACTGTAGTAAATGTTTTTCAAGAAATCCAAGATGAAGCCTCAAAGGTGAAGGACGGTCTTGGTGATGACGACAGCGAGTAAAATCCCTAAGAGAGTAGGAAATACCAATCAACCACGCCTGTCTTTCTGAATGGGACACCCAAATTTATTTTTGGCGACAGATTTCAACGAG
>CAZRSL010000095.1:0-8847 GCA_964602785.1 uncultured Prevotella sp.
CGACGAGATAATTGTTCCCGAACCGGCCTACGCCAACTACATGGCTTTCGCCATCTCGGCCGGGGCCACCATCCGCACCATTTCGACCAGCATCGAGGAGGGTTTCGCACTGCCAAAGGTGGAGAAGTTTGAGGAGCTTATCACGCCGCGCACCAAGGCCATAATGATATGCAACCCCAACAACCCCACGGGCTATCTCTACACGAGGCGCGAGATGAACCAGATACGCGATTTGGTGAAGAAATACGACCTCTATCTGTTCAGCGACGAGGTCTATCGCGAGTACATCTACACTGGCAGTCCCTACATATCGGCCATGCACCTTGAGGGCATAGAGCAGAATGTGGTGCTCATCGACAGCGTGTCGAAACGCTATTCTGAGTGCGGCATTCGCATCGGCGCGCTCATAACGAAGAATGAGGAAATAAAGAAAGCGGTGATGAAGCTGTGCCAGGCGCGGCTCTCTCCCCCACTCCTTGGCCAGATTGTGGCCGAGGCCTCGCTCGACGCGCCAGAGGAATACTACCGCGACGTCTACGACGAGTATGTCGACCGCAGGAAATGCCTTATCGACGGGCTCAACAGAATACCGGGAGTCTACTCCCCCATTCCCATGGGTGCGTTCTACACCGTGGCAAAGCTGCCCGTCGACGACAGCGAGCTGTTTTGCCGCTGGTGCCTGGAGCACTTCAGCTATGAGGGCGAGACGGTGATGCTGGCTCCGGCGTCAGGATTCTACACCAATCCCGAGGCTGGGCGCAACCAAGTGAGACTGGCATACGTGCTTAAACGGGAAGACCTGAAGAGAGCTCTGGTGGTTCTGGCCAAAGCTCTTGAGGCTTACCCAGGGAGGAGAGACGAATGAGCAGCCTGCCATTGTTCATAGCCAAGCGGTTGTTTCGCGAGCGGAGCGGTCAACGCCGCGTGTCGACTCCGGCCATCAGAATAGCCATCCTCGGCGTGGCGATAGGTTTGGCGGTGATGATTGTCAGCGTGAGCGTGGTGATAGGCTTCAAGCACACCATCAGAAACAAGGTGGTGGGCTTTGGCAGCCATATCACCGTTGCTGACTATATGACGCTGCAGTCGGCCGAGCAATACCCCGTGGTGATGAACGACTCGATGATGACCACATTGCGCAACATCGGTGGTGTGGCCCACGTGGAACGCTTCGCCATAAAGCAAGGCATACTGAAGACCGACAGCGACTTCCTCGGTGTGGTGCTCAAAGGTGTTGGCCCGGAGTATGACAAGCGGTTTATTGCCAGCAACATGGTGGAGGGCGAGTTTCCCACATTCAGCGACAAGGCCTCGCAAAACAAGCTTGTCATATCAAAGACAATGGCCGACAAGCTGCGTCTGCACGTGGGCGACAGGGTGTTTGCCTATTTCGTCGACGACAACAGCGTCAGGACGAGGCGGTTCTCCATCGTCGGCATCTATCAGACCAACTTGAGCCGCTTCGACCAGTCGATAGCCTTTACCGACATTTACTCCACTGTAAGGCTGAACGGATGGGAGCCGGACCAAGCCAGCGGAGCTGAGATACTGGTTGACGACTTCAAGAATATCGACACCGTGGAGAGGCAGCTCATCAAACGCGTGAACCGCACTGTCGACCGCTTTGGCGAGAGCTACTCTTCGGCCACAATATACGAGATGTATCCTCAGATATTCTCTTGGCTCGACCTTATGGACCTCAATGTCTGGGTCATACTTGGCCTTATGGTGGCTGTGGCGGGCTTCACCATGATTTCCGGGCTGCTCATCATTATACTTGAAAGGGTGAGGATGATAGGCTTGCTGAAAGCCCTCGGTGCGACCAACGGCCAAGTGCGCCGCACATTCCTGTGGTTTGCCTCGATGATGGTGGGGCTTGGGCTGCTGATAGGTAACGTGGTGGGAATGGCGATTGTGCTCGTCCAGCAATCCACGGGGATGGTGAAGCTTGACGCGGCGACATACTATGTCAGCACGGTGCCTGTGGAGCTGAACATCACTTACATCGTGCTGCTCAACGTGGCCACGCTGGCCATAACAATGCTCGTTCTCATCTTGCCGAGCCATCTCATTTCCTACGTCAGCCCGTCGAAGTCAATCAGATGCGAATAAGGAATGAAACTTATAAAAAGGCTTCAGCCCGACTTTCTGCTGTTGAGAAAGTCGGGCTGAAGTGTCGTTTGGAATAGTTATTTTGTTAATTGTTTATGCTTCGGGCTTGGCCGTGCGGGCTGCGTAAGCCTCCTCGCTCAGCACAGACACCGTACTCTTGTCGTGGCGGCCACGATGGAAGAATACAACGCCATCAGTAAGAGCATAAAGAGTGTCGTCCTTGCCCTGGGCTACATTCTCGCCCGGATAATGACGATTGCCACGCTGGCGAACGATGATATTGCCGGCGGCTATCTTCTGGCCACCCCAAATCTTAACACCAAGACGCTTCGAAGCTGACTCACGTCCGTTCTTGGAACTTCCTACACCTTTTTTATGTGCCATAATGTGTGTCCTCCTTTTTTAAGCGTTAATTGACTTGACTTCAAGCTGAGTGAAATGGGTGCGGTGGCCGTTCTTTTTGCGGCTGTCCTTGCGCCTCTTCATCTTGAAAACTACTACTTTGTCGCCTTTAACCAGTGGGTTCACCACCTCGGCCACTACCTTTGCACCACTCACTGTGGGTGCGCCTACAGTGACAGTTCCGTCGTTGTCCAACAGCAGAACCT
This sequence comes from uncultured Prevotella sp., assembly GCA_964602785.1. Lineage (GTDB taxonomy): Bacteria > Bacteroidota > Bacteroidia > Bacteroidales > Bacteroidaceae > Prevotella. Next base: position 2,721 of record CAZRSL010000095.1, read on the forward strand.
TGTCAAACTCAACAGACTGGCCTTCCTTCGCGTCGCGAATGTGGTTTACAAAGAGCTTCTTGCCCTCTTCAGCCTTGAACTGTTGACCGTTGATTTCTACAATTGCGTACATTTTATATTATTGTAAAACGGGTTTCACCGCCAGGCGACCGACTTTTGCCGGCACTTCAATGAGCCCAAACGGCATATCAAGTTGCAAAGTTACAGTTTTTTATCCTTTTCGGGGCTGCTTTTGCTCAAACAGCATTGATTTTTACCATATATTAACATGGAATCGGCCGCTCCGACTCCGGACCCCACTGTTATTTCACCTCGTTTTTCAGTTCCTTGCCGTCGACGAAGTCGGTAACGTTTTGAAGTGTGGTGTTGGCAATGGCACTTGTCGCCTCCTTGGTGAAGAACGCCTGGTGGGAAGTGACGATGACATTGGGCATCATCAGCAGCAGTGCCAGCTTGTCGTCGTCGATGAGTTTGTCCGAGCGGTCCTCGTAGAAGTAGTTGGCTTCCTCCTCATACACGTCGAGGCCAGCCGAGCCAATCTTGTGGGAATGCAGACCAGCTATCAAGTCCTCGGTTTTTATCAGTTTTCCACGGCCAGTGTTTATTATCATCACTCCAGGCTTCATCTTGGCAATGCTCTCAGAGTTGATCATGTGCTTGGTCTCTTCGGTGAGTGGCACGTGGAGCGAGATTATATCCGACTTGGCATAAAGCTCGTCGAGCGACACCATGGCCACGTTGTGGCTCTCGGCATAGTCGCTGTCGGCGTAAGGGTCATAAGCCAAAACGTGCATGCCAAAGCCATTCATTATCTCAGCCACCACCTTGGCTATCTTGCCAAGACCCACAAGTCCGACGGTCTTGTCGTACATGTCGAAGCCGAGCAAGCCTTTCAGCCGGAAGTTGGCCTCGCGTGTGCGCTGCACCGATCGATAGATTTTGCGGTTCAAGCACAGCATCAAGGCCACAGCATATTCGCCGACAGCGTGAGGCGAATAGGCGGGCACACGCACCACCTTGACACCAAACTCAGCCGCGGCTTTCAAGTCGACATTGTTGAAGCCGGCGCAGCGAAGGGCGATGAGCCCCACACCATAATCCGAAAGTTTCTTAACAACCTCTCTGGTGCATTCGGCGTTGACAAATATGCAGACAGCCTGAGCCCCCTGTGCCAAGGCTACCGAATTGATGGAGAGACGCTCCTTATAGTAATGGATGTCGAAGCCGAACTTCTTGTTCACCTCGTTGAAATTGTCCCTGTCGTAGCTATGAGCGTCGAAAAATGCTATTGTTGTCATTGCTTGTTAAAGTTAAAGTTTAAATTTAATGTTTTGAACTAATCACGGGTTAACCACATTGATTGGCTTGCCGCTGATGAAAGCTCTTAGGTTCTGCTCCGCTATCTTGAACAGGCGTTGCCGTGCCTCAATCGAGGCCCACGCTATATGCGGAGTGATGAAAGCGTTGGGGCAACTGAGCAATGGGTTGTCGGCTTTGGGAGGCTCTTGCGTCATAACATCGGCGCAATAAGCCATTATTTTGTGCCCGTTGAGCGCCTTTGCCACGGCAACATCATCAACAAGCGGTCCGCGGCCAGTGTTGATCAACACAACGCTGGGTTTCATTAATTTGATAGTCTCTGAGTTAATCAAGTGGTTGGTCTCAGCTGTAAGCGGGCAATGAAGCGTAACCACATCTGACTGGCGCAACATATCCTCGAAGCTGACCTTCTTGATGTAATCGGGCAACTGGCTTTGAGGCTTGCTTGTATGCGCCAACACCTCCATGCCGAAATCATGGGCGATGAGAGCCACCTTGCTGCCAATGTGGCCAAGTCCATAAACGCCGATGCACTTTCCAGCCAACTCTACGAGCGGCGTGTCCCAATAGCAGAAGTCTGGATTGGCAGCCCAACGACCCTCGCGATTGAGCGATGCGTAGTGGTCGACCCTGAGAGCCACGTTAAGCAAATGGGCAAACACCATTTGTGCCACGCTATCGGTGCTGTAGGCGGGGATGTTGGTTACTGTAACACCATGCCGTCGAGCCGCTTCAAGGTCGATGTTGTTATAGCCAGTGGCAAACTCGCCGATATATTTCAATCGCGGCAGTTGCGAGAGCAGTTTGTCGGTGATTTGGATTTTGTTTATCAGCAGCGCGTCGGCATCCTTGCCACGCTCCACTATCTCGGCTTCCGACCCTGTTCGGTCGTAGAGCCGAAGCTCGCCAAGCCGCTTGAAGCCATCCCACGAAATGTCGCCGGGATTGGCAGCATACCCATCAAGTGATACTATAATCATAGCTATTGAATTGATTGATGTTTAACGTTTTGTCCTCTTCATCTTCAACTTGGGCAAATTGATTGTCTGCCCCGCTTCCACTTGGCTTACACCTGGATTGACCGCCCTAACGTAGCACTCCATGCCAGGGCCGAAGTTGGCTTTGCTGATGGATGCGAGTGTCTGCCCTTTCCTTGCCTTTACGGTCTTGTCGATGCCCAATATGACGTAGGCCCCGTGGCGAACCTCAGGGTCGTTCTCCCCATATTTAACCTCTGGTGCTGGCTTGGGCTTCTCGGCTGTCTCTGCTTTTTTCGGTGTTTTCTTTGCCACAGCTACAGTGTCCGTCTTCTTTTGAGACATGGTCAACTCACCTTTAACCTTTGCCAGTTCGCTTCGCAGCGACGCGATTATCGCTTGCTGTGAAGAGGTTGACCGCTCGCTGTTGATGGCCACCTGCCGACCAAGGAAGAAACCGGCGATGCCGACAACCAGTATGACCAGTGTGGCACCCACAATCCAACAACGCAACCGGTTTTTGCTTTGGTCGAGCCGCTCCTCAAGATATTCCTTTGTCAAGCCTTCATCATCACTATCTTCTTCATTGTTTTCTTCGACTTCAACTTCCTGACTGTCTGGCTCAACTGCTTCCTCCTGAGCCTCTGGCTGTTGCTTCTTCTCCACAGATTGAGTTGGCTGATTGTCAGCAATTTCCTCAACAACCTCCTCTCTCAGCTCCTCCTCTTCCTTGTCCTCAGTCGCCGGTGTCGACAACGCCGCGTCGATGGCACTGAAATCGACCCCATTGTTGATTTCCACAGTCTCGAAGGCGGCAAAGGGCTTGTTCACGGCGTCGCGCAGGGCCTTGTCAGGAGCAAACGTAATGCGGTCGTGGCTCTCAATGAGCAGCCTCTCACCGCTGTTGACGCTGACGCTCTCACGGGCTTTCACCTGCTGAATCTTGAACGTGCCAAGTCCAGTTATCTTCACAAGCCGCTCAGATGGCAGCGATTGTGCTATCTGGCCGAAGAAACTCTCAACAAACATGGAGGCCTCACTCAGCTCCACGCCCTCCCGCTCGGCAAGCATACGGGCCAAATCAAGCATCTTCGCCATCGTCAACCCCTCCTTTCCTTACACTATCTTTCAGCGTTGCTATCGGTTTGAAAGCCACGACAAGCTTCGGTGGCACGAGCATTCGTTTGCCCGTGGACGGACTCACCATTTCCTTTTCCATCCGCTTTTTCACATCGAACGTCCCCAAACCGGCCACCTGTATCGGGTTGCCGTTCTCGAGTTGTGTCGTCATTACGGCAACAAGGTCGTCGGCAAGGCGTTGAGCCTCGGCCACGGTCAAGCCTGAGTTTGAGGCTAATGCCGCTATAAATTCCTTATTATTCATTGTCGTGTTCTGTTCAAATCACTTTAGCGTAAAGGTCAAACTCGTCGGAGCCTGTGATGAGCGTGTTGTAGAATCTGCCTTGGCGCAGAGGCTTTTCACCGACGGGTATAAGCACTTCCGGGTCAACCTCAGGCGAGCAGAATTCAGTCCGGCCAATGTAATAGTCGCCCTCCTTACGGTCGATGACCACCTTCATCACCTGACCCACCTTCTGTGCCTCAATCTCCGCACTGATGTCTTGTTGCAAGGCCATCAGCTGGTCGAGGCGTTGCCGCTTCACCTCCTCCGGCACATCATCTTCATAGTTTTCCGCGCTGTAGGTGCCCTCCTCCTCGCTGTAGGCAAAGGCTCCCATGCGTTCAAACCGCTCATAGCGCACAAAGTCGAGCAGCTCTTGGAAGTCAGCCTCTGTCTCTCCGGGGAAGCCCACCATCAGCGTGGTGCGTATGTGTATTCCAGGCACCCGTCGGCGCATCTCGGCTATCAAATCCAAGGTTTGTCGCTTGGTTACGTGGCGGTGCATGCGGGAGAGTACGTGGTCGGAAATGTGCTGCAACGCAATGTCGAGATATTTGCAGACGTTGCTGTGGCGGTTCATCACATCGAGCAATTCCATCGGAAACTGGTTGGGATAGGCGTAGTGAAGCCTTATCCACTCCACACCCGGTATCTCAGCCATTTTGTCGATGAGCTCGGCTATGTGCTGGTGGCCGTCTATGTCGACGCCATAGTAGGTCAGCTCTTGCTCAATAACCTGAAACTCCCTGACGCCCTGAGCCGCAAGCTGCCTCACCTCGTCAAGTATCTCGCCGATTGGGCGGCTGCGGTGTGGGCCAGTGATTAAGGGGATGGCGCAATAGGCGCATTTACGGTCGCAACCCTCGGCTATCTTGATGTAGGCATAATGGTGTGGCGTGGTCAGATGGCGACTTTTCTCCACAGTCGGTTTGCCCACAGGGCCAAGGTCGGCAAGGAGCTGGTTGTAGTCGAACTTGCCATAGAACTTGTCAACCTCTGGTATGCTTTCTTCAAGCTCTTTCCTATAGCGTTGCGACAGACACCCCATGACATAAAGCCGGCTCAGTTGTCCGCGCTTTTTCCGCTCCACAAACTCAAGGATTGTGTTGATGCTCTCCTCCTTGGCGCTCTCAATAAAGCCGCAGGTGTTGATCACGGCAATGTCTCCGCTTGGCCTTTTCGAGTCGGCCACACAGTGGTAGCCGGCGCACTCGAATCGGGCCATGAGCCGCTCAGAGTCGACAAGGTTTTTCGAGCAACCCATCGTTACGAAGTCAATCCAGTTGCGTCTCATTCAGCTTTAGATGTGTCAAAGAGCGAGTCAACAAATTCTTTCTTGTTGAACAGCTGCAAATCCTCCATGCCTTCACCCAGCCCGATGTATTTCACCGGCACTTTCAGCTGGTCGCTGATGCCTATCACCACGCCGCCCTTGGCAGTGCCGTCGAGTTTGGTGATGGCGAGAGAGGTGATTTGAGTGACGGCGCTGAACTGCTTGGCTTGCTCAAAGGCGTTTTGCCCAGTGCTGCCATCGAGCACCAGCAAAACCTCGTCGGGTGCGGTGGGCACCACTTTTTTCATCACGTCTTTAATCTTCTTCAGCTCGTTCATCAGTCCCACTTTGTTGTGGAGTCTCCCGGCCGTGTCAATCAGCACCACGTCGGCGCCGTTGGCCTTTGCGCTTTGCAGAGTGTCGAAAGCCACACTTGCGGGGTCGGCTCCCATCTGCTGCTTCACCACGGGCACCCCCACCCTTTCGCCCCAGATGCAAATCTGCTCGACGGCGGCGGCGCGGAATGTGTCAGCGGCGCCAAGCACCACCTTCTTGCCCGCTTTCTTGAACTGGTAGGCCAGTTTGCCGATGGTGGTGGTCTTCCCCACTCCATTCACGCCCACCACAAGTATGACGTAGGGCTTATGGTCTTGGGGCAAATCCCAACCATCAGCGTCGGTTGTCTTGTTTTCTGTTAGCAACGTGGCAATTTCGTCGCGCAGGATGTTGTTCAGCTCGTCGGTGCCCACATATTTGTCGCGTGCAACGCGCTTCTGTATGCGGTCGATGATTTTTATGGTTGTGTCGACACCGACATCAGAGCCGATGAGAATTTCCTCAAGGCTGTCGAGCACGTCGTCGTCGACTTTCGACTTGCCGGCCACAGCTCGCGCCAATTTTGAGAACACACTCGTCTTAGTCTTTTCGAGACCTTTGTCGAGGGTCTCTTTGTTCTTGCTGCCAAATAATCCAAATAATCCCATGTATGTGTATATTTGTGGCAAAGTTACGAAAAGTTTTTCACATAACGGGACACTGAAGGGGAATGTTGAATTTTGAATGTTGAATTATTAACCTAAATCGTTCATTAGGAAGCGTCGTTCAAAAAAATGATGTCGGAGACATCACCGCTCGATAACCGAGGGTGCTTGCACC
>CAZRSL010000096.1:0-8824 GCA_964602785.1 uncultured Prevotella sp.
GGGTCTAGGGTTCGAGTCCCTAAGGGCGCACCAAAAGCCAATCCCCAAGCCTCGGCAATCGACGCTTGGGGATTTTTTATAGCCCGAGGAACGCCACTTTATAGAAATTTGGCATTTAAGTTTTGATTATTTCAGGGATTATTCTTAATTTTGCAACTCAAAGTGTATTATTGTAAAGCATGAGAAACAAAATACTGATGGCCATTGGCTTAGTGCTTCTCACTGGATGTGCACACGAGTACAATCAAGTGTACAAGACCAGCGACAACAGCTACAAGTACGAATATGCCAAGCAATGCTTCGCCGAAGGCAAGTTTTCGCGCTCCACGCCATTGCTGCAGGAGCTGATAACGATAGAGAAAGGCACCGACAACGGCCAGGAAAGCCTCTACATGCTCGGCATGAGCGAGTATGGCATGGGCGACTACGAGGGCGCGAGCGCCACGTTCGACCGCTACTACAAGTCGTATCCCAACGGCCAGTACGCCCAGGAGGCCTCGTTCTACAAGGGTCAGAGCCTCTATATGGGCACGCCGGAGCCACGCCTCGACCAGAGTTCCACGGTGAGCGCCATCGCCGCCTTCCAAGAATATCTCGACATCTACCCCGACGGGAAGCTGAAAGGCACAGCCCAGCAACGCATGATAGAGTTGCAGGACAAGCTGGTGAAGAAGGAGTATCTCTCGGCCCAGCTCTACTACAATCTCGGAACCTACTTCGGCAACTGCACCAACGGTGGCAACAACTACCAGGCTTGCATCGTGACATCGCAAAACGCGCTCAACTCCTATCCCTACAGCAATCTGCGCGAGGACTTCGCCGTGCTGATAATGAAGAGCAAGTACTATCTGGCGCAGATGAGCGTTGAGTCGAAGAAGCTCGACCGCTACCAGGACGCCGAGGACGAGTGCTACGGCTTCATCAACCAGTATCCCGACTCAAAGGAGCGCAAGACCGCCGAGGAGTTTATAGAGAAATGCAAGGAAGTGACCAAGAACTGACAATAATAAAAAAACACATATTATAATAATGGACTACAAGAAATCAAAAGCACCGGTCAACACCGTAACCCGCGAGGTTCCAGAGCTGTGGAAGGACACTGGCAACATCTACGAGAGCGTTGTCATCATGTCGAAACGAGCCAACCAAATAGCAGTGGAGATAAAGCAGGACCTGAGCAAGAAGTTGGCCGAGTTTGCCAGCTACAACGACTCGCTTGAGGAAGTGTTCGAGAATCGCGAGCAGATAGAAATCTCGCGCTACTACGAGAAGCTGCCGAAACCCACGCTGCTGGCCACACAGGAGTTTATAGAGGGCAAGATATACTGGCGCGACCCGTCGAAAGACAATGGCGACCAGCTCCTCGACACCGACACAGACAAAACCAACGAGCAGCAATAATGTGGCAGCGTAAGCAAACCGTTTTCCTGCTGTTGGCCGTGGCGGCCATTATCCTTTGCCTGCTAATGCCCGTGGCCACCTTGAAGCCGACCGAGCTTGGTGGCACGGGGGCCACTGTCTACAACCTCGGCGTTGTGGCCAACGGAGCCTACAGGCTTGGACTTTCGTCGGCTTTGGCCGTGTTGTTGGCTTTGGCTGGCGTGCTGGCCGTTGTGGCCATCTTCACCTACAAGAACCGCAAGCTGCAGATGCGCCTCTGCTCGCTGAGCATGCTCATGCTGGCGTTGTGGTATGTGTGGCTGGCGTTGTCGATACTTAGCAATGGCAACTCGCAAACAAGTCTCAGCCTGGCTTTCGGCTCATGCCTGCCGCTTGTGGCTTTCATCCTCGACTGGCTCGCAAGGCGCGGGGTTAAGGCCGATGAGGCACTGGTCAGGTCGATGGACAGGATAAGATAGAACACACATTATTTATATTGTATGACATTTTAATGGCCGCACTTCTGATGCGGCCATTATTGATTGTTGCTAATACATACTCCCATTGTAGGGGCATTATTCATCATGCCCGTTCGCGCGGCGTGTGCAATGGTTTCAGGCATGATAAATCATGCCCCTACGTGACGGAGGTTGAAAGTCAACACGTTATAAACTTGCAAAAAGATTAGAAGCCCACGATTTCCTCAGGCCTGCTCACCAATTGGGTGGCGCCGTGGGCCAACAGGAAGTCGCGATCGCGGAACCCCCACAACACGCTGATACAGGGCAGTCCGCTGTTGCGGGCAGTCTCTATGTCGACGTCGCTGTCGCCGATGTAGACTGCCCCATCCTTGCTTGCCCCCAGCTCGCGCAGAGCCTCAAGCACCGTGTCGGGCGCGGGCTTTTTCCTCACGTTCTCTTTCTCGCCAATAGCCACGCTCACGGTGTCGGCAAAGAAATGAGCCACGAGTTCCTTTGTGGCCGCGTCGAACTTGTTGCTCACTATGGCCAGCCCCTTGCCGCGCCGCTTCAGCTCGTGAAGCATTGCCTCAACGCCGTCGTAGGGGCGCGTGTGGTCCAGATTGTGCTGCAAGTAGTGCTGGCGGAACGTGGCATAGGTCTGGTCGAACAGCGGGTTGGCCGCGCCTCCGGGCACAGCCCTCTCCATCAGCTTCCTCACCCCGTTGCCCACGAAGCGGCGCACCTCGTCGACTGTTCGTTCCGGCATGCCCGACTGCCGCAAGGCGTAGTTGGCACTAAGGGCCAAATCTTCGAGCGAGTAGAGCAGCGTGCCGTCGAGGTCGAATATGTATGTCTGGTATTCTTTCAAAGCCATTGCAGTTTGGATTGCAGATGTGCAAAGTTACTTAATTTTGGCCGCATTTTATCCCGCCCACGTTTGTTTTTCATTTATTTATATTATCTTTGTGCCCGATTTAAAGAAACCAAGCCATGCAAATGAGAAAAAGGTATCTTGTGCCGGTTGTGGCGTGCATTGTCGTCATAGTGGGCATTATATGCTACTACTTCTTTGCCGGGATGCTGAAAGGCGGCGAGACAAAATATGTGTACATCGACTCTGACGACAACATCGACTCAGTCTACCACAAGCTCGAACCCGTGGCCTCCCACGCCAGTATTTGCGCGTTCAAGACGTTGGCCCGCCACACGGGCTACGCCGGCCACATACGCGAGGGCCGCTACGCCGTGGAGAAGGGCGTGGGCGCACTGCAGACCTTCCGCCACTTCCGCAATGGTATGCAAGCCCCCGTCGACCTGACCATCCCGTCCGTGCGCACCACTGAAAGGCTGGCCGAGGAGCTGAGCCAGAAGCTCGAAATGAGCCGGACGCAGCTGCTTGAGGCCCTGACAAGCCCCACCACCTGTGCCAAATATGGCTACACGCCAGAGACGATACTCTGCATTTTCATCCCCAACACCTACAGCGTCTACTGGACCATCAGCGTCGACAAGCTGCTGGACAGGATGCAGAAGGAGAGCCGCAAGTTCTGGAACTTCGACCGGACCGAGAAGGCCAAGAAAGACGGGCTGACACCCGTTGAGGTGATAACGCTGGCCAGCATAGTGGACGAGGAGACGGCCAACGACGCCGAGAAGCCCATGATAGCGGGCATGTACATCAACCGTCTGCACAGCGGAATGCCCCTGCAGGCCGACCCGACGATAAAGTTCGCCACCAAGAACTTCGACGCCAAGCGCATCTACACCGCCTGGACACAGACCGACAGCCCCTACAACACCTACCGCAACGAAGGGTTGCCGCCCGGTCCGATACGCATACCGACAGTGGCTGGAATCGACGCCGTGCTCAACTACGTCCACCACGACTACCTCTACATGTGCGCCAAGGAGGACTTCTCCGGCACCCACAACTTTGCCCGCACCTATCCCGAGCACCTCGTCAACGCCAAGAAATACAGCGACGCGCTCAACGAGAGGGGGATTAAATAGGCTTGCCCCCGAAGATTTATCGGCTCTATGCAGTTGCGCAACTGTATGGAGCCGTATTTTTATATAAGGTGCGACACCTTGATAATTGTCCTCTTTCAGCCATTCGAAGTCGAGGCCGGTGTTCTCGCTCTGCCACAGTGCCTCTATCACCTTCAGGTCGGTTGAGCAGATGCCGTAGTTGATGAAGTTGTTGTCAAGTCCTTCCATAGTCTGCTGTCATTTATATTGTTCGGGGGAGAAGCCCTGCCATGTGTCAGTGCTCTGAGTGTCGTCTATCTCAAACGGACTGTATTTCCACAGGTCGGGCGTGTGCTCGTCCTCTATCAGTATGCCTCCCTCCATACGCTTGCCTTTCTTCCGCTCGTCGGCCATATACCGGAGCAGGGCCTTGTGCTTGGCGGGAGCGTTGGGGTCGCTGTTGCGGCTCTTGGTGTCGAAGAGGAGTATTGTGCCGTCATTCATGCGTATGATGTAGTCGACATAGAAGAGCGACTTCTCCTGCCGCGTGTTGGTGTAGGGTATGGCGTAGTTGGTCATGCCGTCGTCGCCGTTCTTATACCACCAGTCCATATACTGTGTGTGGGCTTCGAGGAAGGCTGTGAACCGCTGCTCGGGGGTCGACGCTTTTCTCAACTCTATGAAAGGCATTAGGGCATGGTTTTTCACCTGCGGCTCTATCCTGTTGGTCGCGCCGTTGTAGAATCTTATGGCGGGCACCTCCCACATCGTCTGCTTGAAGCCGCGCTCCCTAATCTGCTGCAACCGGCTTTGGCGCATCCTGGCATACCTGGTCAAGGCCCGCTGGATGATGGCGGTAAACTTCTTTACGTTGTGGTGGGCGTTGTCGTTGGAGAGCACAGTCTTAGGCACTTCAGTCTGGAATATGCCAAACAGGTCGCTCATCAGTTCGGTCAGGTTGGCGGCAAGCCGCGAGGTGCTGTTCTTAGGCTCGAAGTGGGCATGCACCACGAGATTGTGGCAGAAGTTGCTGTAAGCCCGCCTCAGCTCGTCCATGGTTCGGGCAAACGACATGTCGTCGCCGATGTCGATTATGCCTTCGTCGTTTTGGAAAAACAGGTTCTTCGGTATCTTCACGTTGACCGATGCCACGTGGAGGTTGAGTCCGAGCTGCTCGGCCCTGAGCACATTGTAGTCGACCGTGGTGCCCAACAGGGCCAGCGGGTCTTCATATTTCTTACGCTCCTCATCAGTCCACCCTGCCATCTCGGCCAGGGTGAAGAGGGTGTCGTCGGCCTTCACTCCAAGGAAGCCGGCAAACTCGTCGAGCAGCACCTTCTTGAAGTCAACGCCAAGCCGGTTTTGGTCTTGCGAGCGGCGCTGCTGATAGTAGCTGGGCAGGGTGATGTTGCGCAGGTTGTCGCGCCGCTCGGCCTTCAGCGTGTCCTTGCTGATGTAGCCGGTATCCTCGGCGGCTATGCTTATCTTGTCGCGGCTGATGTCGGTGTAGACGTGGCCATAGTTGAGCACGTCCGACTGGTAGAACCGCTGTTCGGGCATGTGCAGTATGCGGCCGAGGGTCTGCACGGTAAACTCCTCCGACTCCAGATTGCGGAAGATGAGCAGAACGGCGGCGCGAGGGCAGTCCCAGCCCAAGGCGATGGCCTGCTTGAATAGCAGCACCTGGGTCATGTTGTCGGGAGCCTCTATGCCGTCGAGGTTGGCCTTCTCGTTGCTAAGCCAGATGGCAAGCTTGTTGTTGTCGGTGTTGATGCCATACCGGGTGTCGAGCATCTGCACGAGGCTCGCCTTGAGGGTCTTCTCGTCGATGGTCATGTCGGCCGACGAGTCGTTGGGCAGCTGTATGAGCAGCAGCGGGTTGATGCCCACGCCTATGCGGCGGTATTCCTTGGCCATCCTGTCGCGCTGGCCGAGGGCCTTGCGCAGCAGATACATGTTGAGCGAAGGGTCGTCGGTGTTAACGTCGATGTCCTCGTTCAGGTAGATGCCCTTCTTTATCATCTCCTCGTCTATCACCCTGCGGCGCGGTATCTCCACACTGTTGAAACTGACGGTCTTGGGAGTGGCCGAGATGCGCAGCTCCACCTTCGGGTGTATCTTCTGCACCACGGTTAGGCTCCGGTCGGCGTTCCTGCTCCAATTGCGGTGCTCCTCGTCGACGATGAGGTAGATGGGGCGGCCTTGCTCGCGGCGAGTGCGGTCGATGATCTCAAAAAACGAGTCGGCATTCTCACGCTCACGCACCATCAGGTTGGTGTCGCGGTTGACGCTCTCCCAGTTCACAAACAGTATCTCGCCCGGCTTGATTATGCCCTCGCTCTGGTCGATTTCGTCGTAGAGCACTGGCGTCAGGCGGTGGCTCTCGGCAAAAATCTTCTTCAGCTTCTCGAAACTCTGCAGGTGCAGCTTCTGAGGCGCTATCCACACAAACGCCACGTCGGGCAGGTCGCGGGCAAGCAGCTCCTCACGCAGGTCGGCCAGTATGCGGGTGGCCATCACGGTCTTGCCCGAGCCCGTGGGAGCCTTGAACACTATGTTCTGATAGTCGGCATCGTTCTGCAGCAGCTCCACCGACATGTCTACGAGCCGCCTCACGTATTCGTCTTGATATTGCAGGGTCTTCATCGTTCGGCCTCCTTTACTTCTTCGGTTACTGTCAGGGGCGTGTCGCCCACCGGCGGCACCACCTCGCGGTAGGCGTCGTAGATGGCGGCGGGCAGGGCGCACAGCTCCACTTTGTCTTCCACTTCCTCAAACTCGTCGGTATAGGGGTTGCGGTTGGGCGAAAACACATATACTTTCAGCGGTCGGCTGACATCGGTGCGATAGAGCTCGTCAACAAGCTGGGGTATAATGGTCTCATCATATACAACGAGCATCTGACCGCCATTGCCATCGGTGAAGTGGCGGACGGCAAACTGTGGCAGCCGCTCTATCGTGCCAAGCGATGCCACCTCGTCATACATGTTCTCCTTTATGCAGAGCATGTCGGTGGCGGCATCCACAAGCTTGCGCATATTCTCCACTGTCTGCTCGCGGGGCACGCTGTCGGTCTTGTAGTAGCGCAGGTTGTTGTGTAGCAAACCTTCAATGTGTTTCCCATCAGTTTCATATCCTTTAATAATGTTTTTCAATCTTGGATATGTTATCCTATCACATATCTCAGCTTTACCTTCATTATCTTGAACCAATATGCCTATTCTCTTCCCATTGTCTTCTCTATTTAAGGACATGATAGCATGTAATGTGGTGCCAGACCCAGCAAAAAAATCAAGAACTTTTATATTGTTATCGAAATGAGACAATAAGTTCTTGATTAGTTTTACAGGTTTCACAGTATCAAAACCTGATGCAAATCCTAAAATACTGTTCAACTCATCTTTCCCATTTTGAGCCGTCCCGACCTCTTTAGCAGTAAAATGAGACCAAAAAGGTATATAAGTCTTTTTGTCTAATTCGTCTTCTGGATAAACTGCTCTTTTAACAATTCCGTCTACAATTTCTACTTTACCTTTTTTCTCGAGTTCTCTCGCAGTATCAATCCCTATTTGCCACCTTTTACCTTCTCTTGGGTATTGACCAAGTATCGAGAACTTCATAGTATCTCTTTTGTAAGAGCCTGCATCAGATTTTTCGATTATTTCAAACCTGCATTTTCCATATCTTCCAAGATGTGGATATTTCAGCTTATTTTCTCCTTCATCTAACTTAAAAGTAGACTTCCTCTCAAATAATCTTGAATAACACAATACGTATTCTACCTTTTGTTGGAGTTGATACTTTGCAGAGCCTGCATTTACAGGTTGAGTTGTTGACTCCCAAGTAATTTGTCCTATGAAATTTTTATCTCCGAATATTTCATCACAAAGAAGTCGCAATGGGGCACATTCCACATTATTGATAGATATAAAGATATAACCTGAATCATTGATTAACCTCTTGGCAATCAATAATCTTCGTTGCATAAATGACAACCACTTAGAATGTTTATAATCGTCTTCAGAATCTACATATTTATCATTATACATAAAGTCCTTGTTGCCCGTATTATACGGCGGGTCGATATATATCACGTCGATGCTGTTGCTGTGTGTATAGCTCAGCACGGTGAGAGCCTCAAGGTTGTCGCCCTCTATCAGTATGTGGTTGGGGTAGTGCTCCCCGTCGGAGTCGTTTATGATGGCTCTCTCCTTCACTTCCTTCAGCACGGGGAGCTGCTTTTTCATTTTCTCCTCCACCGCTTCGGGCTTGTCCTCCCACACAAGCCCATATTTCTTGTGGGAGCGCAGCAGCCCTATCAGCGCCGACTTCTCCTCGTCGGTGATGCCCGCAAGGTTCTTGATCTTGTTTATCAGTTCGTATTTGTCCATAATTAGGATGATAGATTTGGTTTGCACGATTGGGATAAAAGAAAGCGTACCACCCTCTTTCGTCCTTAATTTCAGGCTATCCGACCAAGGCGCCCATGCAACAGGACAAAGGGAGGGGTACGCCTATACAGGCGTATCCTCATCCTTGGAGTCCGTTGCATCAAATGATTGGTCGGATATTTGAAATTAAAACTCCATCGAATTAGATACGAAATCTATTCACCCGCAAAAATATGACTTGCACTTACAACTGTGTTTGTCGCTGCAAATATACAACAAAAGATTCAATCCACGATGAAAGAGGCCATAAAAAAATCAATAAACGCCGGTTTTATCATCGCGCCTCAGCCGTTTCACTTTTCTGCCTCAGCTGTGGTAGAAATGTGAAACAGCTGAGACAGAAAAGTGGAACAGCTGAGGCACGTTTGCAAAACAGGCACTTTCAGACCGTGAAACAGCCTCCGCAGAGAGAACATATCGCTTTATCATTACCATATAGCTGTATGTTTCATCATAGATTGATGAAAAATTAAATGATTATCCGCAATCAGCTGTGGAACCGTAGGGATGGTGTATCATAATTCAACCCAAATCAGTCGTTAGAAGCAGATGATGCCGGAGGCA
>CAZRSL010000097.1:0-8815 GCA_964602785.1 uncultured Prevotella sp.
GGAGTGGAGCAGTTGGTAGCTCGCCAGGCTCATAACCTGGAGGTCGCACGTTCGAATCCTGCCTCCGCAACCAACAAGAAAAGAAGTCCGACTATGTTGGGCTTCTTTTTTATGTTGTACTTGGTTTGATTTGTGACATGGTTTCGTTGAGGAAGATTTTAAATGTACCTGTTCCCTTAACCATAAAAATGCTGTCTTGGGTGGATTCCAAAGGTAGCACACCATATCTTGGTTCGCAGTCAATTGTCATTATTCCCATATTGTAGAATGCTTTTGCATTTGTAACCGTAAATTATTGGGCTTTTCTAATGTTGCAGCAAGTTTAAGAAAATATTTTGAGAAAAATTTGCGGGAATAAAATTAAAGCATTACCTTTGCACCGCATTTGGAAACAATGCTTGGTCAGTTCAGGCTTAAGACCCACGACATGGAAGGATGGGTGAGTGGCTGAAACCAGCAGTTTGCTAAACTGCCGTGCGCATTTACGCGTACCGGGGGTTCGAATCCCCCTCCTTCCGCCAAGCAGGGGGTTCGGATGCAGGACATGAGGATGGTCGATTCATCTAATGGTTAGGATACAAGATTCTCAATCTTGGCATAGGGGTTCGATTCCCCTATCGACTACCAACAATCGGGGGAAGGTCTTTCACTGGACTTTCCCTTTTTTAGTGTCCGAAGGATATATGCGTATTGCATGACTTGATGTGCTATAATCAGATGTTGTTTACTTTTTCTGTGCAAAGTTAATGAAAATTGTCGTTATAGTAGAGATGCTATTGGTAAACATGTTGAAAACGTCATTTTTAGGCTTCATGCAACCTTGACAGACATTCAAGTATTAAAAAAATGAACATTCCCATTGCCATTACAAATTTATAATGTATCTTTGCAATATCTAAAGGATTTAATATATGAAATCAAGAAACATCATTCTCACGGTTGTTGCCGCATTGCTTTTGAGCGCGTGTGGCACCACCAGCACCGTGCCAGTCACGGGGCGCAAGCAGCGCATATCTGTCAGCGACGACGCCATTCTCACCCAAAGTTTCAGTGAGTATAACCAATATATGAACAAGGTGAAGAAGTCGACCGACGTGGCCAACACCCAAATGGTGCAGAGGGTGGGGCAGAGGCTCGCCAACGCCGTGGAGACCTACCTCAACCAGAATGGCTACTCCAATCTTGTGAAGAACTACAAGTGGGAGTTCAACCTCGTTCAAGACAACTCAGCCAACGCTTTCTGTATGCCTGGCGGAAAGATTGTGGTCTACGAGGGCTTGCTGCCTTACACCAAGAATGAGACCGCACTGGCCATAGTGCTTGGCCACGAGATAGCCCACGCCGTGGCCCGCCACTCGCAGGAACAACTCTCGAAGCAGCAGACGCAGCAAACCATACTGGGCATAGCCGGCGTGGCCCTTGGTGCGGCCGGAGTCAACACCAATGGTGTCTCGTCGTGGGCCAATCTGGGACTCAACGTGCTCAACTGCAAGTACAGCCGCTCCAACGAGAGCGAGGCCGACCACATGGGTCTCATCTTCGCCGCCATGGCAGGCTACAACCCCGATGAGGCTGTGCCGTTCTGGGAGCGCATGGCCAGCGGAAGCAACTCCAACACTATCGCCCTCTTCAGCGACCACCCCAGCGACGCACAGCGCATAGCCGACATCAAGGGCTGGTTGCCAGAGGCGGAGAAGTACTACAAGGCCGCAACGCCAGCGGTAACCACCACAACCACAACAACTACTACTGCCAAGAAAAAGGCGACCACAACAAAGAAGACGACAACTTCCACCAAGAAGAAGTCGACAACAAAACGCAGATAACATTCATCCTATAGCCATGATAGACTATTTCGCAAGCAACCTGTGGCAGCTTTGGGCGCTCATAGCCCTTGTATGCCTGATTTTGGAACTCACCAATGGTGATTTCTTCTTCCTCAGTTTCACGTTTGGCGCTGTGTTCGGGGCTGTGGCCGCCGCATTGGGCTTATCTGGCTGGGTGCAAATCATCATCTTCGCCGTGGCCACACTCATCAGCCTTACTCTCATCCGCCCCACGGCCAAGAAATATCTTCACCGCGGCGAGGACAAGCGCGAGAGCAACGCCGACGCGCTGGTCGACGCTGAGGGCGTGATAACCGAGGCGATACCCGCCGGAGGCCGTGGCCGCTTGCAGATCGACGGCGACTATTGGCTTGCCGAAACGTCCGACGGCCACTCTGTCGCCACCGGCACCCATTGCCGTGTCGTCTCCCGAGACTCCATTGTGCTTACAGTGGCCGAGATTTAATCAACACATTAATTATATTAAACCCTATTGCCCTATGGATTTTTCAATCGCCACAATCGTACTGATTGCAATCGTCATTCTTGTAATCATCTTCGCCAAGAAGTCTATCGTCATCATCTCGCAGAGTGAGACTAAGATAATAGAACGCTTAGGCCGCTATTATGCCACGCTCAAGCCGGGTGTCAACATCATCATCCCCTTCATCGACAAGCCAAAGACCATAATCAGCGTGCGCAACCGCCGTTACTTCTATTCCAACAGTATCGACCTGCGCGAGCAAGTGATGGACTTCGACCGCCAGAACGTCATCACCAAGGACAACATCCAGATGGAAATCAACGCTCTGCTCTATTTCCAAGTGGTTGACCCATTCAAGGCGGTCTACGAGATCAACAATCTGCCCAACGCCATTGAGAAGTTGACGCAGACCACACTTCGAAACATCATTGGCGAGATGGAACTCGACCAGACCCTGACTTCGCGCGACACCATCAACACCAAGCTGCGCGGCGTGCTCGACGATGCCACCAACAAATGGGGAGTAAAGGTCAATCGCGTTGAGCTTCAGGACATCACGCCTCCAGAGAGCGTGCTCAACGCCATGGAGAAGCAGATGCAAGCCGAGCGCAACAAGCGTGCCACCATCCTGACGAGCGAGGGTGAGAAGCAAGCCCAGATTCTTGCCTCCGAGGGTGAGAAGGCCGCCACCATCAACCGCGCCGAGGCCGACAAGCAGCAGGCCATACTGCGTGCCGAGGGTGAGGCCACAGCACGCATACGCAAGGCCGAGGCTGAGGCCGTCGCCATAGAGAAGATCACCGAGGCGGTGGGCAAGAGCACCAACCCGGCCAACTACCTCCTGGCGCAGAAATACATCGAAATGCTCAACCAGGTTGCCACGGGCGACAAGACCAAGACGGTGTATCTGCCATACGAGGCCACCAACCTTATGGGTTCCATAGGAGGAATAAAAGACTTGTTCAAAGACTAATAGTCAACATGAAGATTTGCATAGTTTGCGGGGCGCGGCCTAATTTCATCAAGGTCGCCCCCCTAATCAGGGCCATTGAGGCTGAGAAACAGAAAGGAACCGACATCGCCTACAGTCTGGTGTATGCCGGCTCGGATGACGACCCCACTCTCGAGCCATCGCTTTTCAGCGACCTTTCCATCCCGAGGCCCGATGTGTTCTTGGGTGTAGACTGTGCAAATCTCAACGAGCTTACCGGCCACGTGATGGCCGAGTTCGAGCGGTACATCCGCAACAACCCGGCCGACGTGGTTGTGGTGGTCGACGACTTGGCCTCCACCATGGCCGTGAGCATTGTGGCAAAGAAGCAAGGCATACTCCTGGCCCATCTGGCCGCTGGCACGCGCTCTTTCGACATCACCATGCCCAAGGAAATCAACCGCTTGGTCATCGATGGGCTGTCCGACCTCTTGTTCACCGCTGGCATAAGCAACAACAGCATAGCCAATCGTGAGGGAGCTGAGCTGTCAAAGGTGTATATGGTGGGCAACATCCTGATAGACAACCTGCGCTTTAACCGCGACCGTTTCAAGCGGCCGGAGCAGTTCGGTCGTCTTGGCATAGCCGATGGAAACTACATCCTTTTCACCATCAATCGCAAAGCCCTCATGGCCGACCGCCAGAAGCTTTGCTCCCTGCTCGAGGCTCTGGTCGGTTCGGTCGGCGATGTGCCAATAGTCGCACCGTTGCGAGCCAAGGCTGTTGAGACCATCATGTCGCTCGGGCTCCACAACGGGCTCAACCTCCATAACTTCCACATTGTAAAGTCGCTCAGCTACCTTGAGTTCGGCTACGCCACCGCCCACGCCAAGGGCATAGTCACCGACAGCGGCAACGTGGCCGAGGAGGCCACGTTCTGGGGCGTGCCCTGCATCACGCTCAACAGCTATACCGAGCATATCGAGACCGTGAAGGTGGGCACCAACGAGCTTGTCGGCGAGAACCCGCAGAAGCTCGCCGAGGCCATGACGCGCGTGATTGCCGGGCAATGGAAGCAAGGTTCGCTGCCCGACCGATGGGACGGGCGCAGCGCAGAGCGCATTCTGAGTACATTGTTGTCGATGGAGAAGAACTGAATGGCTGTAACAAAACTTTTCATCAAGAACATGGTGTGCGACCGTTGCAAGATGGCCGTAACGGGAGTGATGAAGTCGGTGGGGCTCAACCCTGTTTCAGTCGACCTTGGCACAGCTGAGGTGGAGGGCGAGGTAAGCCCGAAGGTGAAGGCCGAGATACGGCAGCGGCTCTCCGACCTTGGCTTCGAGCTGCTCGACGACCGCCGGCAGCGCACCATCGAGCGCATAAAAAGTGCGGTTATAAAGCTCGTCCACTACAACGACAACCGCTCGTCGGTCAATCTGAGCGATTATCTCGTCAGCGAGATCCACCAAGACTACAGTTCGCTCTCAAAGCTTTTCAGCGAGGTGGAGGGCAAGACCATTGAGAAATACTACATCGAGCAGCGCATTGAAAGGGTGAAGGAACTGCTCCGCTACGACGAGCTGACACTCTCGCAGATTGCCGTGAAGATGAACTATTCCTCCACCGCCTACCTGTCTTCACAGTTTAAGAACACCACAGGCATGACCCCGTCGCAGTTTAAGCAACTCAAGCAAAACATGCGCAAGGAGCTCGACAAGGTGTAGATTCCTTAAAACTGTAAGACTTATCCATTATTTTGTAACGGCTCTCCTCTGTTTTGTTATTAATTTTGCATCCAGAAACAAAACTAATTAAGGAGACAAAACTATGAAACAAGTATTCAATGTTGAGGGGATGAAATGCCCCATGTGCAAGGCCAAAGTTGAAGACGCCATCAAGGCTTTGGCTGGTGTCCGTAATGCAGAGGCCGATTTGAGCCAGCACAATGTAACGGTGGACTACGACGAGACAGTGGCAGGTCCTACCGACTTTAGGGATGCAGTGGCCGCCGCGGGCCGTTATTCACTGACCATATAAGCCATGAAGAAGACTATTCCTGTTGTGGGAATGGCTTGCGCCTCATGTTCAGCCAACGTGGAGCGCAAGCTCAACTCGCTTGACGGCATTCAGAGCGCGTCGGTCAGTCTGCCTGGCCGCTGCGCTCTTGTCGACTACGACCCGCAGAAGATCAGCCTCGAGCAGATGAAGAAGGCCGTCAGCGACATCGGCTACGACCTCGTGATAGAGCAGGACCGCAGCGTTGAGGAGATAGAGAAGCGGGCCTACACGCTCCTTCGCCGCCGCACCATCCTTTCTTGGGTGTTTGCATTGGCGGTCATGTCGCTGTCGATGCGCTGGATCGACCTCGGCGGTCGCGACATGAACAATCAGGTGTCGCTCCTCCTCGCACTGGCCAACCTCGTTTTCTGCGGCAAACAATTCTATGTGGCCGCCATAAAGCAACTGCGCCATCTGACGGCAAACATGGACACGCTCGTGGCGCTTTCCACTTTTGTCAGTTTCACCTTTAGTGCGTTCAACACCTTCTGGGGCGACGCTGTGTGGGGTTCACGCGGCATTGAGTGGAGCACCTACTACGACGCGTCGGTGATGATTATCACCTTCGTCCTCACCGGTCGCATGCTTGAGGAGAAAGCCAAGGACGGCACGGCGGCCAGCATAAAGAAGATGATGGGCATGCAACCCAAGACCGCCCGCATCATCGCCGAGTTCGACGCCGACGGCAAGGCCAAGGCCTACGACGAGGTGCCCATCAAAACCATCGACAAAGGCGACCTCTTGGAGGTCAGGGCGGGCGAGAAGATACCCGTCGACGGCACCGTGAGCTATGCCGAGAGCTTCATGACACCCGACGCGGCCTACGTCGATGAGGCCATGATCACCGGCGAACCCACCCCCGCCCGCAAGCAGAAAGGCAGCAAGGTGAAGGCCGGAACCATACCTTCTCAGGGCAAACTGTATGTCAGGGCCGAGCAGATAGGCGGCGAGACTGAGTTGGCACGCATCATAGAGACTGTCGAGCAGGCACAGGCGTCGAAAGCGCCGGTACAGCGCATTGTCGACAAGATTGCCATGGTGTTTGTGCCAGTTGTTACCGGCATTGCCCTGCTCACGTTCTTCGTCTGGTGGATAGCGGGCGGCAGCCAGGCTCTGCCCCACGCCATACTCTCGGCGGTGGCTGTGCTTGTGGTGGCGTGCCCGTGCGCCATGGGACTGGCCACGCCAACGGCCATAATGGTTGGCATAGGCAAGGCGGCGAGCAAGCAGATACTCATCAAGGACGCCACCGCGCTTGAGAGCATGAGGCGCGTCGACGCCCTCGTTACCGACAAGACGGGCACGCTGACGCTGCCCAAACCCACCGTCGACTTCACCAAGGCCGACAACTTGAAACCCGAGGAGCGCGAGACGCTGAAGCCCAACGCCCGTGAGGCCATTGGCAAACTGAAGAGCGAGGGCGTGGACGTGTGGATGATGAGCGGCGACACCGAGGAGGCGGCCCACTACTGGGCCGACAAGGCCGGCATCGACCACTACCAAAGCAAAGTGAAACCCAGCGACAAGGAGCATCTCGTGGAGAAGCTGCAGTCGGAAGGCAAGACCGTGGCCATGGTGGGCGACGGCATCAACGACACCCAGGCCTTGGCCAAGGCCGACGTGAGCATAGCCATAGGCAAGGGCACCGATGTGGCAATGAATGTGGCCCAGGTAACGCTCATGGGCGACGACCTCAACGCCCTGCCCACAGCCATCCACTTGAGCCGCATCACGGTGAGGATGATCTACGAGAACCTGTTTTGGGCGTTCATCTACAACATCATCACCATCCCCTTGGCAGCGGGAGTGCTCCACATCTTTGGCATCAACTTCCAGATAACGCCGATGTGGGCCAGTGCGCTCATGGCCTTCTCCAGTGTCAGCGTGGTGCTCAACTCGCTCCGGCTGAACTTCAAGAAGGTATAGCCGATATATTCACACGCTTGATGAATGTTGTGAATAATGCAGTTTGACAGTCAAATAAAGGCTTGTCGACTGGTTGAACTTGGCTTTTCAACATCTTTCGGCACGGGTCGGATTGTTTTTCGACACGTGCCGAAAGACATTTTGACACGTGGCCAAAAACATTCTCACACGTGTCAAAAGCCAAAAACCGACCACTTCTGCCCTGTCGGTGAGCCACTGCCGGGCTGTAGAACAACCTAAACAATTGTTTTATTATGTTACACCGCCATTGTTTTTGCGTCTTGTTGCGTGGGGCTTTGCTTTATTTTTTGTATTTTTGCAGTAATAAAAACGATAACACAATGAGAAACATCTTCGCTCTGCTGCTTGCGATGCTGGCCGCCACGGCCAATGCCGCCAAAGTGGACTACAAAACCCTTTGGCAACAGGTGGACGCCGCCGCCGACAAGGACCAGCCCCGCACCGAGATAAAGTATCTGGACCAGATAATAAAGAAGGCCAACCGCGAGAAGAGCTACGGCAATCTGCTCGCCGCCGAGGTGGCCCGCACTTCCACATATTATAACATATCGCCCGACTCGCTCGCCCCCGCCATGGAAAGGCTGAAAGATAACGCCGGCAAAGCCACTGATGGTGCGCTCAGAGCCGTCTACTATGCCGCGATAGCAAAGGCCTGTCAGTCGGTCGACAACGCTGACTCGGCCAAGTCGTATTTCCAGCTTGCCCTTGCCGAGCCGGAAGTGCTTGCCAACGCCAAGGCCACCGCCTATCGCCCGCTGCTTGTAAAGGGCAACGAGGGAGTGGTGTTTGGCGACGACTTGCTCCATGTCATCGGTTTGGAGGCCGGCAATTACAAGCTCCTGGCCGACTATTATGAAAGCCACGGCAACAAAGATGCCGCGCTGACAGCCGCTGTTCTTGGCGTCGACAGCGACCCTCAACTCAACGACGAGGCTCGCATTGCCAAGTTCGATTCGCTTGCCGCTGCCTACAAGGGCTGTGCCCAGAGTTGGCTGATAGCCTTCAAGGCCAGCAACTATTACGATTCCCGCTCCACGGCTGAGCGCATTCGGTTCATCGACAGGTCGCTCAGTGAGTTCCCGGTCAGCCAATATCCGCGCATGGCTAAGCTGCAGAACGACAGAAACCAGATCACCGCTCCACGATTCAACATCAGTATGGGCAGCAATGTGTGGATTCCGACAGCTGACCAAACGCTGCGCCTTAGCAGGATTGTTAATGTCGACGCAATAGACATAGAGATTACACGGTTGAACGCGGATGGAACTCTCGACCCCGACCGTCTGAACACCAAGCAACTTTTAGCCTTGCGCACTGGCAAACCTGTGTTCACGGCCTCTCGTGCATACACTCCCGAAAACGACTATGGCGCCTTTTCCGACTCTGTTGTGGTGCCGAAGCTGCCCATAGGTGTCTATCTGGTAAAGGCGTATGCGCCAAACAAGAAGTCTGACGCTGTGTATCAGACCGTCTTTGTGAGCAATGTGAAATTCCTGTATACCACCCTTGGCAAGTCGGGCCAGATGCGCTTGGCTGTTGTCAATGCCACTACCGGGCAGCCGATAA
>CAZRSL010000098.1:0-8661 GCA_964602785.1 uncultured Prevotella sp.
GGTTATGGAGCGGTGATGCCTCCGGCATCATCTGCTTCTAACGACTGATTTGGGTATAATAGTCTAATGACCGATTTGGGTTTATATTGTCGTTCTGACACATGCAATGGCGCGCGTATTGCCAAGCCAATATGCGTGTCCTGTGGTGGCGAGGGCTATAAACGACATGAGGGTGCGACGCCGACGCCGCACCCTCACGATGGAAAGCCACAAGGTTTCAATATTCATCCTCGTTCCAAAGGAAATCTTCCTTTGTCGGATAGTCGGGCCAAAGGTCCTCGATGCTGTCGTAGACCTCGCCGTCGTCTTCTATTTCCTGCAAATTCTCAAGCACTTCCAAAGGCGCACCCGAACGAGTAGCATAGTCGATAAGCTCGTCTTTCGTTGCAGGCCAAGGCGCATCCTCAAGTTTCGAAGCTAATTCAAGTGTCCAATACATAGTCCTAAAATTTTACAAATGTTGATTTTGCGTGCAAAAGTACATATTTTCCATTAATATGCAACAGTTGCTACAATAAATTTTCTTCCTTTTTCTCAATAAAGTTTAAATATCGCGCCAAGACGAAGAAATAGTCCGACAATCGGTTGAGATAGGCCAATGCCCCGGGCGATATTCCGTTGGTTTTCTGCCCCACTGCCCGGCGTTCCACGCGGCGTGTCGCTGTACGGCAGACGTGGGCCACCGAGGCGGCCACCGTGCCTCCGGGAAGCACGAATCTGTCTATACGTGGCAGCTCGGCTTGCATCGTGTCGATGTCTTCCTCAAGTTGCTGTGTGCCAATGGTGAACGGGCGGCTGAACGCTGAGGCTATGTGGGAGCCAAGCTGAAACAAGTCGCGCTGCACCTGCTGTAGCATCGGCTCGCCGCAGAGGGAGTGGAGCAAGCCCACAAGGCTGCATAGCTCGTCAATTTCGCCGTATGCCTCCACCAGAGGGTGTTCTTTTCCGATGCGCTTTCCGCCTATCAGCGAGGTGGTTCCCGTGTCGCCGGTCTTTGTGTATATCTTCATGTCAGAACTCTATTACGTAATGTTGCTTGTAAATGTGGTGGTCGAAAAACACGATTCCCGCATAATAAACATCAAAAGTTATGCCTGTGCGACCGTCGGATTGCAGTTTTCTCCATTTGGCAGTGGCTTTCCTGTCGGCGTGGATGCCATAGACAAGCATTATGGAATGCGGATTGGCGTTCTGCACGAACTCTTCCATTGGTGCGGTGTCTTCATCGGAGCAGTTGACCACGGCCATCGGCACAGGTTTCTCGGCCGCGACCTTTATGCCCGCCCGCCGCATATATTCGCCGAAGCACTTGGGAGCACCACTGCCCGCCGCCACCTCAGTGAAGCCATAGTGTCGCGCGAGCTTCACTGTCAGTCGGCACAGCCGCCGCTCGTGCCATTTTGTCTTGTGTGGCAGATGTGCCTCGATGTCGGCAAACAGGTTGTTCCATCGGTGGGTGTTGATGGCATCGCACACCAGATGGAACGCCCACGGCGACTGTATGCCGAATCCACGGCATCGGCCAAGGCGTGAGAGCCACGCAAGAATGGTCTTGATTGTGTTCATGGTGCAAAGGTAATAAAAACAAAGTGAAATGTCCCACAACCAAGGGAAAAGGCTGTGGGGCACTGAGAGAATATTGGAATAAGAGGTTTATGGGCTAAGGCTATTTCATCCTTACTATGATGGTAACCACCGCATCGGTCTTTGCCACGGGCGCATCGCTCTTCAGCATGTAGATGCGGTTGGCCTTGGCGGTCTCCTCGGTGAAGATTATCGTCAGTTCGTCGTCGTTCCGGCGGTTGGTTACGTTGCTCTTGCCCTGCAGCTCGCGCTTGAAGGCGTCGAAGAACTTGGCCGCTTGAGGCCCTTCGATGACGAGCCGCCTTACCACCCGCTCCACTTTACGGGTCTTGGGGTTGCGCTCCACGGCCGAGGTGAAGGTGGAGCCGCCTGTGGTCGACAGATTGTCCACCATCCGGTCGATGCTGTTTTGAGCCTGGATGGCGATGGCCAAGAGCAGGCCAAATATCATGGTTGCAAGTCGTTTGCTGTTCATAGGTTTCCGTATTCAGTTTAAAAGTCTTTCTATCTCTTTGCGTTGGTTGGGGTTGGCGCTCTCTATTACGTCGCGCTCAGCCCGGTCGATGTCGCTGCGCTGCTCCACGCTGTTCTCTATGCGCTTGGCATCGGCCAGTGTTGCGGCTATTGAGTCCTTGATGAGGCGCAGGTTGTCGATGCGATGGCCGCTGACCACCACGTAGCTGCCCTCATATAGGCGCGACAGCTGGCTGTACTGATGGTTCCTGTAGCCCAAGACCACCATCAAGGCCAGTGCCACCGACGCGGCGATGGCGGCCACTGCCCAGTGGAGCCGAGGAACGGCACGCTTGTGGGTTTTCACGGTCGGCGCAGAGGGCAGCGTGGCGAGGTCGCGGAAGAGCTCGGCGTATGGGCTGAGGCTTTCCGGCACCACTGGGGTGGTGGTGAAGTAGTGGCAGAGCAGCCGCTCCTCGTCGATTGTGGTGTCTCCTTCGAGAAACCTCTGCACAAGGTTGGTTATTCTTTTGGTGTCCATCATTCTTTATTATAGTTTTTCAGCAGCGTCCGTCTGGCCCGGCTCACCATCTGGCGCACGGCTTGAGGCGTTGAGCCGACGAGGGTTGCTATTTCGTCGTAGTCCATTTCGCTGATGTGGCGCAGCCTGATCACGGTCTGTTGAAGCTGTGGCAGCGAGGCCATGAGCCTCTCGATGCGCTCGTAGCGGGTGTTGTCGGTGGCGGGTTGCTCGGCTATCTCAACACTGTCTACGCTCACTGTGTCATGGCGGCGGCGCAGGTGGTCGATGGAGAGGTTGCGCACGATGACCGCTGTGAGCCGGTCGAGTGGTACGGGCAGTTGGTCGTGCATCTGCCAGAGGCGCACCAAAGCGTCTTGCACCACGTCGTCAGCCTCGTCGGTGTCGAGATAGTGCCGCGCCATCGATGTCATGGCCGGTCGCAGTCGCCGTGCCTCTTCTCTGAATTGTGCCCCGTCCATCAGCTTTGGCCGTTATTGCTGCCTCAATATTTGTTTAGCTGCTCCGTGTTCACTTTGGATACGCCGCTGTTGTCTATCTTCGTGTCGTCGGCTGTGCCTATCAGCGTCAGGTTGGAATGGCCGCTGTTGTCCACTGTCAGGCTTTTGCAATCCACTGTGGCCGTCATGGTCGTTATGCCGATGTTGTCTATTGTGAGGTTGTCGCCCTTGAAGTTGAGGTCGACGACAGCGTTGCCGGAATTGGCCACTATCGCTTTTTTGCCGCTGAACTTCACTTCGGCCCTCGAACTGCCAGCGTTGTCCATCTCCAGGTCTTCGCCCTCGATGTCGGTGATTACGCTGCCTTTGCCTGATGTCTCTATCTTCACGTGGCCGGCTTTGATTTTGTCGATTTTCAGTTTTGAGTTGCCCGAGAGGTTGACAATCAGCCACGGGGTCTCGATGCGTGAGGCTTCGAACGAGTCGCTGCCGGCAAGCTCGATGGCGTTGAGCGATGGCGCGGTAACATAGAGATCCACCTTGGGGTAGACTCCCCGGTATTCTGCGGGCTTGTTGACGTAGACGGAGAGTATGCCGTTGTGGCTCTTCACTTTGAGCAGGTCGATGTTGCCACTCTTGCACACGGCCTTCACGCTCGTCTTGGTGCTCTGCGAGAAGTGTACTTTCAAGATGCCAAGGCTTCTGATGCGCGTGAACGAAGCTACGTTGTAGGTTCGGGTGGTGCCCGATTGCTCCACGGCCTCGCTGTTCTCCACCCCGTTCTGCCTCGATGAATAGCAGCTCGCGGCCACCATGCAGAGGGCGGCGAACATCAGACTGATTCTGTAATGTTTCATATTGGTCGAGTTTGTTGTTTCTACTATACTAACGCAGAAAGAGAGGATTTGTGACATGGAAAGGGCTGGTTTTCCGCAAAAAACCACGTGAGATATTGTAAGAGGTTGTTCTGTTGCTTGGACGATTGCGGATATACACCAAATGCAAACGTAAAAGGTTATAAAAGCGGCTGATGGGGAAAGAAAAGTCACTCAATTGTTGCATGATGTTGAAACTCTTGCTAAATTTGCACCATGAAACGAAAGATAGTAACGTATGGTGGCTATTTCGAGGCTTTCATGAAAACGTTGTCGGAGAAAGAGCAGGAAAAATTCAATATGGATTGCTTCTGTTGAAAACCCAAGACAGACTTCCTAAAAAGTTTGTAAGACTGACAAGGGAAGGTATCTATGAACTGAGAACGGAGTTTAACAGCAACATTTTCGTGTGTTCTTCATCTTCGACGAGGGGAGAATTGTGGTTCTGTTCAATGGTTTTCAGAAGAAAAGTCAAAAGACACCAATTTCAGAAATAGAAAAAGCAATAAGAATAAAGGAGGCATATTATGCAGACAAACAATCACAAAATCGTTGATTACGACCTCGTGCTTGACAATAAATTTGGGAAAGAAGGAATGCCTGAGCGTGCAGAGGCTGAGGAGAAAGCGTATTCATTCTATTCTGGGCAGATTCTTCATGATGCACGAAAGGAGGCCAACGTTACTCAAGAGGAACTGGCAAAGCGCACAAATACAACAAAGTCGTACATTTCAAAAATTGAGAATGGTGTTATTACGCCAAGTGTTGGTGCATTTTATAGGATTATAGGCGCATTGGGAATGAGGGTTGAAGTTGTTAAGCCCATCTATTAATCTCCATTCCATTTATAAAAACACACCAGCCCGCCACAGAGCAATGTCTGCGGCGGGCTGGTGTTGTTTTGCCCATGTGGCAAGTTATGGCCTGTACTTCTGCATCACCGAGGCGATGCGGCTCAGACCCTCCATCAGCGTGGCGCGCTGGGTGGCCATGTTCACTCGCATGTAGCCCTCGCCGGAGTCGCGGCCGTAGATGGTGCCGCGGCTCAGCATCACCTTTCCCCTTTGCTCCAAGTCTTGCTCCAAGGCGTCGCTTGTGGTGTTGAGTTTCCTGATGTCGAGCCAAGCCAGATAGGTGCCTTCCTGCCGCAGCACTTCCACCTCGGGCACCTGCTGCTGCAAGTATGCTTTCAGAGCCTTGTAGTTGGCGTAGATGTATTCATTCAACTCGTCTATCCACTCCGCCCCGTGGCGGTAGGCCTCCTGCAATGCTATCACGCCGAACGGGTTGACGTCGCACACCTCGTTGATGTTGATGGCGCGGTCGATGTGGCGGCGCAGCACCACGTCGCTGCAGAAGATGTTGGCCAACTGCAGACCGGCGATGTTGAACGACTTTGAGGCCGACGTCATCGTAACGCTGTTGTTGAGGCAAGCCTCACTCACGGCGGCGAACGGGGTGTAGTGGTAGCCCGGCATCACTATCTCGTTGTGAATCTCGTCGCTGATCACCTTGACGTGGTTGCGCAGGCATATCTCGTTCATGCGCTCCAGCTCGTCGGCTGTCCACACACGCCCGCCGGGGTTGTGGGGGTTGCACAGCAGGAATACCGTGGTCTTCGGGTCGGCGCATTTGCGCTCGAAGTCGTCGAAGTCAACCTCATAGCTGTCGCCCTTGCGGCGGAGAGGACTCTCCTCGATGACGCAGCCGTTGTTGACTATGCTGCTGAAGAAGATGTTGTAGACCGGCGTGAGCACCAGCACTTTCTCGCCCGGCAGCGTCATGGCCTTGATGGCGCAGCTTACGGCAGGCACCACACCGATGGTGTAGAGTATCCAGTCGCGTTTCAGGCTGAGCCCGTGGCGGTCGGCGAACCAGCGGATTATGGCCTCGTAGTAGGAGTCGGGCACGAGGGTGTAGCCGAAGATGCCCTCGTCAACACGGCGGTGGAGTGCGGCGGTGATTTCCGGCAGCACTTGGAAATCCATGTCGGCCACCCACAGTGGCAGAATGTCGGGGTTCAGGTCCCATTTCAGTGAGTTTGTGCCTCGGCGGCGGGTAGGCAGGTCGAAGTTGTAGCGTCCCATGTCTTTTTTTGTGTGTTATAATTTGCTTTTATCGGTTATTACGCAATTGGCTGGCTGCTTGATAAACTTGTCTATCGTCACGCTGCCTATCTTGTCGGCGGTGATGCGGCCGCTGATGGGGTTCTTGATGTTGGTGATCGGGCCGATGATGGTGGCGTCGATGCGGCTCGCGTCCTCGAAAGCGCGGTCGCTGGCAGCATCAAAGGTGCAGTCCTCCAGCGTGATGCCGTCGAGGTAGCACAGCGGCTGCTCGCCGCTGATGTGGCACCGCACCAAGCGGATGTTCTTGCTGTGCCAAGCCAGATACTCGCCGTCGAGCTCAGAGTCGTAGATGGTTACGCCATCGCACTCCCAGAACGAGTCTTTAGTCGTAATCTTGGCGTTGTGCACCTCCACGTTCTTGCAGTATTGGAACACATATTTCGCGTCGCTGACAAGGCCGTCGACGTAGATGTTGCGTGAGAACATGAACGGGTAGGTGCCTCCGTGCAGCTCCACGTTCTTCAGTTTTAGCCCGTCCACGCGCCAGAAAGTCTCATCGGCGTCGTTGATCTTCACGTTCTCAAGCTCCAGGTTCTTCATCTCGCGGAAGAACTTTGGCCCGTCGATCACCGAGTCGCGCATCACCATGTCGTTGCTGTACCATATAGCCGAGCGGCTGCCCGGTGCGAAGTAGCAGTTGGTGATGAGGCTGCGGTCTACGTGCCACCACGGGTATTTGCCGTAGAAGTGGGAACCGTCGCACTCCAGGTCGTGACAACACTTGATGCCCGACTCGCCGTCGGTTATGGTTATGTTCTCCAGTCGCGTGTCGTGGCAACCGAACAGAGGGCGCTCGCCCCCGTATGTCTTGTCTTTGATGATGTTTTCCATCATTTTCTTCTCGTGTTAAGTTGTGATATTGTATGGTTCAAGCAACAAACATTATGCCAAAAAGCCCAACCGCAGCTTCCCACTTCCTTTAAACAGCCTTATGTACTGCGATGCGGCAACTGTTGGCGGAACATTTATTATTGATATAAAATCCATGTGAATGAAATGTCCACTTGTAGTGGCCGCCCTTGTGGCGGCCTAATGTTCGACCTCTTTTTTAAGTGGTTGCGACATTGTTTTATGGCCGCCACAAGGGCGGCCACTACAAGTGGATAAATAGTCTAATGGCCAATATGGGTTTATGCTACTCAGCAAGAAAATAAAGGGGTTGATGGTGCGTACCATTTTTCGTCAGCCGTCCTTCATCCACAAATCTTTCGAGCCACCGTGCAGCCTTGTACTTGCTCAGTCCGAACTGGATGCCCATGATGCGGCGGGTGATGTAGTGGTTCTCTGTGAGATAAGCCTCAACCTTCTGCCACAAGTCATCCGCA
The DNA here is from genome assembly GCA_964602785.1 of uncultured Prevotella sp. Taxonomy (GTDB): domain Bacteria; phylum Bacteroidota; class Bacteroidia; order Bacteroidales; family Bacteroidaceae; genus Prevotella. The sequence goes on from CAZRSL010000098.1 coordinate 7,348, forward strand.
TCGTAGCTTAACGACTTGGACACATAATGCGACTTCTCAAAGCTGACCTTACGCCTTATCTCGTTCAGAAACTTCGCCTCTGGCTTGAAATCGACATTCCGCACATGGATGTCCTTACCCGTGATCTTCCCATGAGGAAGCTTCTCCGGCGGAGTGTTGCCAACAGACAACGACAGGTAGCCTATCTCCGGCATATAAAAGCGGTTGCCACCGATGAGTTCCTGCTTGGCATAATGGCACAACTCTGACATCACGGCTTTCACGTCAGCTGGGGTCAAGGTGCTTGAATCGGCTATCCTGGCTGCAAGTTGCTCTGCCGTCATTGCAACACCCAGATGTAGGCGGATGAACGGTCTTGCCTCACCGCTGCCTGCTGCATTCTCAAGGTGTTGTACTTCATACTTTATTGGCATGTTTTTATCAGTTTATAGTATTGAGTTTATGAGTTTGTTGTTCCTTGAATTGGCAAGCTGAAAGAGGGTGCATCATATACCTCTTGCAGGGTGCGGTCCTTGTGGCCGTCCGCAAGCGGCAGAGCATGTCGACAATCTCTGTTTCACAGTATATTTTCCTGTTAATGGATGCGGGCGGCCACAAGGGCCGCACCCTGCATGCGGATGTTTATACATTTGCGGAAGATGAGTTGATTATGGATACACCATCTTCATTGTTGCCGTGTGCAAAGTTAAACAATAATCCCGAAACGGCGCAATAATCCTGCAAAAATATTGCAATTTTATCGTACAACAATTGTTAACCAATCGGCTAACAATTGTTGTCAAATGGTCTAACAGCTGTTAGCCGATTGGCTAACAATTGATATACGATGTGAATGAAGCGATTTTTGGGCATTTTAACCATTTTGGAAAATTATGATTCCATCGTTGTTATCTTAATGGTAGTAAGTAATTCAACTTTCGCAAAGTTGATGTACCTCTTGCAGGGTGCGGCCCTTGTGGCCGTCAGCAAGCTGCAGAGCATATCGATATTATCTGTTTCAAAGTTGATTTTCCCATTAATGGATGCGGACGGCCACAAGGACCGCACCCTGCATGCGGATGTTTTTAACCCAAATCGGTCATTAGAAGTAAATGATGCCGGAGGCATCATCGCTCAATAACCATGGGTGCTCGCACCCATGGAATCACATACTCTCCAAACAATCGAACCCTATCGGGGTCGCCCCTCTGTGTCAATGTTGTAAAGGTGTGCAAGTGCGGCGACCCCGATAGGGTCGGAGTATAGACATTCCACTTACCGAGGGTGCAAGCGCCCTCGGTTATCGAGCGGTGATGTCTCCGACATCATCTTTTT
>CAZRSL010000099.1:0-8583 GCA_964602785.1 uncultured Prevotella sp.
AATATGTGAATAATGTAGGCTAAAAATGGGTACATCATATTGAACACCCTAATTCAAAAGCTTTAATTTGTAATAATGTCAGTCTATCTGCCAGTCTTTTATGGTGCGCCGCTCGCTGTCGAAGTTGACAGCTATTTTTGTTGTCGGCAGCCCGTTGGTGGCGAAACGCGAGGCGTAGTCGCGCAAGTTGATTTGCTCCATGGCCGCCGAAGCTGACGCGTCGAGCTTGAGCTCGATGATGTACAGGCGGCCACGGAACACCATCACTATGTCGACTCGGCCACGTGGTGTGTGCACCTCCACGTCGGCCCAAGCGCCAAGCAGCGAGAAGATGATGAAAAGCACCTGCTGGTAGTGGCCCTCATAGTTGGTGTTGTCAGTGTATGGCACCGTGAGCAGGAACTGTTGCAGCTGCCGCAGCATGCCGTCGAGGTCGCCACGGTAGAGGGCACGGGCCATGTCGGTTATGGTGATGCCCACTTTCCTGGTGTCGCGCATCACATAGTGGGGGATGAATGAGCGCATCAGACCAAGTTCAACCTCGCGGTTGGGCAGGTCGAGGGTGTAGATGTCGAACAGTGGGTCGTAATCCTTTATCGTCATATAGCCGCTCTGGTAGAACAGCGGTGTTATGTTGGTCATCTCCTCGGTTGGAGCGTCGAAATCTTCCGCGTGGGCCTCCACCTTGCCAATCTGGGTGGGCACGACGTTGTGCTTCCGCATCATCTCGAGCAAGTAGGTGGGCGTGCCTGAAGAGAACCAGTAGGCCTTGATTTCGCGTGCGGCAAAGGCGTTGAGCAGGCTGAAAGGGTTGAATATGTCGGGTGAGGGCCAAGTGAAATGGTAGCCGTCGTAGTAGTGGGTGAGCTCTGCGATTGTCTCCTCCCTTGTCTTTCCTACCGCAGTGGCGAGCAGGTCGATGTCGGGCGACATCTGTGTCAGAAGCTCATCCTTCGTTATGCCGCAGATGGAGGCATAATCCTTCCTCATGCTGATGTTGGTTATGTTGTTCAGCTCTGAGAAGATGCTCAACTGAGAGAACTTGGTTATGCCTGTAAGGAATACGAAGCGAAGCCGCGGCTCGTTGAGTTTCAGAGGGCTGTAGAAATTGCGCATTGTCTGGCGAAGTTCCTTCAGGTTGTCATCCTCGTGGACAACGTCAAGGAGAGGGGCGTCGTACTCGTCGATCAGCACCACCACCTGGCGGCCGGTCTGCTCGTTGGCGGTGGCGATAAGGTTGGAAAGCCGGTTGTTGGCACCACGCGGTGGGTTGGTTATGCCAAATGTCTTCTCCTGGCCAAAGAGCATGAAGTCGAGATAGTCGTTGAGCTCCTCCTTGTTGCTGTGCTTAGAGCCGCTCAGGTCGAGGTGGATCACGGGATACTTTGTCCATTCCGACTCCAACCGCTCTATGGCCAGACCCTTGAACAGTTCCTTCTCACCGGCAAAGTAGCTGTGTAATGTGGAAACAAGCAGCGACTTGCCGAAACGGCGAGGTCGATTAAGAAAGAAAAAAATGCCATCATCATGAGTAAGACGGTAAACAAGCTCCGTCTTGTCTATGTAAATATATTCACCTTTGACTATCTCAGAGAACGTCTGAATGCCAATAGGATAGCGTCGTGTGGATGTCATAGTGGGCAGATGGTATGGTTACGCTTGCAAATTTATGAAAAATCCACGTCATCAGCAAGCGTTTTTAAAAGAAAACGCTAATACCCCATCCATCAGAAAGGCGGACCCACCACCAGTGAGTCCGCCTTACTTCATATTGTGTCGGCTTGAGGCTTAGGCCGCGTTGCGCCTCTTGGTGCCCATGCGGGCCTCCACCACGTTGACCACGTAGTCGCCCAGCTTCTCGCACTCCTGTATGATGTCCATATACATCGTGCCGATGGCGTAGGTGTACTTGTGGTCGTTCACGTCGTTGATGTTCTGGCTGCGCAGCTGGTTGCGGTAGTTGTTGATTTCGTTCTCGATGTTGAACGAGCGGTTGACGTCGTTGTCCTCCTTGTGGCCCACGAGCATCTTGTTCATCTGTGTCAGGGCGTCGTCGGTCAGCTCCATCATCTGGTGTATGTGGTCGTACTGATCCTCGGTGAAGTCCTCCTTGCCCTTCATGCGGCGGCTGCACGTGCGGGCAATGTTGTAGCACGAGTCGCCGATGCTCTCTATCTCGCTGATCTCGCGCAGCATGGCACGAATCTTGCCCTTGGTCTCGTCGCTCAGGTGGGCGTCGCTCACCTGGTCGAGATAGTTGGCAATCTCTATCTCCATGTTGTCGCTGATGCTCTCATACTTCTCTATGCGCGAAAAGAGCTTGGTGAACTTGTCCTCGTTCTTCTCCCCCACCAGCTCACGCACCATGTTGAACATGCGCTGTATGCGGTTGGCAAACGAGTGAATCTCCTTTGACGCCTCCAGCACAGAAAGCTCTGGGGTCTTCATAATGCCAGCCTGGATGAACTGCAGGCGGAAGTCGTCGTCGTCCTTGTTGGGCTTCGGTTTGATCACCTTGCAGCAAATCTTGGCTATCTGGTTGACGAAGGGCAGCAATATGGCCGTGTTGAGCACGTTGAAGCAGGTGTGGAAGGCTGCGAGGGCGAAGCTGAGCCTGACGGGGTTGATGCGGGTGGAGTCGGGGTCGAGGCCCACGAGGCTGCAAACAAACCTGACAAACGGATAGAATACTATAAGCACCCAGCACACGCCGAACACATTGAAGAAGAAGTGGGCAAAGGCGGCGCGGCGGGCATCGGTCTTGGCAGTCAGGGCGGCAAGATTGGCTGTCAGCGTGGTGCCGATGTTCTCGCCCATCACGAGCGCGATGCCAGGATAGATGGGCAGGATGCCGCTCGTGCAGAGCACCATCGTTATGGCCATAAGCGCAGCCGAGCTCTGCATCATTATCGTCAGCAATGTGCCGATGAGCAGGAAGAGCAGTATGGTGCCATAGCTGTAGGGGTCGAAGCTGGCGAAGAAACTGATCAGAGCCTGGTTGTGGCCCAGATCCATCTGCCGCCCGGTCAGGCTGAGCGTGCCGAGGGCGTAGAAGAGGAATGCCACGCCGAAGATGAAGTCGCCCAGATAGCGGTGCTTCTTGCTGTAGATGAGCAGTAGGGCCACGACGAAAGCCGGCCACACCACAGAGGTGATGTTGAACGAGAAGCCCGCCGACATGATCCAAGCGGAGAGCGTGGTGCCGATGTTGGCGCCCATGATGACGCTGATGGCCTGGACGAGGGTGAGGAGTCCGGCGTTGACAAACGAGACTGTCATCACCGTTGTGGCTGCCGATGACTGTACGGCTACTGTGGTGAACATACCCGTCAGCACTCCGCTGAAACGGTTGGTGGTCATTGCTCCGAGCACGTGGCGGAGCTGGGGGCCGGCCATCTTCTGGAGCGCCTCGCTCATCACTTTCATACCGTAGATGAGAAGGGCCAGTGCGCCGATGATCGTAAGGATGTAAACTGTCATATAATAATGTTTTCGGTCGTCATGGACTTGATGGCCGCTGAAAGCCGTTGCAAAAATACTAAATTTCTGTTACATTGCCATTACACCGCGCCGATTTTTTTCTTCTGACCGAAACTATCCGCCCCCTCGTCTGAAAACAGGCGGGAAATGTAGCCTCTATTTGTCTTTACGCAATACTCGGAAATACATAACTCAACTTTAGCAAAGTATATGTGCGTCTTGCAGGGTGCGGCCCTTGTGGCCGTCCGCAACCTACACAGCATGTCAATATTCTCTGTTTCACAGGAAATATTCCTATTAATGGTTGCGGACGGCCACAAGGGCCGCGCCCTGCAAGGGGTATTATCCACTATGCGAAATATGATACACCCTCAGAATCACTGCATTTACCAATGGCGGGCATGATAAATCATGCCCCTACGCTTAGAAATGTGCTTGATATATGCGCATTTCATATTTTGGACAATCCTTACGGCTTTATTACGGAGGCTCCGTAATCGTGTTACGGAGGCTCCGTAATCGTGTTACGGGGCTTTCGTAATGATGTTACGGAGGCTCCGTAATCGGATTACGAAATCAATTTGCTTTTTTCGTAATTTCTGGTTTGCCCGCCGAATATACTGGCCAAGCATGATGAAATTTCGCACACGCCCTTTTTTATCCACTCGCTTTGCTGAAAAATCCACCTCTCCACCCTGTCTTTTCGATAACTTCGCAAAAGAAACAACTAACATTATCCGTAAAAACATGAAGAAGCACCTACTTACACTCTTTATGCTGACGCTCGCCACCTCCATCTATGCGCAGCGCATCGACATCAACATGTCGGGACGAAATCCAAGCGAGGGCACTGAGGCGGGCTACACAGCCTGGTCATTCGCACGCGTGATGAGCGCGGAGGGCAAGTTCGCCACAACATCGGGCGACACCATCACCATCGGCATCAGCGCGGTGGCCAACCTTGATGCGGCCAACGGCGTGCGCACCAACTACTGGAAGCAGGGCGTCACGTCGCTCGGCTACAAACTTTTGGCCGACGGATGCCACGCCATGTATGCCGCCGACACCACCAACATGAGCGACTGCGACGCACCCACCGAGGGCAGCTGCGGCATCGAACTGCGCATCCGTGGCCTCGCGGCGGGCACCCACAGCTTGCTGGCCTACCACAACGCCACCGACGGGCTGAAGGTGCTGCCGCCTCCACTTAATGTCTACGTCAATGGTGAAAAAGTGCTTGGGGGCGTGCGCCAGACCGTGAGGGCCACCAAGGAGGCCGACGCTGGCCACTCCTACATCACCTTCAACTGCAATGAGGGCGAGACTGTGGTGGTGCAATACATCTCAGACCCTGACCCCGACTCCACCTACACCTTCACCAGCCCGACCATCAATGCCCTCGTGTTCGATGAGAGCAGTCCCGACATCGTGGCGCTCGACCCCGACCCGGCCTACGACGACCAGCACGTGGCGGCTGACGACGGCACCTACACGCTGTCGTGGAAGGGCGCGGCGGCAGCAGTCAAGCATCACGTCCATTTCGGTACTGACCCCGACGCTCTGACAGAGGTGGCCGTGGTGAGCGACACCACCTACACCGTCGGCGGACTGAAAAACCTGAACCTCTACTATTGGCGCGTCGACGAGGAAACTGCCGACGGCACACTGCACGAGGGCACGCTGTGGCGGTTCCGCCCGCGCCACCTCGCATTCCGCGGAGCCGAGGGCTATGGCCGCTTCGCCATCGGCGGACGTGGGGGCAAGGTGGTCTACGTGACTAATCTGAACTCCGACGGCCCCGGCTCGTTCTACGAGGCCATCAAGAGCGGCGACGGCCCACGCACGGTGCTGTTCATGGTGTCGGGCGTGATCGACCTTGGCACCAAAGCCATCTTCGCCGACGACAACATCACCGTGGCTGGCCAGTCGGCTCCCGGCAAGGGCGTCTGCATAGCCCACAGCAACCTCGGGCTGGGCAACGACAACGTCTGGCGGCATCTTCGTCTGCGCCGAGGCTACACCGAGAACAACGGCAACGCCATGGGCATAGCCGGCTGCGACCACACCATAGCCGACCACCTGTCGACAAGCTGGGGCACCGACGAGACCGTGAGCGGACGCAACGCCAAGAACGTTACTTTCCAGTACAGCATGATTGCCGAGGCCCTTGGCATCAGCCACGGCTTCGCGGCCACAATAGGCGGAGCCGTCGGCTCGTGGCACCACAACTTCCTCGTCAACTGCTCTGGCCGCAACTGGAGCATGGCGGGCAACGTCGATGGCAGCGGCAACTACATATCGAGGCTCGACCTGTTCAACAACGTGTGCTACAACTGGTGGAAACGCACAACCGACGGCAGCGCACACGAGGTGAACTTCGTCAACAACGTCTACAAGATGGGACCCGACACCAACAAGAAGGTGCTGTTCACCATGCAGCACGAGGGCTACGGAGCCGGCACGTGCCTCGCCTACGTCAGCGGCAACCGGCGCATCAACAAGGACGGCTCCATCACCGAAGACAAGCTCAACGACACCTACAACATCGACATCTCGGCGGGCGTAACCATCGACTATGAGACGTTTGTCAACGAGCCACTCTTCCCCTCCTACGCCACCATCCACAGCGCGGCCGACGCCTACAAGATTGTGCTGTCGGACAATGGCGCCAACATGCCACAGTTCGACCTCCACGACCAGCGGGTGGTTGACGAGGCAATCAACACCACGTGGCACTACAAGGGCAAGCCGGGATACAAGGGGCAGATTGACAGCGAGGACGACTGCGGTGGCTACGAGGCTTACCCGGAGCAGAGCTGGCCAGAGGGCTTCGACACCGACCTCGACGGACTGCCCGACTGGTATGAAGCCATCGTGGGCACCACTCCGAACTCGCCATCGGGCGACTTCACCGACTCCAACTCCGACCCCGACGGCGACGGCTACACCCTGCTTGAGGACTACCTTGAGCTGATGGCCCATCCACACGTCGGCATAAAGGCGGGCGGCTCGGCCACGATGAACATCGCGCCGTACTTCCGCGGATTCACGGCCAGCCCCGTCTACAGCGTTGTCTCAGACGATGACAATGCACAGTTCACCGTGGCCGACTCCATGCTCACCATCACCACCCCGGTCTCGGCCAAGGGCATCGTGAGCGCACGGCTGAAGGTGACCGACAGCGAGGGCAGCACCTACGAGCGGCCTCTCTACGTGGCCATAACCGAGGCCGACATAACCAGCGTCGGCACCGTCAGCCATGCGGCCCGGCTCAAGAGCTTCGAGGTCTACACCATCGACGGCAAGCGCGTGGCCCAGGGCAGCGCCTACGGCCGCAGCCTCGACAACCTGCCGCTCTCCCACCTCGGCCAAGGCGTGTTCATCCTCCGCACGGTCGACACAGAGGGCGTTGTCAGCACCTGCAAGATAGTGAAATAGGGACATTTCACCCGCTTTTCATGCCGCCATCCATGCTATTTATGCACGGGTGGCGGCTGTTTGATTATCCTCAAAAAACAAATAAAGTGTTGATTTCTCATAAAATAATAGTATCTTTGCACATTAAATATGAAAGAAATGAAAGCTAATGTGTCATCATTTCCTGAAGAAGTTTATTCTGATGGGATTCGTTTATATGGAGAAACAAGCATGGACAATTGCCTTGCAGTGCTAACCCATTATCTTCACAACGAGACTTTACGCAAAGGTCTTTCTAAAGAAGAACAGGATAATGTCAGAATATTAATAGAGGATTGGCTTAATGCAAAGGGGGGACAAAACCAAGGATTACACCGATGATTATATTGCAAAAGAAGTTGCCGACCCTCTTCAAGGAGAGCTTTTTAAAGACTTCTTTGACGTTCCTTTTCCTGCACCCAAAAATCCAAAATTTACTTTCATTGATTTATTTGCAGGCATAGGAGGCTTCCGTATAGCCATGCAAAACCTTGGGGGTAAATGCGTTTACAGTTCAGAATTTGATGCACAAGCCCAAAAGAGTTATTTAGCAAATTATGGTGATATGCCTTTTGGTGATATTACAAAAGAGTCTACTAAAAGTTTTATTCCAAAAGAATTTGATATACTATGTGCCGGCTTCCCATGCCAAGCTTTTTCGATGGCAGGAAGGCGACTGGGTTTTAAAGACGAGACAAGAGGTACTTTGTTCTTTGAGGTTGAGGATGTTCTGCGCAAACATCAACCAAAAGCTTTTTTTCTCGAGAATGTAAAAGGACTTGTTATACACGATCATGGCCGCACCCTTAACACAATTCTCCAACACCTTGATGATGCTGGCTATGATGTAGTGCCCCCTCGTGTGTTGAATGCTATGGACTATGGTGTGCCACAACATAGAGAAAGAATATACATTGTGGGATTCCGCAAAGACCTTAATATTAATTTAAAAGACTTCCATTATCCAGAACCGATAACGTTTTTTAAAGTAGCATAACCCTTAACTTTTTTGATATGGCACGAAGAGATGTTTGGACAAGAGAGCAATTGATTATGGCTCTTAACGTATATTGCAAAATCCCATTCAAAGATGTTCACGAATGGCATCCTATCATTAAGAAATATGCCCCTCTTATTGGCCGCTCTGAAACAGCTTTGAAAATGAAAGTTGGGAATTTTGGAAGGTTTGACCCTGTGCTGAAAGCAAAAGGCATAACAGGTCTGTCCAATGGAAGCAAGGCGGAAGAAGAAGTGTGGCAAGAGTTTTGGGGAAATCCCGAAAAATTTGCATTTGAAAGCGAAAGGTTGTTTGCTGAACGTATTGGTGAAAGTGTAGAACAATATTCTGAAATAGACTTATCCAAACTGCCCCAAGGTAAAGAGCGTAAAGTAATTATAAAACACCGTGTCAATCAAAATTTCTTTCGTTTAACAGTACTATGCGCTTATCTCAACCAATGCTGCATAACTGGTATAACAAATTCAAGCTTGCTTGAGGCATGCCACATATCTAATTGGAGCAAAGATAAAGAGAACCGTATGAACCCTAAAAATGGGTTATGTATGAACCCTCTTTTTCATAGAGCCTATGACACAGGGAAAACGCATTATAAATTCATGTAAAGTTTTTTCAACATGTCTGTGAAG
>CAZRSL010000100.1:0-8544 GCA_964602785.1 uncultured Prevotella sp.
TCCCTGACACAGAGGGGCGACCCCGATAGGGTCGATTGTTTGGAGAGCCTGTTATCCCGTGGGTGCAAGCACCCACGGTTATGGAGCGGTGATGCCTCCGGCATCATCTGCTTCTAACGACTGATTTGGGTTTATGGGTTATATTCCCGATATGACCGCAGAGAAAACCAACTTTAACTTTTCGGCAAAGCTGAGTGGCGGAATAAGTTTGTATATTTGCACCATGAAAAGCAAACTCACAATGTTGCGAATCAACGAGATACACTCCTGCCCCGAACTGATGGACTATATCAGGGAGATGGGATTTCTGCCGCTGCTCAATTTGGGCGTCAGCGGCTGGTCGGCTGATGAGGCTGTCGACGAGGACTGCGGCTACTATACGCTGCCTGACGGTGGCTACGAGTGGCCGCTGTGGGACTGGAAAGGCCAAATCATTCAGGAGACGCACTGCGCCTACGGCAAGTTCTTCGACCGCAAGGCCGCTTTCATCAGCCGCGAGTGGTGGCCCGACTTCTGCAACTACCGGCGCAGTCTGCAACCCTATCCAGCCGAGAACAGCATAGAATACGACATCCTCGCCACTCTGCGCGAGGGAGGCAGCATGATCTCGCGCGACTTGCGCCGGGCCTGTGGCATGACGGGGCCGAGGATGCGGGGCCGGTTCGACGCAATGGTGGCCCGGCTGCAGATGGAGTGCTACATCGTAACCGAGGATTTCGTCTATCCCGAGGACAAGCACGGCCACCAATACGGTTGGGGATGGTCGCTGCTGACCACCCCCGAGGCTCTGTTCGGGCGCGAGGCATGCCACCCCGACCGCACAGCCGAGGAGTCGTACGAAAGGGTCAAGGCTCAGTTGGCAAGCATCCTGCCCCATGCCGACGAGAGGCTCCTTCGCCGGTTGCTTAAATAGGCGGCCAAGCCTATTCGCCAAGTATCTGGGCGGAGTGCTCCTTCACCTTGATTTGTTTCGGGCGGAAGATGTCGGTTATCACGCCATCCTCGTCGGCTATGAAAGTGGTGCGCAAGGTGCCCATGGTGGTCTTGCCATACATCTTTTTCTCGCCCCAAGCTCCAAGTTCCGTTACGAGCGTCTTGTCGGTGTCGGCTATCAGCGGAAATGGCAGTTGGTATTTCTCGATGAACTTCTTGTGGCTCGCCGCGCTCTGTATGCTCACGCCCACCACCGCATAGCCCTTGGCGAGGAAGCGATGGTAGTTGTCGCGCAGGTTGCAAGCCTCATTGGTGCAGCCGGGCGTGGAGTCTTTTGGGTAGACGTAGAGCACGAGTTTACGCCCACGGAAGTCGCTCAGATTGATTTCGTTGCCGTCCTGGTCTTTGCCAAGATGCTCCGGCAGTCGCTGTCCTATTTCCATATAAGTGAGTTTTAGTATGTTTCGATGGCAAATTTAAGCAAAATAAATGAGGAAAGTGGATTGTTTTTCTTATTTTTGCAGCAACATTATGAAATTAAAGCATCTATAAGACATGACTAAAGCGAAAATCACCTACTACGGCCACAGTTGCTTCAAGGTTGAGGCGCAAGGCTCCTCCATCGTGTTCGACCCCTACGACGACGGCAGCGTGCCGGGCATCCGACTGCCACGCGGCATTACGGCTGACGTCGTCAGCTGCTCGCACGGCCACGGCGACCACAACGCGGCTCATCTTGTTGCCACAACGGGGCGGAAGCCAAACTTCGAGGTCAGCAAGATTACTGTGCCGCACGACCACCACGGCGGTGCCCACCGTGGACTGTCCGACATCGTGTTTGTCCGGCTCGATGATATGTTGCTGTGCCACCTTGGCGACCTTGGAAGGATGCCCACCGATCAGGAATATGAGGCCATCAGCCAAGCCGACGTGGTGCTGCTGCCCTGTGCCGGCTACTTCACCATCGACTCCCGTGAGGCAGCCGAGCTGATAGCCCACTTGAAGCATCCTTGCCTGAAGATACTGATGCACTTCCGCGAGGGGCCTCGGGGCTACGACGTGCAGGAGACAATCGACGAGGTGGCCGCCGACATCAAGGGCATCCGACGGCTCGGTGAGTCGACCATCACCGTCAGCTCCGATGAGATACCCGACGAGGTCATCACTCTGGAGCCGATACAGTAATTTTAATATTTGGGAAAGTGTCTCAAAATGATGCCTCCAGCATCATTTTGACAAACTCCGTCATTGGCAAACATTCGGTGTTTCGGGCTTGATAAATCATGCCCCCACGTCTATATTTGCCCATGTCAGAAACCTGATGTGGTCATTTCCCCATCTGCTCGCGCTTGATGCTGTTGGCCAATGGCACGGCGAACAGGGCGCACCCCACAGCCCCGGCTATCATTATTGCAGACGAGGTGAAGAGAATGTCGCCCAGCGTTACGAGCGGCGAGGCCAACGCACCGGCCACAAAGTTGCTTGCGCCGAAGATGGCGCTGGCCGCCCCAGCGTTGTCGCGCTCCGAGTCCATGGCGATGGCGGTGGTTACGGGCTGCATCATGCCGAAGCAGAGCAGTGTGTAGATGTAGCAGGGCATGAGCAAGGCCAATGGCGCATGGAGCATCTGGCAAGCGCCCACCAAGCACGTGGCCACCACCATGTCGATGCTGGCCCACTTCATGGCCGTGTTGGGGTGGTGGAAGCGCGTGGGCAGCAATGCGCCTATGCCGATGCAGAAGGCGTTGAGGCCGAAGCAAAGACTGTATTCGAACGCCGACAACCCGTAGATGGTCTGGAAAATGAACGGCGAGGCGGCTATGTAGGTGAAAAAGGTGAAGAAGCAGAACATCATGCCCACGGTGCTGAGCGTGAAACGGCGGTTGCGGAACACGGTGAACAGCTTGGCGTAGGACGAGAGCAGGCTCTCCTTGGTGCGCTTCTCCACAGGGTGGGACTCCCGGAGGCGCATGCTGCACACGAGCAGCACGATGCCGATGGCGAGCAGCAGGCAGAATATGCCCTTCCACGACGTGAAGTTGGTCATGGTGCCGCCCAGAACCGGAGCCACGATGGGCGCGATGCCGTTGATTGCGCCGAGCAGCGAGAGGAAGTCGGCCAGCCGCTTGCCCTCAAACATGTCGGTGGCATAGCTCTTGGCCAGCACCACTCCGCCCGCTCCGCCTATGCCCTGCAGCACGCGGAAGGCGTTGAACAGGTGGATGTTAGGGGCGAAGATGCACAGCACCGAGGCCACTGAGAACAGCGCCATCGACAGCACGAGCGGCCAGTGGCGCCCATACTTGTCGCTGATGGGGCCGATGAGTATCTGCCCTGAGGCCAAGCCTATCATGCCAGCGGTGAGCGACGCGCTGACAGCGGCGGGCGACGTGCGGAAGTATTCGGCCATCTCCGGCATCGCCGGCAGGTAGAAGTCGGTAACAAACGGCCCGAAAGCCGTGAGCGTGCCGAGCGTGGCTGGCACGAATATGCCTAATTTGATTTTGTTTTCTTGTGTCATTTCTTCTGTTATCCTTTTAAATGCGCTGCAAAATTACCAATTTTTTCTTCATCGTGCAAAACTGATGAAGCCACTTTTTACTGTTTTCATTCAACCCAAATCGGCCATTAGGACGCGCTTTTCAATAAAGGTCGGTTCTAAAAATTCTGAAATAAAATAAATATGAAAGATCATTCTATCAATTCGGCTGTATTTTGGTTTCTGCGGCATCTTTTTGTAAGTTCGCTCAGTCGTGTAGCCCGCTACACTCCCTCGTTCACTTGCAAAAATCTACTCGCACAAACTCAAAATCCAGCTCGACATAATTTTTAGAACCGACCTAAAATGATGTCGGAGACATCACCGATCTATAACCGAGGGTGCTTGCACCCTCGGTAAGTGGGCTATCTCTTCTCCGACCCTATCGGGGTCGCCATACTTGCACAGCTTTGCAACTCCCTGACACAGAGGGGCGACCCCGATAGGGTCGATTGTATTGAGAGCATGCGATTCCGTGGGTGCAAGCACCCACGGTTATAGAGCGGTGATGCCTCTGGCATCATCTGTTCCTAATGACCGATTTGGGTTCAAGCGAAAATCCGTCCTCAAATTTCGCCGCTTAGCAAAAGGTCTTTTGCTACGTAGCAAAAGACCTTTTGCTATATGCTTACAACATCGGTGGAGGCACTTTCGCCCCACAAAACCATTGACTTTGCCCCACAAAAGCAATGCTTTTTCCCCGTCGAATATATTGTTTGAATTGAAAAAAGACGGGATGCAATCACCATAGTGTTGCATCCCGCTTAGTTTATGTCTGTTTACCAGAGCTGCAGCCTCTCATTCTCGGGGAGGAAGAGCTTGTCGCCCGGCTTCACATTGAATGCGCTATACCATGCGTCGATGTGGGGCAGGGCGCCGTTGACGCGCCACTCGCCGAGGGCGTGGGGGTCGCGCTTCACGCGGTTGCGTATTTCCTTGTCGGTGATGTTCTGCGCCCAAACGTTGGCGTAGGCTATGAAGAAGCGCTGGTCGGGTGTGAAGCCCAGTTTGCTCTTCAGCGTCTTGCCGGCGGTGGCGTTCTTGTAGGCGTTGAAGCTCACCTCGAGGCCTCCGTGGTCGGCCAAGTTCTCACCGAGGGTGAAGCGGCCATTGGCGTGGAGACCCGGCAGCACCTCGATGCTGTCGAAGAAGCGTGCGTAGAGGTCGGCGCGCTCCTTGAATCCCTTGGCGTCTGTGGCCGTCCACCAGTCGCGCAGGTTGCCGTCGGCGTCGTACTGGCGGCCTTGGTCGTCGAATCCGTGGGTCATCTCATGTCCTATCACCACGCCGATGGCGCCATAGTTGAACGCCTCGTCGGCCTTGGGGTCGAAGAAGGGATACTGCAAGATGCCGGCAGGGAAGCATATCTCGTTGGTGGTCGGGTTGTAGTAGGCGTTGACGGTCTGCGGCGTCATGTACCACTCGTCGCGGTCGACGGGTTTGCCGGCCTTGTGCTCTATTTCGTAGTCGTTGCTGAACTTGCGGCAAGCCTGCACATTCTCGTAGAAGCTCTTTGTGGGGTCGATGGTCAGCTTGGAGTAGTCTTTCCACTTGTCGGGATAGCCTATCTTGACGTAGAACTTCGACAGCTTCTTGTGGGCGGCGGCCTTGGTGGTGTCGCTCATCCACGTCTGCGCGTCGATGCGCTGGCCCAGGCTCGTCTGCAGGTTGCCCACCAGCTCGGTCATAATCTTCTTCGACGACTCGGGGAAATACCGCTCGGCGTACATCTTGCCCAGAGCCTCGCCCAACTGCGACTCCACCTGGCTCGTGGCCCGCTTCCACAGCGGGTAGTCCTCCTGCCGTCCGCTCATGGTGCGGCCGAAGAAGTCGAAGTTGGCCTCGCGTATCTCGTCGCTCAGATAGCTTGCGCTCGACGTTATGACGCTCCACTCCATCAGTGCCTTCAGCTCGTCGGCGGTGTAGAGGGCTGTCAACTTGTCGAGCCCCGTCAGGAACTGCGGCTGGCCCACCACAATCTGCTCTATGTATTGCGTCTGTATGCCCTCGGCGTTGGCGAACTGGCGCAGGCGCAGGTTGGGATAGTCGCGCTCAAACTCCTCGAGCGTGGTCTTGTTGTAGTTGGCCTGTGGGTCGCGCAGCTCGGTCATGCTCTTCGAGATGAGCGCCACCATCGTCTCTATGCGAAACACGTGGTCGGCCTTCTGCTTGGCCTGTTCGGGGGTGAAGCTGTAGAGGCCGAACATGCGCTCTATGTGCTTGTGGAAGGCGTCGCGCAGTGCCACAGTGGCCGAGTCGTTGTTGATGTAGTAGTCCTTCTGCCCAAGCGTGAGGCCGCCCTGGCCGATGTTGAGAATGTTGTTGGCCACGTCCTTCTCGTCGGCGGCAAAGCCGAAGCCATACTGTATGCCATATTCAAAGGGAGCCGTCGCCACTTGCAGTTGCAGCAGCTGCTCGCGGGTCGTGGCCGCCTCTATGCGGTCGAGTGTGGGCTTGACGGGCGCGATGCCTTGGCGGTTGCGCGAGGCGGTGTCCAAGGCCAGCTTGTAGAAGTCGGAGAGCTTCTGCTCGGTGGTGCCCTGGGCGTATTTCTTCTTCTGCAAGTCGCCGAGGATGGTGTTTATGCGCTTGTTGTTGTTCTCCTGCAGCTGGTCGAAGGTGCCGAAGCGGCTGTAGGCCTTGGGCAGGGGGTTGTTCTTCTGCCATCCGCCGTTGGCGAACTTGTAGAAGTCGTCGCCGGGGCTGACGGCCTTGTCCATGTTCTCAGGCTTGATGCCAGGTGCGTTTTGCGCCATGGCCGCCAAAGGTGAGGCTGCCATAATGGTCATAGTGATGATTTGCTTTAATCGTTTTGATAACATAGTATGTCAGTTTTACATTTGTTTTCTCAGGTTTTCAAGCTTCTCCGACAGCGTCAGCCACAGGTCGTTCTCGGTGTCGAGGCTCTGGCGCAGCTGTGTGTACTCGCTGACGAGCTGCATGTCGGCGGCGTTCTCTGGCTTCATAAACAGGTCGTCGAGCTCCTTCACCCGCTTCTCCATCTTGCCGATGCGCTCCTCACACTCTTTCACTGCCTTCTCGGCGCGGTTCAGCTTCTTCTGCATCTCCTTGCGCTGCTTGTAGCTCTCGCCGCCGCCAGTGGGCTTGGCCGTTGGCGCTGAGGGTTTGTCGGCCTTGGCAGCCAGAGCCTCGTCTATGGCGCGGTCGGCTGGCAGTTGGTCGGCTTGGGCGGCCACGTCGCGCAGCCAGTCGTAGATGCCGCCGATGTGCTCCTTGACCCTGCCATCGCCAAACTCGTAGACCTTGCTGACCAGCCCGTCGAGGAAGTCGCGGTCGTGGCTGACGATGATGGCCGTGCCGTCGAAAGCGCGTATCGCCTCCTTAAGCACGTCCTTCGACGGCAAGTCGAGGTGGTTGGTGGGCTCGTCCAATACAAGGAGGTTGACGGGTTGCAGCAGCAGCTTGATCATGGCCAAGCGCGACCTTTCGCCGCCCGACAGCACCGACACCGGCTTCTCGCTGATTTCGCCTCCGAACATGAACGCGCCGAGCAAGTCGTTGATTCTTAGCCTTATCTCGCCACGCGCCACGTTGTCGATGGTCTGGAAGATGGTGAGCCGGTCGTCGAGCAGTTGGGCTTGGTTTTGCGCGAAGTAGCCTATCTGCACGTTGTGGCCTATCTTCAGCGTGCCACTGTAGGGTATCTGCCCCATGATGCACTTCACGAGCGTCGACTTGCCCTCGCCGTTGCGCCCCACAAACGCCACCTTCTCGCCGCGCTTTATTGTCATCTCCACGTGGTCGATCACGGTGTGGCTGCCGTAGTCCTTGCGCAGGTCGTGGATGATGATCGGATAGTCGCCCGAGCGGAGGCAGGGCGGAAACTTCAGGTGCATGGCGCTGTTGTCGACCTCGTCGACCTCTATCGGCACAATTTTCTCCAACTGGCGTATCTTCTGCTGCACCTGCACGGCTTTGGTGGCCTGATAGCGAAACCGCTCGATGAACGCCCGCGCGTCGGCCATCTCGCGCTGCTGGTTCTCGTAGGCGCGCAGCTGCTGCTCTCGCCGCTCCTTGCGCAGCACGAGATACTGGTCGTACTTCACCTTGTAGTCCTCCACGTGGCCGCAGGTGATCTCTATGGTGCGGTTGGTCACATTATTTATAAAGGCACGGTCGTGGCTGACGAGCACCACCGCCTTGGCCTCCTGCTGCAGGAACCGCTCCAACCACCCGATGCTCTCTATGTCGAGGTGGTTGGTGGGCTCGTCGAGAAGCAGCACGTCGGGCCGGCGCAGCAGCAGCTTGGCCAGTTCGATGCGCATGCGCCATCCGCCAGAGAGCTCGCTCGTCGGCCTGTCCATCTCCTCGCGCTTGAAGCCCAAGCCCAGCAGAGTGCGCTCTATGTCGGCCTCGTAGTTGGCACCGCCCATCATCATGTATCGCTCGTGCTGCTCTGAGAACCGCTCCACCAATCGCGTATAGTCGGGGCTGTCGTAGTCGGTGCGCTCGGCCATCTGCCGCTCCATGGCGTCGAGCTCGGCCTTCAGCCGCGTGTTGTCGGCGAAGGCCTTGCGCGCCTCCTCCTTCACGGTGGTGTCGTCCTGCAACTTCATCACCTGTGGCAGATAGCCTATGGTGCAGTCGTTTGGCACCGACACCGTGCCCGATGTGGGTCGTTCGAGGCCGCAGATAATCTTCAGCATGGTCGACTTGCCGGCGCCGTTCTTGCCCACAAGGGCTATCTTGTCGTGCTCGTTGATTACGAACGAGACGTCGCTGAACAGCGGCTTGGCCGAAAATTCCACTGAGAGGGATTCTATTGAAATCATGGTGGGTGCAAAGTTACTGCTTTTTTGTCAGATAAGAGCAGTGCGGCCGTGGTTTTATCCCAAATCGGTAGTTAGAAAAAGATGATGCGTGAGGCGCACCGCTCGATGACCGTGGGTGCAAGCGCCCACGTAATCACAGGCTCTCCAACCTGCATTATTCATAGAATACGCTTATACATTATCCACTTGCAGGGGCCGTGTAGGTAGGGTTAGGGTCGGCTCTTATTAATGTTCGACCTATTTTTAAGCGGTTGGGACATTGCTTTATGGCCGCCACAG
>CAZRSL010000101.1:0-8050 GCA_964602785.1 uncultured Prevotella sp.
CTGCGCCCTGCTTGACTGGGGCTATTGACACTTTAGTCTCTTCGAGACTATTCCCACCACATTCTTGTACTGGTCTTTTTCTGTTTATTGCGGATAATCATTTCCAATGAATTATGCACTTTCAAAGTTTGAATTCCTTTACTTCAACCAAACTTAAAAAACATCAAAAAACTTTCGAAACCCTAAAACTACAGATTTTCCACAGAATCGGCGAGTAAGTTTGCAGGCGAAACAATAAAACGGTTTCACAGATGAAGCAAACAGCCATTCTATTCTCTCTGATAATGACATCTGTCAGTCTGCCGGCTCAGAGGGCCGACAGCCTCGCCGTGGCCGACACGACATGCCAGACCAACGACACGCTGCAGCTGAGCCGGTTTCAGCGGCAGGTGGAGTACCTCGGCCAGACGCGGCTGTTCCGCATGACCTATCTCGGCGTGCCCTTGATAGCCGGCGGACTGATAGAGAAGCATCAGGACACCAAGTTCCGCCGGCTGCGCAACGACTTCATGCCGCTGTTCCACCGCAACCTGGACAACTACATGCAGTTCGCCCCCGGCGCGGTGATGCTGGGGCTGAAGCTCTGCGGCGTGCCCTCGCGCAGCTCGTGGGGGCGCATGGTGGCGAGCGACGCCTTCTCGGTGGCGCTGACGGCAGGCGTGGTGCAAGGGCTGAAGCACACCACCCGCATCACACGCCCCGACGGAAGCGACAACCACAGCTTCCCCTCGGGCCACACGGCCACGGCCTTCATGATGGCCACGATGCTCTCGAAGGAGTATGGCCACCTGTCGCCGTGGGTTGGCATCGGGGGCTACAGCGTGGCCACCGCCACAGGGCTGATGCGCATGGCCAACAACAAGCACTGGCTCTCTGACGTGCTGGTGGGAGCTGGCATCGGCATCCTCTCCACCGAGATGGGCTACTGGATAGCCGACATTATATATAAAGACCGCGGACTCAACGTGCGTGAGGTGCCGGAGGGTCGGCTCGACTATGGCCGCCCGTCGTTCCTCGGACTCTACATGGGCTTCAACGTGCCGCTTAGCAAGTTCGACGTGAGCGAGCAGGTGGACTACAAGACATCGACGGGCACGGTGCTCGGCATGGAGGGGGCGTGGTTTCTCAACCGCTACATCGGGCTTGGCGGACGCGCCACCATCTCCAACCTGCAATTCATCGTCAATGGCAGCGAGGCTCCCGACAACACCCTCGACTATACCACCATCGGCGTGGGTCCCTACTTCAACCTGCCCGTCAGTCCGCGGTGGAGCGTGGGCACCAAGGCGTTGGCCGCCTACACCTGCTATGGCCACACCAACGTGGGCGGAGTGGAGGTGAACCGCAACTCCGGCTGGGGCTTCGGCACCGGACTGAGTGTCGGCTACCGCGTGAGGAAGCACCTCGGCGTGAGCGTCTTTCTCGACTACAACATACAGCCCGCCCACAGCCAATACAGCGACGAATTCATGCACACCATGACCCTCGGAGCCAAGGCCGCAATAAGATTCTGACGAAAAAGGAAACATCAGAGACTAATGAAGAAATCTGGAACACCAGCGGAACATACCTTTTTTATACTTTTGCCTTTCTAACACACCATGATGAAAAAACAACACTATCTGCTCCTTGCGCTGCTCATGCTGATCACGTTTTTCGCCAACCGCGCCGCGCTGCCCACCGACATCATGGAGGCCCGCAACCTGGTTACGGCACGCGAGATGGTCAGCGAGGGCAACTGGCTCGTGCCGACGATGAACGGGGAGCTGAGGTTGGAGAAACCACCGCTGCCCACGTGGGTGGCGGCGGCAATAGAGGAAGTCTGCCCCGGCAGCCTTGCAGCCCAGCGCACCGCCGCCGGGCTGATGGGCTGTCTGTGGACGGTCTACCTCTTTCTGCTCGTGCGCTATGTGGCCAAGCGCGACGACCTGCCAGCGGCCTCGGTGGTGGTGTTTCTGACGTGCTACAACGTGGTGCTCATGGGGCGCTCGGCCACGTGGGACATCTACTGCCACGCGCTGATGATGGTGGCCATCTACTACATGACGCGCGCCATCTACGAGGAGCACCACTACCGCCAGCGGTTCGCCCTGGCCGGGCTGATGATGGGTCTGTCGTTTCTGAGCAAAGGCCCCGTGTCGTTCTACGCCCTGCTGCTGCCCTACCTCCTCACGCTGATCACCCTGCCCGAGCCCACGATGAAAGGCAAGTGGCGGTGGGCCGGCGTCATGGCGGCCATCACGATAGTCGTGGGCGGCTGGTGGTATGCCTTCCTGCTCATAGCCCATCCGCAAGAGGTGGCGCAGGTGGTGGCCAAGGAGTCGGGCTCGTGGAGCCACCACAACGTCAGACCCTGGTGGTACTACTGGCGCTTCTTCCTCGAGATGGGGGCGTGGGCTGTGCTGATGGTGGCCTCGCTGGCCTTCCACTACTGGAAGAACCACATCACGCTGAAGCGCGAATATCTGCTCTCCATCACGTGGGCGGCCACATCGCTCATCCTGCTGTCGCTGATGCCGGAGAAGAAGATGCGCTATCTGCTGCCGTCGCTGGCCCCGTGCTCCATCGTGGTGGGCTGCCTGATTGTCAACTTCAAGCAGGGCGAGCAGATGGACCGTGTGAGCAAGTGGCTCTACGTGGGCAACGGGGTGCTCATCACCGTCATCGTGCTCATGGTGCCGGCCTTGGCCTACCATTTCGGCGTCAGGCAGGGACTGGTCTCGATGCCCGTGGAAGTTGTGCTGAGCGCGGCCATGCTCGTGGTGGCGGGCTGGCTCGTGTGGAACACGCTGCAGTACCAACCCATGAACTTCATGGCGGGCATAGCGGCAATATTCGTGGTGGCCGAGCTGTTGCTGCTGCCCACCATCGGCCATGCCCTCGGCAACCCCGACACCCACAGCATAGCCGCCGTGAGGGCCGACCGGCGCGTGGCCAAGGTGCCGTTCTACCACAACAAGAAAGAGCCTGTGAGGATAGAGCTGGTGTATGAGACCAACCGGAAGATAATGCCGCTCGACCTCAGCGACACAGCCGCCGTGAAGAGGGCGCTGCCCTGCGCCATCGTCTCCCATGGCTGGGCCTGCGAGGAGCTGCCGCCGCAGGTGCTGGTCCGGGTGGACACTGTGGCCATCGGCACCTACGACGACAACAAGCATCCGCGGAGCGACCGCCACTACACCGCCGACTTCATCAACCATGTAACACTGTTAAAACCGAAGAAATGAACAATACAGCAAACTATGAACTCACCATCGTGGTGCCCGTCTACAACGAGGAGGACAACCTGGACCGCGTGGAGCGCGAGCTGGCCGCATTCCTGCCAGAGGCGGCGGTCAAAGCCTGCGTGCTGATGGTCAACGACGGCTCCACCGACGGCAGCCTGCAGAAGATAAAGGATATGTGCCGCCGCAACGCCGACTTCTTCTACATCAGCTCGCGGGAGAACCACGGCCTGAGCACGGCAATGAAGGCGGGCTTCGACACAGTGGAGAGCCGGCTGACGGGATACATCGACAGCGACCTGCAGACCACGCCGCGCGACTTCAACCTGCTGTTGCCATTCGCCAGCGACTATCAGCTCGTGTCGGGCATCAGGGCCAAGCGCAAGGACTCGTGGTTCAAGCTCCTGCAGTCGCGCATAGCCAACAGCTTCCGCCGCCACATGACGGGCGACACGGCCACCGACACGGGCTGTCCGCTGAAGGTGATATGGACCGCCACAGCCCACCAGCTGCCATTCTTCGACGGCATGCACCGCTTCCTGCCAGCACTGGTGATGATGGTGGGCGGACGGTTCAAGGAACTGCCCGTCAGCCACTTCCCGCGTGTGGCGGGTGTGTCGAAATATCATCTGTGGAACAGGCTGAAAGGCCCACTGGTCGATTGCTTCGCCTTCCGCTGGATGAAGCGGCGATACATCAGATACACCGTCAGCGAGTCAAATCTGAAATAATCTCCCACTTGCAGTGGCCGTGCCCTGTGGCGGCCATAAGACAATGTCCTTTCCTCTTTTTAAATAGGTCGAACATTAATGATGGCCGCCACAGGGGACGGCCACTGCAAGTGGATATAAGTACAAAAAATCTTGCCATCATGCAACTGTCGCCGCTCTACATCTACGCCATCGGTTTCCTGGCCCAAGGTTTCTTCTCGGCCCGCATGCTCATACAGTGGATATTGTCGGAGCGAGCCCGCCGCAGCGTGTCGCCCAACGCCTACTGGATATGCAGCCTGGCGGGCAGCATCCTGCTGTTCGTCTATGGCTGGCTGCGCGACGACTTCGCCATCATCTTCGGACAGGTCATCTCCTACTACATCTATATTTGGAACCTCGACATCAAGGGCGTGTGGCACCGTGTGCCGCTCGTGGGGCGTGTGGTCATCTTCTCACTGCCATTCCTCGCCTTCGGCATGATGCTCCACGACGTGCCCGCCTTCGTCGAGAGCTTCTTCCACAACGGTTCTGTGCCGCCGCTGCTGATAGTGTGGGGGTCGGCGGGCCAGGTCATCTTCACCCTGCGCTTCATCTACCAGTGGTACTACAGCTACCGCCGCCATGAGTCGCTGCTGCCCGTTGGCTTCTGGATTATCAGCCTCGTGGGGTGCAGCATCATCGTCAGCTACGGCGTGTTCCGCCTCGACCCCGTGCTCATCGTGGGCCAGTCGGTGGGCTTCGTCACCTATTCGCGCAACATTGTGCTCTACCGCAAGAGCAAAAAACATACAGCATGAAGATATTGGTTACAGGAGCGGCTGGCTTCATCGGCCACAAGCTCGTCAAGGCGCTTGCCGCAGAGGGCGCAGAAGTGGTGGGCATCGACAACATCAACGACTACTACTCGCCACGGCTGAAATACGACCGCCTCAGCGACACGGGCATCAGAGCCGGCAACGTGGAATACGGCGTGGCCACCGGGAGCCTGACGCTGCCAGCCTACCGCTTCATCAAGCTCGACCTGACCGACCGCGAGGGCATCGACAGCCTGTTCGCCCGAGAGCGGTTCACCCACGTCTGCAACCTGGCCGGACAGGCTGGTGTGCGCTATTCGATAGAGAATCCCTACAGCTACGTGCAGTCGAACATCGTGGGCTTCCTCAACATTCTGGAGGCGTGCCGCCACAATGGCGTGGCCCACTTGGTCTATGCCAGCTCGAGCAGCGTCTACGGCATGAGCGACAGCGTGCCGTTCCACGAGACCGACCCCACCGACCAGCCCGTCAGCCTCTATGCCGCCACCAAGAAGAGCGATGAGGAGATGGCCTACGCCTACAGCAAACTCTACGGCATTCAGACCACGGGCCTGCGCTTCTTCACCGTCTATGGCCCATGGGGACGGCCCGACATGGCGCCGCTGAAGTTTATGGACGCCATAGTGCATGGACGAGAGATCCAGGTCTTCAACCACGGGCGGATGCTGCGCGACTTCACCTACATCGACGACATAGCCCACGGCATCAGCCTCGTGCTCCACTCAGAGCAGACCGGGCCAGTGCCGAGCCGCATCTACAACATCGGCTGCCAGCATCCCGTCAGCCTGATGGACTTCATACAAACAATAGAGAGTGTGGTGGGCCGCAAAGCCCGCATGCAAATGATGGGAATGCAGCCTGGCGACGTGCTGCGCACCTACGCCGACACGTCGCGCCTGCAGCACGACTTCGGCTACAAGCCAACAACGCCACTGTCCACAGGCATCAGCCGGCTGTACGACTGGTATAACCTGCATTATTCTCTGCCAATTCGCTGATGACGGGGGTGTACCAAAATGAGGCCGGAGGCCTCACCGCAAGGTAACCCCCACTCATGCCCGTAGGGCTGAGTGGGGGTATAGTGTAAAGTGAAACATCGACCCGAGCAGGGTCGCCGCTGTTGAACACTTTATTATCAGTCTTTACGCCAGAGCGGCGACCCTACGACGGGTCGATTCTAAGAGATGAGCTGTTGACCCCGCCTCACTTTGCATTCGCAAAGATGAGACGGGGTTAATTTGCGGTGAGGCCTCCGGCCTCATTTTGATACACCCTCCTACACTATGCTTCCATCATCCACTTGCAGTGGCCGTGCCCTGTGCCGGCCATAAAACAATGTCCCAACCTTATAAAGTAAAAGATGTCGAACATTTCTTATGGCCGGCACAGGGCACGGCCACTGCAAGTGGATGCTGTTAATGCAGGATAGCTTCTACACGCTCACGAAGAGCCACACCGACACGGCTATCATCACGGCGGCCACAATGCGTTGATATGCCTTCTTGCGGGCGTGGCGTATCAGGCGGAGCGCTATGAAGTTGCCGGCCATCATGGCGCACCCGATGAAGAGGCCGTTGAGGAATATCTCCCAGTTCATCAGGTCGAACTTGCCGTAGGTTACAGCCTTCACCACGTGCATTGCCGCCGCTGCCGTGGCCTCGCTCACTATGTAGCTGACGGGCTGCAACTCCAAACTCAGAAACACCGCGCTGCTCAGCGGTCCGCTTATGCCAAGCATGCCGTTGATGAAACCCGTCAGACCTCCGCCCACCAGCATTGTGGCGCGGCTCTTGGGCAGGTGCATCTTGCCCCGCAGCTTCATGATGGAGAAGACGATGAGGAAGACGCACAGCAGGCGCGTCATCACCACCTTGTCGACCACAGCGAAGCCGAAAGCGCCCAATGCCGTGAAAGGCAGGGCCAGCACCAAGAACCACGCCACCTGCCGCCACTCTATCTGCCGCCACCCCATCAGCGCGCGCGACAGGTTGCTCATCAGTTGCGCTATCGTCGACACGGGCACGGCCACCTCCACGCCATAGAAATAGGTTATCACGGGCAGGAGAATCATTCCCCCGCCAAAACCCACCGAGCCCGACAGCGTGCCGGCAATGAGACCCACTATTATCAGCGTTATGTACATTCTGACTGCAAAGTTACAGCTTAATCGTCCATTGCGCACAACAGGCAAGTTAAACTTAGTTGCAATTCTGTAGACATTCTGTATTCCGCCCATTTCTACAGTTTCTCTCCAAAATCGCCACATACCTTTGCCATAAAAATAACAACATCGCCAGACCACAATCCAATTGCAGGGGGCCGTGCCTCGTGCCGGCCATAGAATACAATGTCATAACCTCTTTATTAAAAAGATGTCGAACATTAATGAGGGCCGGCACGAGGCACGGCCCCTGCATTGGGAGAAGGTATTGGCTGAGGTTGTGAACATAATCAGGCGAAGTAATGGACAACACTTCCTTTTTGCATCAAGGCTATCAGTGGGGCGACAATGCGCTGCGGCTCTGCGCCGTGCTCCTGCTTGCGTGCGGGGCGGGCTATGTGGCTCAGTCGATGCCACTTGTAATCACACTTCTCAACCACGCCGACCATCAAGCCATGCTGGTGCTCAACTTCGCCGGCGGCGCCACGGCTGACAGCTTTTGGCACGGCTACTCACAGAAGATCACGTGGCTTCCGCTTGCCATCGTCGCCTTGGCCTCGGTCTTGCGCTTCCACACTGGCTCGTGGCGACAGAAGTTGGTCTTGGCTTTCAGCATAGTTGCTCTTGTGGCGTTGTCCGACCAGATCTCGTCAAGTGTGATCAAGCCGCTCGTCGGTCGCTTGCGCCCATCCCACGACCCTACGGTCTGCACGATGCTCCACTACGTCGGCGGCTACCGTGGCGGCATGTTCGGCTTCGTGTCGGGCCACGCCGCCAACACCGTGTGCATCGCCACGATGCTCTGCGCCATCTTCCGCGACCGGCTGACACGCTTGGTGCTCGTCCTCTTCGCTACCATGATGTGCTATTCGCGCATCTATCTCGGCGTCCATTTCCCGGGCGACATTCTTTTCGGCGCGTTGCTCGGATGGGCCATCGCCACCATGGCCACAAGGAAGCTTGGCCACCGTCTCGGCTTCTACTCCACCACACGCCGCCCCACGGCCATCCTCATCGTGTTCGCTGGGACCGTCGTTATGCTGCTTGTCGGGTAAGTTAGAAAAAAATGATTATCCGCAATCGGCAGAAAAGCCTCGTGAGAGGCTTAAGTGTCAATAACCCCACACTAAGCAACGC
>CAZRSL010000102.1:0-8017 GCA_964602785.1 uncultured Prevotella sp.
ACCGTTCTTGGATAGAGAGTGACCAATCCACGGAAAATATCCGCTGCGCCGATTTTTGCCAATGGCGGGCATGATAAATCATGCCCCTACCATGTTGGAATGTGTTTAATCACAGGACATTGCATGACTTCCGATTGAGTAAAGAACACAGGCTATGACCTCGCTTATGCGGAATGAGGCACATGAAAAAGGGGCTGCACCCATATCAGGTGCAACCCCCTTATTGTTTATTTGCAAATGCCGTTATTAATCGTGAT
Source organism: uncultured Prevotella sp. (assembly GCA_964602785.1). Lineage (GTDB taxonomy): Bacteria > Bacteroidota > Bacteroidia > Bacteroidales > Bacteroidaceae > Prevotella. The sequence continues at coordinate 258 of CAZRSL010000102.1, forward strand.
TTACTCAAACGGGTTCTCGGTCGGGTAGGGCAGAGCCTTCGGCTGGTTGTAGGCGATGTCCTTGATGCCGAGATAACGGAAGAGGCTGAACAGAGCCTTGCCCACGTGGGCGAAGGCCACGGCGCCATGGTGGGGATAGTGCTTCTCCACGAGCACGTGGCGATAGAAGCGACCCATCTCCGGGATTGCGAAGATGCCGATGCCGCCAAACGAGCGTGTCGGCACGTCGAGCACCTCGCCCTGGGCCATGTAGGCGCGCAGCTGTCCCTCGCTGTCGCACTGCAGACGGTAGAACGTGATCTTGCTCGGAGCGATGTCGCCCTCCAGTGTGCCACGGGTGAAGTCGGGGTCGCCCGTCTCCAGAACGCGGTGCTGTATGATTTGGTACTTGATGGCGCGGTTGGGGCACATTTTGCACGACGGCGTGTTGCCGCAGTGGAAGCCCATGAACGTGTCGGTCAGGCGGTACTTGTCGCCATACTTCTTCACGATGTCCTCGTCGTAGATGTACTTCGGCGTTGAGTTGTTGATGTCGAGCAGGGTTACGGTGTCGCCGCTGACGCACATGCCGATGTACTCCGACAGGGCGCCGTAGATGTCGACCTCGCAGGCCACAGGAATGCCGCGGCTCACCAAGCGCGAGTTGACGTAGCAAGGCTCGAAGCCGAACTCCGATGGGAAGGCGGGCCAGCACTTGTCGGCGAAGGCCACATACTTGCGTGCGCCCTTGTGCTGCTCGGCCCAGTCGAGAAGCGTCAGCTCGAACTGCGCCATGCGGGCCAGCAGGTCCTCATAGTATTTGCCCTTGCCCATCTCCTTGCGCATGTCCTCACACACCTCGGGAATCCTCGGGTCGTCCTTGTGCTGGCGGTAGCTCACCAAGAGGTCGAGCTCAGAGTTCTCCTCTATCTCAACGCCAAGCTCATAGAGGCCTTTGATGGGTGCGTTGCAGGCGAAGAAGTCCTGCGGGCGCGGACCGAAGGTGATGAGCTTCAAGCCCTTCAGGCCGATGATGGCGCGTGCCACAGGCACGAAGTCGGCTATCATCTTCGCGATGTCCTCGGCGGTGCCCACGGGATACTCAGGAATGTAGCCTTTCAGGTGGCGCATGCCCAGGTTGTAGGAGCAGTTGAGCATGCCGCAGTAGGCGTCGCCACGGCCGTTCACCATGTCGCCGTCGCCCTCAGCGGCAGCCACAAACATGCAGGGGCCGTCGAACTTCTGGGCTATCACGGTCTCCGGTGTCTCAGGGCCGAAGTTGCCGAGGAACACCACGAGGGCGTTGCAGCCACGCTCGCGCACGTCGGCGAGGGCCTTCTCCATGTCGAGTTCGTTCTCTACGGTGATCTTGCAGTCGTAGAGCTCACCCTTGTATTCTTTCACAATGTTTTCGCGGCGTTGCGTGCTCAATGCAATCGGGAAACAGTCGCGGCTGACGGCAATGATGCCCAGCTTCACTTGGGGAATGTTGTTACTTACCATCTTTGTAATAGATTATTATGTTTTTTTTGATTCGAATATCCGCAATCGCCCACCGTGGTTGGCGGCAGTTCTTGTTCACAAATCCTTAACAATCGCAAAGTTATTCAATATTTCTGTTATCGCAAAGTTTTATCGGTGTTTTTTTACCACTTTAAATTGCTTTCACAGTTCAGCGGGATGTTGCATACAGGAAAAGCGCTCAACTTTCTATCTGGTTTTATTCACAATGGCCACTGCTTTATGTCCCATATTGCCACCACATTGTCCGCAACTCCCACACAACCATAAACAATCACTAAAAAAGAATAAATAGGGTTCATACTGATATGGCCATTGACGTTATTTTCCTAATTTTGCGGCCATACAAGTCAGTTTTTAAAACATTAAAATTATGAAGACAATGAAGACATTCGCGGCATTCGCTGCCGCCTTTATCCTGGCAATGGGCATCAGCTCGTGTGGCAACAAGACGAGCAAACTGCAGGCCCAGCTCGACTCGCTGGCCGCCGCAGACAGTCTGCACCAGGAGGACGTGCGCCAGATGGTCGACTTCGTCAACGTGATGTCGATCGGCCTCGACAGCATCTCAGCCCAAGAGGGCGTCATCCGCGCTCAGCAGCCCACCGACACAAAGCGCATCGACAAGGCCCAGCTGCGCCAGCAGCTCAACACGCTCGGCCAGCTGCTGCAACGCCAGCGCGAGCGCATTGCCGAACTTGAGGCTCAGGTGAAGGACAACAACTCCACCTATGGCCAGAAGATGAAGAAGCTGATAGCCTACTACAAGGCTGAGCTCGACCAGAAGGACCGCCAGATAGCCGACCTGAACGCGCAGCTCGACCAGAAGAACACCGACATAGCCAAGCTGAACGAGAGCGTGGCCAACCTGACAACGTCGAACGAGGAGATGGCCAGCACCATAGAGACGCAGAAGCAGACGGTGGCCGAGCAGCAGACTGTGATCAGCACCCAGGACGCTGAGCTGAACAAGGGCTACGTGTTCATTGGCACATCGAAGGAGCTGAAGGACAAGGGCCTCATCAAGGGCGGCTTCCTCAAGAAGGCCAAGGTGCAGGTGGAGAACCTGACAGCCACAGGCTTCCAGGAGGTGGACATCCGCAAGTATAACGACGTGAAGCTCAACTCCTCGTCGCCAAAGATCATGACACAGATGCCCGCCAGCAGCTACACCATCACTGGTAACACCGACGGCACCACCACGCTCCACATCAGCGACCCGGCCACGTTCTGGAGCGTCAGCAACTACCTGATAGTGAAACTGTAGAGGTGATGGCAGATGCATATCTGCATTATTCATAGATAGTATCCATTTGTAATGGCCGCCCTTGTGGCGGCCATTATTAATGTTCGACCTGTTTATTCAAGCGGTCGCGACATTATTTTATGGCCGCCACAAGGAACGGCCACTACAAGTGGGCATTTCATTTACATTGATTTGAAATCATGAATAATACTAATGACGGTCTGAAAGAGCCTCTTTTGCAATCGTGCCTCAGCTGTTCCACTTATCTGTCTCAGCTGAGGCAGATAAGTGGAACAGCTGTGACAGGAAAGTGAAACAGCTGAGGCAAGATGAAAACCGGTCGAGGTACGATGATGAAGGAGGCCGTTTGAACCCGTGATACTGTTTGCAATATTTCCACCTGTGGCTCCAATGGCCAATGTCGGCTAAAAAATTCATCATTCTCCACTCATCATTCAACATTCTTTTGTATATTTGCCGAATGATAAGGTGTATAACTCTTTTATTCCTTTTTGCCATGACGCAAACAATGTTCAGTCAGGTGCGTCCGGCGGCCAACGCCGGCAGCTTCTACCAGTCATCGCCCTCGAAGCTTCGGGCTGAGGTGGAGGGCTACTATGCCCATTGCTCCGACCAGAAGCCACTCCCCGACTTGGCCGCGGTGATAGTGCCCCATGCCGGCTACGTGTTCTCGGCCCAGGTGGCGTGCAAGGCTTTCGCCGCCATCGACACTTCTAAGACCTACGACCACATCTTCCTGCTTGGCCCAAGCCACTATGTGTGGATAGGCGGCGCGTCGGTCAACACCCACAACGATGCCTACGCCACCCCCTTGGGCCTCGTGCCTGTCGACACGGCGTTGGGACGGCGGCTGTGCCAGGCTGAGCCGCTCTTCGGCTACAACGCCAAAGCCCACGACCGCGAGCACTGCCTTGAGGTGGAGCTGCCACTGCTGCAAGTCAGGCTGGGCGACCGGATGCCGCCCATAGTGCCCATTATCGTGAGCACTGCCGACACCGCCCACCTGCGCCGCTTGGCCACCGCATTGAAGCCCTACTTCAACGAGCGCAACCTGTTTGTGGTGAGCAGCGACTTCAGCCACTACCCGTCGTATGAGGACGCGTGCCGGGTGGACAGTCTGACGTGCCAGGCGATACTCACGGGGCGGCCGGAGGAGTTCATCCGTCGGCTGCAGCAGAACGAGAAGCTCGGCATCAGCAACCTGCAGACCAGCGCGTGTGGCGAATATCCCATCACCACATTGCTCTACATGCTCGACGGGGGCTACAAGCTCAGCAGTGTGGCCTATGCCAACTCGGGCTACGTCAAGGAGGCTGGCCGCCGTCGTGTGGTGGGCTACAACGCCATCGTGGTGGAGCGCAAGGTCGAGCCACAGTTCGCGCTCACCGACGCCGACAAGAGCCATCTGCTCGGTGTGGCGCGTGCCTGCATCGAGGCGGCACTGAACGGGCAGAGTTATCACCCCACAGGCGGCTCGGCCACCGAGCTGACGCGTTGCGGTGCTTTCGTAACGCTCACCATCGGTGGACGGCTGCGCGGGTGCATCGGCCACATCGGCGACGACGAGCAGTTGCTCTCGGTGGTGAGCCAGATGGCCCGGGCCGCGGCTCTCGAAGACCCCCGCTTCCCCCGTCTGACGCTCGCCGAGTTGCCGAAGGTGAGGATAGAAATATCGGTGCTTACTCCGCTGCGCCGCATCAACTCCATCGACGAGTTCCAGCTCCACCGCGACGGACTGCTCATACGCAAGGGCTACCGCAGCGGCACGTTCCTGTCGCAGGTGGCCGACGAGGTAGACTGGACGCGTGAGGAGTTCTTCGGCCATTGCTCGCGCGACAAGGCCGGTCTCGGGTGGGACGGATGGCGCACCGCCGAGCTCTATACGTATAGGGCGATAGTGTTTCAGGAGTAAGGAGGTTTTTAGGCCTAATGGGCATATTAGGCATAATAGGCCTATTATGCCCATTAGGCAAACTATTAATTCCCCATGGAGTGTCGATACTACGAAAGGCTTGCCGATGGCAGCGTCAGTTGCACACTATGCCCCCACCACTGCCACATCGGGGTGGGGTGGCGTGGCCGTTGTGGCAGCCGGAGAAACGAGGGCGGCGTGCTCGTGAGCGACGTCTACGGGCTGCCTTGCGCCATAGCCGACGACCCGATAGAGAAGAAGCCACTGGTGGGCTTCCATCCTGGCACACGCTGCCTGTCAATAGCTTGCACGGGCTGCAATCTCAGGTGCCTCAACTGCCAGAACAGCGACATCTCGCAAGCGCGGCCTGGCGACGTGCCCACCATGCGACTCATGCCTGACGACGTGGTGCGGTTTGCATTGCGCCACCACTTGCCTGGCATAGCCTACACCTACACCGAGCCGCTCACGTGGATGGAGTACACCATCGACACGGCCAGACTGGCCCATCAGCACGGCCTGTGGAACATACTCGTCAGCGCGGGCTACGTCAGCCAAGACGCGCTGGCCGACCTGCTGCCACATCTTGACGCCGCCAACATCGACATAAAGTCGATGAGCGACGACATCTATATGCGCCTCAACGGGTGCCACTTGCAGCCCGTACTCGACACGGTGCTCTCGCTCCACAAGGCTGGCGTGTGGGTGGAGCTGACCAACCTGGTCATCCCGACGGTGAACGACTCGCCCGACCTGCTGCGTGCCCTGTGTCGCTGGATAGCCACCAATGGCCTTGCAAACCAGCCCCTCCACTTCTCGCGCTTCTTCCCCCGCCACAAACTTTCCAACCTGCCGCCCACGCCCATCTCCACCCTCCGCCTCGCCCGCCATATAGCCCACGAGGAAGGCATCGCCCACGTCTTCTTGGGGAATGTGTGAGCAGGCAAACTTGCCAACGCAAATCAACATAGCCACCCACAAATGCCGCTCCGTCGGAAAAATGTGGCTCTTCCGACATTTTGAGCACGATGCCTTGAGGCCTCCTGCCTTATCAGCTGCCTACTATTATCACACTAACTTTGTAGGGTCATTGAGATAGGTGAGCACACCAAATGTCGGAAGAGCCAAAGAAGAGATATGGAGCAAAGCGGAGAGTTGCGAGCGGAGGCGGCCAATAAAAAGGCTGCCAGAGCCGCAAGCTCCGCTTTGCGGAATATTTTGTAAATTTCAACGATATGCAGATAAAGATATACAGCATCCCAGTCTTTGGGGACACGGCTTTGGAGGAAGAAGTTAACCGCTTCCTGCGGGGGCATCGTGTTTTGCAGGTGGAACGCCACTTTTGTGATGACAACGGTGGCTACTGGGCGATTTTCATAGAGTATGCCGACTATGCGCCAAACAGTGCTCCCGCCAATCGCAAGGACAAGGCGGACGTGACAAGGGAAATGAATGAGGAAGAGAAGCAACGCTTCGAGTACTTCAGGAAGATTCGGCGCGACATTGCCCAGCAAAAATCGATACCAGCCTATATGGTTTTCACCGATGCCGAGCTTGCCATACTTGCCAAAGAGCCAGAGCTGCGCGAGGACTCAGCAAAAAGCGTCAAAGGCGTAGCGCCGTCAAGGCTCAATGAATACGTGAAATATTTTTATGAAGTGAAAGATGGTGAAGAGAGTGGGCAATCTGATGCCTCGGATAGCCGCCATTGACAACCTGCAAGAGGCTTTTCTGAGAGCTGCAAGAGGGAAAGCTGGCGACAAAGCCGTGACAGCCTTCCGAGAGCAATTGGATAGTAACATCATGTGCTTACATGATGATTTGCTCAGTGGCTGTTACCGTCTTGGTTCCTACCATTTCTTCACCGTCTATGACCCGAAAGAACGAGTCATCTGCGCCGCCAGCTTTCGTGACCGCGTGGCATTCCATGCCATGATGCGAATATGCCATCCTGTCTTTGACCATTTCCAGATTTATGACAGCTATGCCAGCCGTATTGGTAAAGGGACGTACAAGGCATTGGAAAGGGCAGAAACATTTGCCTATCATTATAAATGGTTTGCAAAACTCGACGTATGCAAATACTTCGACTCCATTCATCATGACGTTATTATAGAGCAGTTGTGCCGACTGTTCAAAGATAAGCAGCTGCTCCTTTATTTCCGTAACATAATCGACAGCTATGCCACAAAGCCTCAACGCGGACTGCCCATCGGCAATCTGACAAGTCAATACTTCGCCAACCACTACCTTGCCGTAGCCGACCATTATGCCAAAGAGATAATGCAAGTACCAGCGATGGTAAGATATATGGACGATGTGTTGCTTTTTGATAACGACAAAGAACACTTGAAAAAATTGGTGTATGAATACGCAACTTTCTTAAGAGGAAGCCTCAAAATCTCTCTTCATCCCATGGTGTTGAACAACTGTCATAAAGGATTTTCATTTCTGGGATATGTGGTCTATCCATCTGGCTTACGACTCAATGGTCGCAGCAAGCACAGGTTCAGGAAGAAGATGGTAAATCTGCGGAATGCGTTGTGCGAGCACGACATAGACCAATCAAAATATGCGGCGAGGGCACAATGTCTTTTCGCTTTCGTAAATAAAGCTGACGCTTCAGATTTCGTATACAAAACAGCAATGATACCGGGAATATATCCGCAGGGGCTCTAACCGCGTGAACCGTGGCGGCAGCTGGAACAACAACGCCAGGAACTGCCGCGTGTCGAACCGTAACAACAACACGCCCAACAACCGCAACAACAACCTCGGCTTGCGCCTCGCCCTTTAGCTCTCTCTTGACAATGACAAACTACAATTAATAAGGAAGAACAGGACATGTCTCCCGTCCGGAAACGGATAATAAGCACTTTGAGGCCTGGCTTTCAGTAGGGAAGATGCCCGAAAGATGCCAGGCTTTTTAACTGATAGCACACTCCCCAAAAGATTACCCAGATAGTTCAATGGTTGTCTTGTTAGGTTGCTTCTTCATTGTGGGTAATAACGGGGCAACGTTTTTATGGCGCAGCGGATATTTTCCGTGGATTGGTCACTCTCTATCCAAGAACGGTGAAT
>CAZRSL010000103.1:0-7894 GCA_964602785.1 uncultured Prevotella sp.
CCTCTGTGTCAGGGAGTTGTGAAGATGTGCAAGTGCGGCGACCCCGATAGGGTCGAAGAATAGACATTCCACTTACCGAGGGTGCAAGCACCCTCGGTTATGGAGCGGTGATGCCTCCGGCATCATTTTTTGAAAGACGCTTCCTAATGACCGATTTGGGATAATGGAAACTTGCGCTGCGGCGATGCTGGTTATTCGATTATTTTTTCTACCTTTGCGGAGGAAATTATAAAGTTTTTTACCCATGATGAAGAAGATGATCATGGCCGTGGCGCTGACGCTGTCGGCGCTTGTGGCCAACGCCCAGGAGGGGCTGAAGAAAGTGTACGACGAGACCATCGACCCGATGGAGCAGATAGACAGGGCTCTCTCTGAGGCGCGGGCCGATAGCGGGGAGAAGTTTGTGGTGTGCCAGGTGGGCGGCAACTGGTGCCCGTGGTGCCTGCGCTTCGCCGACTTCATCAGCAAGGACAACGACATCGCGAAGGTCATCGCCGACAACTTCATCTACCTGCACGTCAACTACGACCCGCGCAAGGGCGGCGACAAGGCCAAGGCTCTGATGGCGCGGCTCGGCAATCCGCGGCGGTTCGGCTTCCCCGTGTTTGTGGTGATGGACCAGCAGGGGCGCGTGCTCCACACTCAGGACTCCAGTTTCCTTGAGGAGGGGCAGGGCTACAACAAGGAGAAGGTGCTCAGGTTCTTCAACGCTTGGACGCCGAAGGCCGTGGGCGTGAGGCAGGGCAACGACGTGGTCGGCGCGATCATGGCCCGCCGCTCGGTGCGCAAGTATCTCGACCGCCCCGTGGAGCACGAGAAGCTGCAACTGTTGGCCGAGTGCGGCATCAACGCGCCCAACGGCATGAACAGCCAGAAGTGGGCCGTCAGGGTGGTGGAGAGCAAGGACTTCATCGACGGCACCACAGCCCTCTTCCGCAAGGCCAACCCCGACATGGTGGCTCGCGACCAGAACTTCAAGAACATGTACCGCAACGCGCCCAACATCATCTGCGTGGCCACGCCCGGCGGCAAGTCAACCCTCGACGCTGGCATGCTGGGCGAGAACATAATGATAGCGGCCCAGTCGATGGGTCTCGGCACGTGCTGCTTGGGCGGGCCGGTGCGCTTCCTCAACACGAGCGCCGACTGCAAGCCCTACCTCGACCGGCTCAACCTGCCCGAGGGCTACCAGGTCAGCTTCATCATCGCCGTGGGCTACCCAGACGAGCAGCCGGAGGCCAAGCCGAGGGACGAGGGCAAGGTGGAATACATAAAATAAGACTTCACTCCCTATCGAGGAGGGTGTATCATAATTCAAATATTGTGCAATCACAATTAATCTTGTCCGTCATAGACTATGCTATGAACGGTAATCCACTGCAGGGGCCGTGCCTTGTGCCAGCCCTAAAACAATGTCCTTACCGCTTTTTTTAATAGGTCGAACATTAATTAGGGCCGGCACAAGGCACGGCCCCTGCAGTGGGAGAAATCTAGGCTGAACTCTCTTAATTGCCTGTTTATAGATTTTTGATGCACCCCCTACGAAGTGAGTATATCAGACAACAGCGCGGAGCCGATGAGAATACAATACATGTCGGACTTGCACTTGGAGTTCAAGGACAACGCCGAATTCTTGAGCCATCAGCCGCTGCAAGCCGTGGGCGACGTGCTTGTGCTGGCTGGCGACATTATATATATAGGTGACGGCGCGATGGAGCGGTCGCCCTTCCTCAGTTGGGCGGCCGACCACTTCGAGCAGGTGCTCATGGTGGCTGGCAACCACGAGTTCTACGGCGGGCGCGACATGGCCGCGGGGGGCGGCTCGTGGGAGTACAAGTTGGCAGGCAACGTGGGCTACTACCACAACCGCGTGGTCCGGGTTGGCGACGTCGACTTCATCCTCACCACGCTGTGGTCGCACATTCCGCCCGAGCAGGAGAGGCTGATAAACACATATCTCAACGACTTCCACAAGATCACTTTCGGCGGCCACCAGCTCACCACTGCCGACTACAACGCCGAGCACGCCCGCTGCCTCAGTTTCGTCCGCCAGGCCGTGGCCGGGAGCCGGGCGCGGCGGAGGGTGGTGGTGAGCCACCATGTGCCCACGCTGCTCTGCTCGCCACCCAAGCTGCGCACGATAAAGGACGGCCAATTGCTCAGCGCGTTCGCCGTCGACCTGACAGGCTACATCCGCCAATCGCCCATCGACGTTTGGGTGTATGGCCACTCCCACGCCAACTTCGGTGTCTACTTGGGTGGCACTCGCGTGGTGAGCAACCAGCTCGGCTACGTGTTTCGGGGCGAGAACAAGTGGAACAGCTTTGAGTTTGGGAGAGTGGTGGAGGTTTGATTTTTATATTTATGTGTATCTGCAATCTGCAATTGCCGCCTCAGACGGTCATGATAAATCATGCTCCTACAAAGAACGTGCCGCTTGTTTGAATGATTGCGAATAATCATTTTATAAGTTTTCTTGCAAATCTTATTATTTATCTTTAACTTTGCAGTCGTATTATTAGCGTGGTTATGGGCGAAAGAACTGTAGCATATTGGCTCGATTTGGCCGACTATGACATTGAGACGGCCGAAACTCTATATAACGGAGGTCGTTGGCTGTATGTGGCGTTCATGTGTCATCAAGTTATAGAAAAGACACTGAAGGCGTATTGGAGTGCCGTTCGTGATGATTTGCCCCCTTACACTCACAATCATAAGCGGTTGGCCACAGGGTGTGGCCTGTATGAGAAAATGAGCGACGAGCAACGAGACTTTGTGGACACCATTACAAACTTCAACATCGCTGCACGTTACCCAGAGGACAAGGAGGAACTTTCACGTATGCTTACAAAGCAGTCTTGCCGAAACATTATAAACGAAACACGCATCTTGCAACAATGGATAAAAGACCAACTCTCAGCAAAGACGAAGCCATCGAGCTCGTCAGACAATACAAGCAAGTGATAAAGAAGCACTTTACCACTGAGCCAAAAGTGCTTATGTATGGTTCTTATTCCAAGGGCTATGCCAACCCTGACAGCGACATAGACGTGGCAGTGATAGTTCCAACCTACAATGGCAGTAAAATGGATCTGTCGAAGCGGTTGTGGCATGACGTTGACGAGGTAAGCGTGCTTATAGAGCCTGTTTTAATGGCTGAAGACAGATGGTGCCCACTCTACGATGATGTGATGCAAACCGGGGTTTTAGTATAGTACCTATTAGGAGCTATTATTCTCCCCACAGAGTGGACAATCCGCCCAAAGTGGTGTAATATTCGGCTTTGGTTTGGCGCAGACGCGCTTTTTGCTTACTTTTGCACAAAACTATAAAAAGCAAGAACCTAATGAAGCAAATCTTTAAATTGGCGCTTTCAACAGCGACATCAATGTTACTGGGCTTGGCCGGCGGCAACGCGCAGTCGGGCCCTGTGGGCTTTGTCAACTTCAACGACGGCATCAACGGCATCACCGGCGGCATGGGCGGCAAGGTGGTCAGGGTTACATCGCGCGACAGCCTGACCTACTACGCCAAAGCCTCCGGCCCGTACACCATTATAGTGGAAGGCAAGATGGAGGGCACCGGTCTCAACCGCACCAAGGACGTGATAAGCGTGGTGAGCAACAAGACCATCGTTGGCGTCAAGGGCGCGGAGCTGGCTGGCATCGGCCTCGACGTGAAGAACCAGCAGAACATCATCATCCGCAACCTAATCATCCACCACGCCGACCCCGACGCGATAGCCTGCCGCAACAGCCACCACATCTGGGTGGACCACTGCGAGGTCTACAGCCAGGACGAGGCCGACAAGGAGGACTGGGACGGACTGATCGACCTGACCGTCGGCTCCAGCTATCTGACCGTGTCGTACTGCTACGTCCACGACCACCACAAGGCGTGCCTGCTCAACTCGGGCACCATGCACTATGAGGACAACGGCAAGAACCGCGCCACCTACCACCACAACGCCTTCCTGCGCATCGACCAGCGTTGCCCGCGCATCGGCTACGGACTGGGCCACGTGTTCAACAACTACTATCAGAACATCGGCTCCTACGCCATCGGCATCCACACCCAGGCCCGCGTGCTGTCGGAGAACAACTACTTCGGCACTTCCACGCCCTATCCCTTCTGCCAGATGTACGCTTCGAGCACCGACGACGCCTCCTGCGGCTTCATCGCCGACCGTGGCAGCCATTACTCAAAGGCGTTGTCCACTGCATTCAAATATCAGCCGACGGGCACCGACTTCAATCCCGACGAGTGGTACGACTCTGATTTCCTTGTCGACAGCGCGTCGGCCATCGCCTCAATCTATCCCGATCAGGTGGGTCAGGTGGAGGGGCTGGAGCACGAGCCGATACTCTGGCCGGGCAACGGAGCCACGGGCGTCAGCACTGGCATCACCTTGCGCTACAGCGAGATAGAGGGCATGACGGGCGCGGAGGTCTTCTTCGGCACGTCGGCCGACGCGATGCAGAAGACCGACCCCGCCGCGGTGAGCCTGCAGCCAAGCACCACCTACTTCTGGCAGGTGCGCGCTCTGACAGCCGACACTGCATATCTGAGCCCGGTCTACCGCTTCACTACCGCGCCTGGCAAGGCCTTCACGCCGACACCACGCGACGGCGAGACCGATGCCCAGCTGCGTGCCGCAACGTCGGAGAGCGCCAAGACCACCCCGATGTCGCTCCACTGGCGTGGGGCTTTCGACGCTCAGAGCTACGACGTTTACCTCTCAACCTCTGCCGACGACCTCGACAGCCACCTTGCGGGCACCACTGCCACAACAAGCTTCAACCCCGGCACGCTGCTCTACGGCCAGACCTACTACTGGCGCGTGGACACGCGGACCAAGGATGGCAGCGTGGTGAAGGGCGACACGTGGTCGTTCTCCGCTCCCGCACGCTACATCAAGAAGGGCCGCACTGAGATGGAGCACCTGGCACGCAGCGCCTACGCCTATCTGGAGCACACCGACGGCTCGTGGTATTCGGCTTACAACGATTCTGTAACTGTGGGCGAGGCCGGCCCCGGTGCCATGACGGGCATCTGGAATGGCGACGACGGCGACTACACGCTCAAGGTGCGCTTCTTCGACGAGACGTCGGGTCAGGCGTGGATGGGCATCTCGATAAACGATGTGCTTGTCGACTCGTGGACGGGCACCAAGACTGGCAACATGCTCATTCACGCGATGGAGAACACCGTCAGCCTGAAGAAGGGCGACCAGATACGCATCGACTTCTACACGCAGAAGAAGATGCGCTGCCGCATCGACTGCATGTATGCCGTGGCCAGCACAACGGGCATCAGCGAGATTCAGGCCGACAAGACTAATGAAGCCCCAGTGATTTACGACCTCATGGGCCGCCGCCTGAACAGCATCACCAAGCCGGGCATATACATTATAAATGGCAAGAAAGTGGTGTATAATTGAAAGTTTTAAGTTTATAGTTTAAAGTTTATAGTTTATAGTTTAAAGTTTTAAAGTTTATAGCTTAAAGCTCCGAGCTTATAATCATCCAGTGTAGTGGCCGTCCCTTGTGGCGGCCATTAAACAATGTCCCAACCTATTATATGTCGAACATCAATAATGGCCGCCACAAGGGACGGCCACTACAATTGGATGTTATAGGGAATGAAAGATAGACGTTTAGCTTAAAACTTTAAACTTTAGAACTATAAACTTAAAACTTAAAAACTATAAACTTTATTCATAGTTTGTGGTCGTTATCCCTGCCAATTGTAGTGGCCGTCCCTTGTGGCGGCCATTAAGCAATGTCCCAACCTACTTATATATGTCGAACATCAATAATGGCCGCCACAAGGGGCGGCCACTACACTTGAATGTTATAGGGAATGAAAGATAGACGTTTAGCTTAAAAACTTTAAACTTTCAACTATAAACTTAAAACTTAAAAACTATAAACTTTATTCATAGTTTGTGGTCGTTATCCCTGCCAATTGTAGTGGCCGTCCCTTGTGGCGGCCATTAAGCAATGTCCCAACCTATTTTATATATGTCGAACATCAATAATGGCCGCCACAAGGGACGGCCACTTGGATGTTATAGGGAATGAAAGCTAAACGTATAGCTTAAAAACTTTAAACTTAAAACTATAAACTTAAAACTATAAACTTAAAACTTTAAAACTATAAACTACTTATACGACTCCCTCAGTATCTCCACAATCTCGTCGTGGGAGAGTGGCTGGCGGTCGCAAGCCACGAGGCCGCCCATCACTTCGATGGCGTTGGTGGCCATGTCGCTGAACTCTTCTGGCTTGATGCCGTAGTCGCTCATCTTCAGGTTGTCCACCTCGCAAGCCTTCTGCAGGTCAACCAGCGCGGTGATGAAGTCCTCCGGCCTTGTGGCGTCCTCCTTGCCGAGGAAACGGGCCATCTGTACGAAGCGGTCGTCGCAGACGTGCTTGTTGATCACGGCGGTGAAGTAGGCTTTCGAGATCATGATCAGTCCCGCTCCGTGTGGCAGCCGCTCGTGGTATGCGCTCATGGCGTGCTCTATGCTGTGCTCGGCGGTGCAGGCACTCGTGTCCATCGAGTAGCCGCTCATGGTGTTGGCGAAAGCCATTCGGGCGCGCGCCTCCTTGTTGGAGCCGTCGCGGTAGGCGATGGGCAGATAGTGGCCCACGTTGCGTATGGCCGCCTCCTGCACCATGTCGGAGAAGAGGTTGGCCTGGTTGCTCACGTAGCCCTCAAGCGAGTGGAAGAGGGCGTCGAAGCCCTGATAGGCCGTGAACTTTGGCGGCACGGTCATCATCAGGTTGGGGTCGACGATGGCGTAGACGGCGAAGTCGCGTGGGTCGCCGATGCCGAGTTTCTCGTTGGTCTCCAGGTTGGTTATCACGCCAGCGCAGTCCACCTCAGAGCCAGTTCCCGCCGTTGTGGTTATTGCAATCCAGGGTAGGGGAGCGTTCTTGCCCATCTGGCCTTTGCCAGTGCGGCCGCCGGCGTAGTTCCAGAGGTCGCCCGGGTTGGCCGCGTTGATGGCTATCACCTTTGCCGCGTCCATCACCGAGCCGCCGCCGAGCGCCACCACGAAGTCGCAGCCCTCGTTGTTGGCCATCTGTGCGCCCTCTTCCACGTTCTGCTTAGTGGGGTTGGCCTGTATCTTGTCGTAGACCACGGTTTCTGCGCCAGCCTGACGGAGCTGGTCGAGCGTGCGGTCGAGGTAGCCGTTGGCGCGTGTCGACTTGCCGTTGGATATCACCACCAGCGCCTTCTTGCCCGGCATTGGCAGCGTGTGGAGTGTGTTGAGCTGGCCTGCGCCGAAGAATACGGCGGTGTGGCCTGGGAATGTGAAACTTAGTCTTGTGTCCATAATGTCGATGTGTTTTTGTGTTTTCTGCTGCAAAGATAATCATAAAAACCGAAACCGCACTTACATATTTCACGGATTTGTTTACACAATTCAGTGGTTGTGCCCTCACACAGGTTTCGATGATTATCAGCAAATGTCGGAAGAGCCGAAAAGCCTCGGGAGTAGCATTCACTTGCAGTGGCCGCCCCTGTGGCGGCCATCATTGCTGTTCAACCGATTATTTAATCAAGTTTCGGAAGTGCATAATCCGTTGAAAGTCAATGGCTGTGAAATCGTAGGGGCATGATTTATCATGCCCGAAGCACTGCGCTTTTGCCAATGGCGGGCATGATAAATCATGCCCCTACGTGTAGAATTGTATTTACTAACAAGAAGACTACTTATCATGCCCGAAGCACTGCACTTTTGCCAATGGCGGGCATGATAAATCATGCCCCTACGTGTAGAATTGTATTTACTAACAGGAGACTACTTATCATGCCCGAAACACTGCGCTTTTGCCAATGGCGGGCATGATAAATCATGCCCCTACGTGTAGAATTGTATTTA
>CAZRSL010000104.1:0-7822 GCA_964602785.1 uncultured Prevotella sp.
ATTGATAATCAACGCTCTTTATTTAAGAATTTACAACATCGGAAAGACAGGAGAACTTAAATATAAAGCAGATGCTTGACTATCATACTCCGTAGAAAGAAGCGAAGACCAATAATAACCATCGGGCAAGAATATTGAAATATTATTAGATCCTCTTACACGATAGCCAGACACGCCATTTTGTGTTGTGTGTGTCCATGAGCATTTATCTATTAATTCCTGTAATTCTTCTTTCGTTGGCATTCTCCATTCATCCCCAAGTATTACTGTTGCAGCATCATCTTCTGAATCAAGTGAAAGCTGGTCATATTCATTTTTATATTTACTATACTCTGAATTTCCGGCATACCATTTATAATTGTCATAAGAAAAACTGGCTTTTGATGTCGTCTCACCCCATGCGTATCCTTTGCCATTCTCTTCAGGCTCTTCTGCACCAAGGTTGCAAGTAGCCCATTTGACACTTAGGCCAAGATCTTTGTATTCTGGTATTTCTTCTGGTTTTGTTCCTGTGGTGGTAAATTCTTTAACATCTCCATAATAATATTTATTATTGAGAATAGCATAAGGACGATAATAATATGTCGTTCCGGACTTTAGCTTACTGAATGTCGTTGTCCAATATGCATGGACATACTTGTTATTCAATTGAGTTACATAATTGTTGACAGTGGGATTTCTGTTTTTCTTAGAATAGCAAGTTCCCACTTTTTCAGGTACTTGCCCATCCTTTAGGTTAACTTGCAGATCCATATGAAACTTTATTTTGCCTCCATTGTCTGACACATCCGTAGGGTCATCAGATCTAAACGTCAAGATATTATCCAAATAAAAAGTAATACTATCAACCATAGAAGTTGTCTGAATGTCTACTGTATCGTTTTTCCAGACATACATCTTTTGTTCGTTTTGTGCATACATCGAGACTGCTAACGTCAGGAGCAGCAAAGAAGTGAAAATCTTTTTCATTTTTATTAATTTTTTAAGTTTGGTTATCGGTTGATGAATTTATAGCTAACGCCAGTACTTGTGCGGATAATGTATACGGCGTGCTGGTTGTAAGGTAGATGCAATGTTACAATGCTGTTGTCTGAAGTGGATGTTTCAGACGTAACCAAGGAGCCATTGACAGTATAGACTGCCACTCGCTCACCACGAGGAAGTCCTAAAGCTTCAATGTTGTTACCATTAATTTTGAACTTCACAAGTTGTGAATTCTTGCTCTTGACTTTTTCAATTGCAGTGGCGAAGTCGCCTCCCCAGAAGACTTTGCGAACATTTGAGTAATCATAACTCACTTGCTTGCCAGAACGAGTGCTAAGCAACAGGTTCTCGCCTGTTGTAATTACAGGCTTTTCACTGAAAGCGAATCCAACCGTGTTGCCATTCGTAAGCACTACAACTACTCCCTCTTCTGCAAACGATGGTAAAGCTAACGCCAACAAGAAAAGGCACACACTTAATTTCAAATAAAAGTTTCTCATAATTTATACTTGTTTGTTAAGACTGTCCTCGGTATCAGCAACAAGCTGCGATAAAAACTTTATCACTGAATTATATGGCAAGAAGCCTATGGCTGTTACCTTTTTATTTCTGATATTAATATCTTTAATGAAGATCAAATCATCCTCTTTCTTTAGATGATTGTGGCAAAACGCATCGCGTAAGTGTTTGCAGAGAGCTAATATTAAATCAACATTAATGCTGGCATATATTAGTTTCTGTTCGTACCTTTGACATTCCCAATTGTCAATTTCTTTTCTTCCTTCAACTTTACTAATGTAAGGATCTATTTCTTGCTCAAAAATACGATATGCTTCCGGACTGATATTCTGCAACTCGCCCTCTTCTTTCAATCCTCTTATTTCTGATTCGTAGAGGATTAAGAACTTGGCAAGAGTAATCAGGTCATTATTTAAGCCATTGTAATCATACACTGTGCTTGACTTGCTTTGCTGTTCTAACATAGTTCTAATATAAGATCTATCGAGCTCCCCAGCTTCGTTATTATTTAATAATCGGAAATGAAAAAGACGTGGGAGTCAGTACTTGCTTATCCCACAGCCAGGCCTTCGCATTGCCTTTATCCAGGATAAGCAACGCGACAAGCCCACGTCAAGAAATACTATACAGTATACCCCCCCTTAAAAGGGCATAGAGATAATACACTTAACATGGACGTTTCGTTGCCGTATCTTCTGGATAAATCAATTTTTGCGAAGTTTGACTGTAGAAGATTACGTTCGTAACGTCCTTCTGAGCCTGTCGCTATAGCCTACACGTAGACTTTTGCTTAAGACTCAATTCCATCAAAGATTTGAGCTAATGAGTCAAAAACTCTTTACTCGACTGCAAATGTAGTCAATATTTTTTATAGTTGCAAGTAAAGTGATAGTTTTTTCTTTATAATTTGTCGAATATTATTTATGGGGGCACAATATCGCCCATCTCCATCCCCCCCCCTCTGGTAGGGGACACTATGCGAAAAGAGCCTCTTTGGCGGCCTGAAAGTGCAACGGTCGAGGGAGCTTGATGGAAGCGGCTTTAAAGACAAACACAGGTGATTGAATGGTGAGTGAGGGAATTCATCGATAAAAAAATCCACTGCACGTGGCCTTGCGGCTGTGCAGTGGATTTTAACATGACGGGGGAGTAGGACTTTATTTGAGTCCGAGGCCCTCTTCTATCTTCTTGATGTGCTCTGTGGCGTCGGCCTCGCAGCGGCGGTAGTCGTCGGCCGACTTCATGTTGTCCTTCACCTCGACGTAGAACTTGATCTTCGGCTCGGTGCCCGACGGGCGCACGCTCACCTTGGTGCCGTCGGCGCAGAACCACTGCAGCACGTTGCTCGTCTCGGGCATGTTGAGCTTGGTCTTGTTGCCCTCGGCGTCGGTGGCCTCCAGCGTCTGGTAGTCTTTCCAGAGCGTGATCTTCTCGCCTCCCAGCTCCTTCGGCGGGTTGGCGCGGAAGTTGCGCATCATCTGCTGAATCTCGTCGGCGCCGCTCTTGCCCGGCCGCTCCACGTTGATGGTGTACTCTTTCGAGTAGCCATACTCCATGTAGATGTCCATGAGCAGGTCGTAGAGGGTCTTGCCCTTGTCCTTGGCGTAGGCGCAAATCTCAGCCAGCAGCGAGCATGCGCTCACGGCGTCCTTGTCGCGCACGAAGTCCTCGGCCAGGAAGCCGTAGCTCTCCTCACCGCCGCCGATGTACTGCTGCTTGCCCTCGGAGAGGCGAATCTCGCGAGCTATCCACTTGAAGCCAGTGTAGACGTCGCGCATCTCTATCTTGTTCTTCTCGGCAATCTTGCGGATGACCTCGGTGGTAACGATGGTTTTCACGATGAAGTCAGTCGGTTTCAGCTTGCCAGTGGCCTTGCGGTTGGTGATGATGTACCACAGGAAGATGAGGCAGGTCTGGTTGCCGTTGATGAGCACCCACTCGCCTTTGTCGTTCTTGCAAGCCATGCCCACGCGGTCGGCGTCTGGGTCGGAGGCCATGAGGATGTCGGCGTCGAGAGCCTTGGCGTCGCGCAGTCCGAGTGTCAGAGCCTCGGCGAACTCCGGGTTGGGGCGCACCACGGTGGGGAAGTTGCCGTCCTTGATCATCTGCTCAGGCACGCAATGCACGTTGTCGAAGCCCCAATAAGCCAGCGAGCGCGGTATGATGACGCGTCCTGCGCCGTGGAGCGGAGTGTACACAATCTTCAGGTCGTGCTGGCGGTGGATCACCTCCGGGTCGATGGAGATGGTGCGTATCTGACGGATGTAGGGCTCGTCGATGTCCTCGCCGATGATTTGGATCAGATCCTTGTTGCCCTTGAACTTCACGTCCTCCACCTTCACCTTGTTCACCTCGTCGATGATGCCTACATCGTGGGGCGCCAGCACCTGTGCGCCGTCCTCCCAGTAGGCTTTGTAGCCGTTGTACTCGCGCGGGTTGTGGCTCGCGGTGATGTTTACACCAGCCTGAGCGCCAAGATGGCGGATGGCGTAGGAGCACTCCGGCGTGGGCCTCAGGTCGTCGAAGAGATAGGCCTTGATGCCATTGGCAGAGAAGATGTCGGCCACGGTCTCGGCGAAGAGGCGGCTGTTGTTGCGGCAGTCGTGGCAAACGACAACACTGATTTCCTTGCGGTCTTTGAAGTTGATTTTCAGATAGTTGGCGAAGCCCTGCGTGGCCATGCCGACGGTGTAGATGTTCATGCGGTTGGAGCCCGCGCCCATGATGCCGCGCAAGCCTCCGGTGCCAAACTCAAGGTTCTTGTAGAAGGCCTCAATCAGCGGGGTCTTGTCTTCGTTGTCAAGCATGGCCTGAACGTCCTTGCGTGTGTTCTCGTCGAAAACTGGCGAAAGCCATTGTTTCGCTTTCTGCTCGCACTGGGCAATCAACTCTGTGTTATTTTCCATAAGAGTAGTAGTTTAATAATAAGGTTTAATGTATATTATGCCACAAAGTTAGGCAATTATTTTGAAACCGATGCGCCACATTAGCATAAAATTTGTAAATTTGCAACCGTTTTAATCAGAATTGACAGAGATATGGAATTGAACTTCGAGGGGGTGCTGCTGGCAGTGTGCACTTTCCTTATCATCGGGATTATGCACCCGGTGGTAATAAAAATGGAATACTACAGTGGCACGCGCCTGTGGTGGCTGCTGCTCGTGGGCGGCGTGGCGTGCTGCGTGGCGGCGCTTTTTGTGGCCGACCTGTTTGTGAGCGCGTTGCTCGGCGTGGCCGGCGCGTCGCTGCTCTGGGGCATCGGCGAGCTGTTCTCGCAGCGGAAGAGGGTGCTGAAGGGTTGGTTCCCCATGAATCCTAAGAGGAAGGACGACTACAAGTCGGCTAATGCAGATGATTGAAGGGCGAGCACATAGGCTGAGGGCAAATGTCTGACAGAACAGCTGAGCATCTGCCTCTGGCATTCTGCAAATGTTTAGTTGATTACAACAAAAATCAA
The DNA here is from genome assembly GCA_964602785.1 of uncultured Prevotella sp. Lineage (GTDB taxonomy): Bacteria > Bacteroidota > Bacteroidia > Bacteroidales > Bacteroidaceae > Prevotella. Next base: position 4,961 of record CAZRSL010000104.1, read on the forward strand.
CTTTAATATTTGTATTATCAAAACAAATGGTTACCTTTGCAAAAAAAGAGAGAATATGGCAATAGCGATAAAAAACATACCTGTATTGACGGGTAGGGATGCAGACTACTTCAACCGTTTGGTTGAGGAAGCCAAGGGTATGCCTTTGACACAGATTCCCGACAAGATGAAGGCGGCTTTCAAGGCTATGGAGGAAAGGTCGCGCAATTTTGCTGTCAAATGACCGCCAAGTATGACGGATTATCCCTTCGATATAAGTCAGAATTGCGTCAGAGTTGAGCTGACTGAAGAAATCAGTTCTTTAGATTTCAGTTGTGGCGACGGCGACCTTGACGATTTCTTTCATAATCTGGCGTTGCCCTATGCCAAAGAGCATTTGGGCAAGACATACGTTTTTCTTGAAGCTATCCCTAAGCATTACCGTATTGTTGCCTTTTTCACTGTTTCTAACGACAGCATAAAGACAACGTTTATACCTAAGAATTCCACTAATCGGGTTCAGCGTAAGATACCTGGACTAAAGCACTTGCGAACTTACCCCGCAGTTCTTATCGGAAGGCTTGGAGTTAATTGCGACTTTCAAGGTAAAGAATTAATGATAGGCCGGCAGGTGGTGAACTTTATCAAAATGTGGTTTTTGGATGATGATAACAAGACCGGCTGCCGATTTCTTGTAGTCGATGCCTACAACAAGCCTGATGTCCTGTCTTTCTATGAGAGGAATGGTTTTAAATATCTGTATGCCTCGGAAGAAGATGAGATAAACGCCACCCAAGCAAATCAAGGCAACATCAACACACGGCTTATGTTTCTCGATTTGTTACACACCACACTGGTCTGAATTAGGCAAACGATGAGGCTTGAGAACTATGAAGACTGAACTGATACTGGTTGGCAAGACGCGCGAAAGGCTCTACCAGCAAGCCATTGACGACTACAGGCAGCGCATCGGCCACTACATGCCGTTCGACATAGCGGTGATACCAGAGCCGAAAACCACCAAGAACCTGAGCACAGAGCAGCAGAAAGTGGCCGAAGGCAAGCTGATACTGTCGCGGATAGACAGTGGCGACACGGTTGTGCTGCTCGACGAGCGCGGCAAGGAGCTTTCGAGCGTGGAGCTGGCCGCATGGCTCGAGAAGAAGAAAAACTCGACGCGGCGGCTGTTGCTGGTCATCGGCGGGCCTTACGGCTTCTCTCAAGACGTCTACCAGCGGGCCGATGAACTGCTGTCGCTCTCCCGGCTCACGTTCAGTCACCAGATGGTCAGGCTGATATGCGCTGAGCAACTCTACCGCGCTTGCACAATAATAAATGGCGAACCCTATCACCACATATAATAATATGAAAAGAGCATTACTGACCCTATTCCTTCTGGCCGCCGCGCTCGTTGTGTCGGCGCGCCACCGAGTTGTGATTATCAGCCTCGACGGATGCCGATGGGACTATCCGCAGATGTACAACACGCCGTTTCTCGACTCCCTGGCCTCGGCGGGCGTGAGCGGATCGCTCATTCCGAGCTTCCCGTCGAAGACCTTTCCCAACCACTACACCTTGGCCACGGGACTGCGGCCGGAGCATCACGGCATAATAGCCAACAGCTTCTACCACAGAGCCTACGGGGGCGAGTTCTCGCTGTCGAACAAAAAGACCAAGAACGACCCGCGCTATTGGGGCGGCGAGCCCATCTGGGTTACGGCCAAGAAGCAAGGGGTCAGTACGGCGGTGTTCCACTGGCCCGGCTCCGACGTGAAGATATGCGGCATGTTCCCCGACGAGTGGTACGACTACGAGACCCAGCACCTCACAGAGACGCAAAGGGAGGAGAAGATAGTTGAGGCCGTGAACAATCCCGACGGTGCCACACTCATCATGGCCTACTTTGAGCAACCTGACGGCAACGGCCACAACTTCGGCCCGCAGGCCAAGGAGACGCGGTGGGCGATGCAGCACGAGGACTCGGTGCTGCACCGCATATATAGTGGCATACGGGAAAAGCGGTCGGTCGACTTCATCGTGGTGAGCGACCATGGCATGAGCTATGTGCTAAGCACACACGTCATTCGTCCGTCAGACTACTTGAAGCCTGAGTGGATAAGCCTGATAGAGGGCAACCTGCCTGCCAACATCTACGCCACAAGCCCCGCCGCGGCTGACTCGATTGTGGCGGCGTTGCAGAAAGTTGACAATCTGAGGGCGTGGAAGAAGGCTGATGTGCCAGCGCGGCTACACTACAACGACAACCCCAACATCGGCGATGTGGTGGCGGTGCCCGACATCGGGTTCATATTCCAGGACGAGCCGACCAAGAGCGGCGGCACCCACGGCTGGGATCCCGCCATGGTCGACATGCACGCCGTGTTTCGTGCCACTGGTCCCAGCTTCAGCCATGCCGATGTGGGCCACTTCAGCAACACCACAGTCTATCCGCTCTTGTGCCACCTGTTGAGACTTCAACCAGCGTCTTGCGATGGCACTGTCGACGAGATCAAGGCCGCACTGAGGTAGTGGGACTTCCATCTCTCTGCTTGGACGGCAGCAAACTCCGTCCAAGCAGAGCGTGGAAAAGGGAATGCCATCAGCCTTTTCACGATTTTATTAAAAAAATAGCTGAAAAGTTTGTGGGTTCAGAAAAAAGCATTACCTTTGCACTCGCATTTAGAGAAATGTGCCCGACGGTTCGGGCTTTACGATGCGGCAATAGCTCAGTTGGTAGAGCGCGACCTTGCCAAGGTCGAGGTCGCGGGTCCGAGTCCCGTTTGCCGCTCGCTTTGATAATTTGAAACAATCCTGATTGGAGGATTTAGGCCCAGGTGGCGGAATTGGTAGACGCGCACGTTTCAGGTGCGTGTGTTTCACGAC
>CAZRSL010000105.1:0-7681 GCA_964602785.1 uncultured Prevotella sp.
GCAGGGCAAGGTGAAATCCGTAACATCTAACGAAGTGAAGGATAAGCCTGCAAAGACATCACAGAAAGCTAAAGCCGAAGTTCCTTCATCAGATGACCTACAGGCACTTCAATCAGGCATCGCCAAGTACACCGGCATCGAGGAGCACGGCATGAGTGTCTGGGCGGTAAAGGCGGTCAAGAAACGTCTTGACGAGTTGAAATACCGCACTGGCGGCAAGGTCGGCTACCGTGCCTTCACCAACGCGGCCTTGGAGTTCGTGCTCGACAGATATGCCGACGAGTTGATTGCCATCTTCGAAGAGAAGTAAGCGCAATTGCCAATGTTATTACTCACAGACTCACATTCTAACATTTGTGAGTCTGTGAGTATTCATTTTTGGTCTATTTTCGCTATGGTTTTTACCCCCCAATTACAAAACTTTAACACTCCACAGGAGGCTTTCCTACCTATAAAAAGCGCATTTTGTAAGATTATATGATACTTAAAGAGAGGCTGAAATCAAATCTGTATGTACACCACATGTACACAGGCGGAAAAAGAAAAAGGAGTTACAGTGTTGTAACTCCTTGATTTTCAGTGCGCTCCAGGATGGGCTTGAACCAACGACCCCCTGATTAACAGTCAGGTGCTCTAACCAACTGAGCTACTGAAGCAGATTTTTGTTAAGCGAGTGCAAAGTTAGATGTTTTTTCTTTCTTGGCCAAACTTTTTGCGGAAAAAATGTGGCAGGGGCGCAAATTTATATATTTTTTATAGGGTGGAATGGCGTTTTGCCGACCGAATGTATTACTTTTGCAGCATGAAAAAGCTAATGTTGTTATGCCTTGTGGCGTTGGCGGGGCTGACGCCGGCCTTTGGCCAGGGCGCTGAGGATGACCACACGTTCAATCTGGCCAAGAACATCGACGTTTTTACCGCGATATGCAAGAACCTTGACCTGATGTATGTCGACACGCTCGACGCCGACGACGTGGTGGGCTATGGCATCGACGCCATGCTGAGCTCGCTCGACCCCTACACCGTGTATTATCCCGAGAGCAAGATGAAGGATCTGGACATGATGATCACGGGCAAGTATGCCGGCATCGGGGCGCTGATCAAGTACAACCTCAGCATTGGCCGCGTGGTGGTCGATGAGCCCTACGAGGGGATGCCCGCCGCTGAGGTGGGGCTGAAGAAGGGCGACATAATACTGCAGATAGACGACTCTGTGGCCACCGACAAGAACGTGAACTGGGTGAGCAGCCACTTGCGTGGCGAGGCTGGCACCACCTTTCTGCTCAAGATAAAGCGGCCGTCGACTGGCAAGACCATGAAGCTGAAGATTACCCGCCGCGCCATACAGTTGCCCTCGGTGCCTTACTACGGTTTGCAGCCCGACGGCATTGGCTACTTGAAGTTGAGCTCGTTTACCGAAGGCAGTGCAAAGGACTTCCGCCGCGCCTTCATCGAGATGCGCAACGGCGGCATGAAGGCCTTTGTGCTCGACCTGCGCAACAATGGTGGCGGTGCGCTGGAGGAGGCCACCAACATCGTGAATATGTTTGTGCCCAAGGGCCTGACGCTCGTCAAGACGCGCGGCAAACTGAAGCGGGCCAACCGCGACTACAAGACCACGGTGGAGCCGATAGACACCGTGATGCCCATGGTGGTGCTGGTGAACGACAACACGGCCTCGGCCAGCGAGATAACGAGCGGGTCGCTGCAAGACCTGGACCGCGCCGTGGTGCTCGGCACGCGCACCTACGGCAAGGGGCTGGTGCAGGTGCCGGTGGAACTGCCCTACAACGGGAGCCTTAAGCTGACCACGTCGAAATATTACATTCCGAGCGGGCGGTGCATCCAGGCCATCAACTACAAGCACCAGCACGGCGGCTACACCGAGCACGTGCCCGACTCGCTGACGCATGTGTTCCACACCGCCGCGGGCCGTGAGGTGCGCGACGGCGGAGGCATAAAGCCCGACGTGGAGGTGAAGCCCGACTCGCTGCCCAACATAGCCTACTATCTGTCGGCGGGCGGGACCGACTCCACCGAGGTGCTCTTCAACTACGAGCTTGACTATATAAAGGCCCATCCGACAGTGGCCCCGGCTTCGAGTTTCGAATTGTCTGACCAGGACTACGAGGCTTTCAAGCAGGCTGTGATGAAGAGCGGGTTCAAGTACGACCGCGAGAGCGAGAAATATATGGCCAACCTGATCAAGCTGGCCAAGTTTGAGGGTTACTACGACGATGCGAAGCCTGAGTTCGACGCGCTGCAGAAGAAGTTGCAGCACAACCTGTCGAAAGACCTTGACTACAACAAGGACTTGCTGAAGCAGATCATCGCCGGAGACTTGATGACGGCCTACTACTACCAGCGCGGCGCATTGGAGAACGAACTCCGTTATGACAAGCAGTATAAGGCCGCCGTGGAGCTGCTCAACGATTCCGACCGCTACCAAAAGATACTCTCGCCAAAGGCAGAGTGAGGCGTAGTGGAGAGGGCGTGTCAATGATTCATATTTCGGAGGAACATCATTTTGCGAAACTGTAGGGGCATGATTCATCATGCCCGATGCGCTGCTTTTTTACCGATGGCGAGAGTATATCATAAATCAAACATTGCGTGGCATAATTAATTTGCCCCATAGACCAGCATTATTTCATAGACAGTATTCACTTGTAGTGGCCGTCCCTTGTGGCGGCCATTATTAATGTTCGACCTATTTAAAATAGGAAAGGACATTGTTTCATGGCCGCCACAAGGAATGGCCACTACAAGTGGAAATTTCATTTACATTGATAGGAAAGCTATTAATACAGTTGGTTAAAGGCTTTTTGATATGCCTTCCTACTGTTGGAACAGCTATGAGAGTGCCGCATTCCCCATAATCTTTAGTAAAGATATTTCAAACCATTTGCTTTGCATTGCGAAAGAGGCACTTTCGCAGTGTGTCAGAGCCTCTTTCACATCCTGAAAGAGGCTCTTTCGCATTCCAAAAGGGGCACTTTCAGAGTCCAAAAGAGCCTCTTTCGGAAATCGAGGAGATTTTTCTTGAATCTCAACAAAGCGGTTAGCAAATCGCATTAAAAACCGCGCAAAACGTCAGCAAAACTGTCGTTCTGCAAGCAAAATGACACCGCCCTTTTTCGGCGAATCTGGCAAGCTGAATTTTCGGGGCGAAAAATGTCAATATTATTCGCAAACGCCAGCTTGCATGTAGTGCAGAGTACTCAAAAAAAATTGCATTTTGAACAAAAACACAGTTTAATGAACAAAAGGTGGGGGTCGGTTTCATTATTTACGATTATCTTTGCAGCGAAATAACCATCAACATCTATGAAAAGGAGAAACCTACTTCTGGCTTTTGCCGCGGCAGTGGCCATAGGCACCGAGGCGCAAGTGGTGTACAACGTGGCCGACTATGGCGCCGCGGCCGATGGGCTGACGCTCGCCTCGCCCGCCATCAACGCCGCCATCGACTCGTGCGCGGCCCATGGCGGAGGCACCGTCTACGTGCCGGCGGGCCGCTATCTGTGCGGCAGCGTCCGGTTGAAAAGCAACATCAACCTGCACCTGTCGGCGGGAGCCACCATCGTGGCCGCGCCCGCCTCGATGAAAGCCTACGACGAGGCCGAGCCTTTTGAGGGCGCACAGTATCAAGACGGCGGCCACACCTACTTCCACAACAGTCTGATCTGGGCCGACGGCGAGCAGAACGTGTCGATAACCGGGCAGGGCATGATCGACGGCGAGGGGCTGTCGCGCCTCGACAACGAGCAGGCCGGCAACATAACTCAGGGCGGCAGCATCGGCACCGGCGACAAGGCCATCGCGCTGAAGCTCTGCCGCAACGTGCTCATACGCGACATCACCATCTATCGGGGAGGCCACTTCGCAATCATCTTAACAGGTTGCGACCGCGGCACGATAGACAATGTGACCATCGACACCAACCGCGACGGCATCGACATCGACTGTTGCAAATACATCACCGTGAGCAACACCAAGGTGAACACGCCCCACGACGACGCGATAGTGCTGAAGAGCAGCTACGCGCTGCACAAGCCAGTACTGACGGAGCACGTGCTGATAAGCAACTGCCTCGTTACGGGCTTCAAGCTCGGCACTTTCCTCGACGGCTCGCGCGTGCCTGAGCAGGTGGGGTGGGTGTGTGGCCGCATAAAGCTCGGCACCGAGAGCAACGGCGGCTATCGCGACATCGCCATAACGGGCTGCACAACGATGTATTCCAGCGGCTTGGCTTTCGAGGAAGTAGACCAGGGACGCATGGAGAACATCACCGTGAGCAACATCGCCATGAACCACGTCCACCATTATCCCATCTACATCACCACCGGCTGCCGCAACCGTGGGCCAAAGGATGTGAAGCAGCCGTCATACGGGGGCGACATCTCGCTGAGCAACATAGTGGTACAGGACGCCGACTCGCTGGCCGGCATCATCATCACAGGCATGGAGGGTGCGCCGCTCCGCAACATTTCACTGAGCAACATACGCATAGAATACCGTGGCGGAGGCAGCCGGGAGCTGGCCGACAAGGACTACCGCGAGCAGGGCACCAACTATCCCGAGCCGCGGTTTGCCAAGGAGACGCCGGCCTACGGGCTCTACGCCCGCCACGTGGATGGTCTTGACGTCAACCACCTGTCGTTCACCACTCAGCGGCCCGACTTCCGCCCGCCGGTGATGCTCGTCGACGTGAAGAACCACAACATCAGCGACCTGAAAGCCACCACCGAGAAAGGCGTGAAGATGATTGTGGAGAAATGACATAAATGCTGTTTAATGAGGGTGTATCAGAATTCAATTATTGTACTGGCATAATCCCACTGCAGGGGCCGTGCCTTGTGCCGGCCCTTATTAATGTTCGACCGATTAAAAAAAGCGGTAATGACATTGTTTTAGGGCCGGCACAAGGCACGACCCCTGCAGGGGGAGATTACTGTGAATAATAAGTCAAAAGTGGACTGTTCTTGTTGAGGTCTCACAATATTGATTTATGATAAGCTCTACAAAGGAGAAAACAAATGGATGGAATGAGAAGGATATTATTACTTATGGCCGCAGCCTTGCTTTGCTTGGGTGCAGAGGCGCGGCGCGACCCAGTGCCAGTCTACATCGTGGCTGGCCAGTCGAACACCGACGGGCGCGTGCCAAACGACGAACTGCCCGACTACATCAAGCAGAACCGTTACCACCACTGCTACTGGAGCTATGGCAGCGGAGTCCATTCGGGCGGGGGCCGGTTTGAACAGTTCTGGCCCCGCATCTACAACAAGAACCTGCCAGGCCGCTGGGCCTACGACGCAGTGGTCTACTACTGGCTTGAGCAGAGTCTGAAGCGCGACTTCTACGTGATAAAGGAGAGTCTCGGTGGCACCGCCATCGACACCGCCGCCCAGAGCAACAGCAAGATGTACTGGAGTGCCAATCCCGACTATCTGGCCCATACGGCGGCGGCCGACAAGGGCGGCAAGTCGCTCTTGAAAGCCTTTACCGACAACATTGGCGCTTGCATCGACAGCGTGCTCAGCCGGCAGAAGGGTGGCTACGAGATCAAGGCCTTCATCTGGCACCAGGGCGAGAGCGACCGCAACATGAGCCACAACTACTACAACAACATGAAGGGCGTGATAGACTACGTGCGCTCCTACCTTGTCAGCAGGACTGGCGACAAGCGCTATGCCACGCTGCCAGTGATCATGGGCAGCATCGTACGCACCTCGCGCCAATATTCCCCCGGGGTGGAGGAGGCGCAGATACGCCTGACGCAGACCGAGCGAAACGTCTTCCTCGTCGACGTCCACAACGCCACGCTCCGCTCCGACAACATCCACTTCGATGCGGCGGGCGCGGAGCTGCTGGGCCGCAAGGTCTACAACCAGCTTGTGGCTCTCGGTTTGGCTGGCAAGGGAGCCGTGGCTGTGCCTGTTGATGCCAAGACTGCGGAATGAATGCAAGTTTCATGAGTAATGCGACATTTTATTATACATCTTGTAGAAGGAGCATGATTTATCATGTCCGAAGTACCGAATGTCTGCCTATAGCGGGCATGATAAATCATGCCCCTACATTCAAATAATAAATGTGAATTAGAAATAAACAATAGACAATGAACAGCAAAATCATCGCTTTGGCTCTGTCAGCCTCGTTTGCCATTGGCGCAAAGGCCCAGAGCTACAACATCGACATGACAGCACCGCACGCGGCCTACACCGACGAGGCGGGGCAGGGCTACGACCTCGGCACCACATGGGACGGGCGTGCTGCACAGCCTTTCTACTATTCAGTGCGTGTGCCCGATGGCAACTACCGTGTAACTGTGACGCTCGGCTCCCGCTGGCGCGACGCGGCCACGGTGGTGCGCGCTGAGGCCCGCCGCCTAATGGTGGACGAGGTGAAGACCAAGCGCAAGCATCCACAGACCATTTCGTTCACGGTTAACAAGCACTCGCCCCGAATCAACGACAAAGAGAGCGTGCGCCTGAAGCCCGGCGAGAAGGGCAGCCTCAGTTGGGACGACAAGCTGACGCTGGAGTTCAACGGCGCGGCGCCAGCAGTTGAGCGCATACAGATAGAACCCGACACCACTGCCACCACCATTTTCCTCTGCGGCAACTCCACCGTGGTCGACCAGCGTAAGGAGCCCTACACCAGTTGGGGCCAGATGGCACCTGTATGGTTCGACACTAATGTGGCCATAGCCAACATAGCCGAGAGCGGGCTGACGGCCGGCTCGTTTCTCGCCCAAAACCGCCTCGACAAGATACTGTCGATGATGAGGCCTGGCGACTACGTGCTCTGCGAGTTTGGCCACAACGACCAGAAGGAGAAAACGCCCGGCAGCGGCGCGTGGTACAATTTCTCCTACAATCTGAAACGCTACATCGACCTTGTCAGGGCCAAGGGTGGCACCATCATTTTCGTTACCCCCACACAGCGGCGCCGCTTCGACGACAGCCACAAGCGCATAGTGGAGAGCCACGGCGACTATCCCGATGCCATGCGCACTGTGGCCCGCAGGGAGCATGTGCCGGTGATAGAGCTTCACGACATGACGCGCACATTCTTCGAGACCCTTGGCTACGAGGACAGCAAGCGGTCGCTCGTCCACTATCCGGCGGGCACATATCCAGGTCAGACAAAGGCGTTGGCCGACAACACCCACTTCAACCCCTACGGAGCCTACGAAATCTCGAAGATGGTGGTGATGGGCATGAAGCAACTGCAGTTGCCCGTCGTCGGCCACTTGCGCACAGGCTGGAAGGACTACGACCCCGCCCATCCCGACGACCCAGCCACATTCAAGTGGTATCTGTCGGCGCAAGTAGACACTGCCAAGCCCGATGGCAACTGAGATCTGTAGCCTGCATTATTCATACTCAGCTTTCGCAAGCGAGTGTACCTCATGCAGGGTGCGGCCCTTGTGGCCGTCCGCCGCACAACCGATACGCAATGTGGCTGCGGACGGCCACAAGGGCCGCACCCTGCATGAGGATGTTACATTTCCCGTGATTAGTCAAATTCCAACGTGTAGGGGCATGATTTATCATGCCCGCATAATGCGACCTTTTGACGCACCCCGTCAGTGCAAAATGCCACTTGCTTAAACTTATTAAGGTCAGTTCTAAAAATTCTGAAATAAAAATAAACATGAAAGGTCATTCTA
>CAZRSL010000106.1:0-7637 GCA_964602785.1 uncultured Prevotella sp.
TCACCGTTCTTGGATAGAGAGTGACCAATCCACGGAAAATATCCGCTGCGCCGTAAAAACCGCTTTCACGTTGCAGCCTCAACAGGTCTATGCCATAAGCCAATAAAAGGGCATCTAAGCGGTTTGCAAAGGCTGTGGCATACCTTACAAAGGCACACAAACAACTTTCAACTGTAGCCCCTTTAAATGCCCTGTCGTTAATTTCCTTTGTGCCTACTATGTAGCAAAATTGGGTGTTCACATAGTGTAACCAATCTATTTGCCTTTGGTAACTTTCAATGAAGTGTTTACAGGCATCTGCCTGTTGCCGTGCATCATCATCAAATGCCAACCTACTTTGCCAAAACTCCAAATCTTTCTTATTGTCTGCTATGCCAACAATGGGTGCAACATTCCCCTGTAGCTGCCTTATTTCTGCAACAGGGCAAAACACCCTTGAATAACCGCCCTCTGTAAATGGCTGTAGCAAAGAATATAGATACCTGTCTTTTTGTGCATCTGCCTTGCACTCATTTAGATTGTTTTCTATTTCCTCAAATAATAGAGTTTGCCAACCGTGTGTGTTTGGGGCATCAAAGGCACTTGCAGCCTCAACAATGCCCTTTGCCTCTGCATCGTGCCAACCCTGTAAAGTAGGTTTATCGGCAAACACCTTGCACCCCTCTTTGGCATTGCCCTGTTTGTCGCTGCCTGTGAAGTCAACAGGGCAAACAGCGGGTAAATTGTACTCTTTCCTTATCCAATCAATACAGCGGTTTACAACACCGCCCCGCCTGTAGGCATCAAAGAATTTGTTTTCCAATGTCTTTTGCATAGTCTTTGGCTTTGAAGTTCAACACCGTGCTTAATAGGCTCTCTATTTCTTTGGCTTGTAAGTTTTCCTTTGCCTTTAACAGCGTCAAAACAACTTGGTTTATTACTCTATCCTGTTCGCTGATTATGTCTAACAGGCGGTTAATAACGCTGCTATCGTTGTAGGTTATATTGCTGCCTACAATGTTGCAGCCGTTTGTTGTTTCCTGTGTAATAGTGGGGCATCGGCTGTAACCGTCAACAGCGTTTGCCCCTGTAGTTACCTGTTTGGCTTTCATAGTCGTTATATGTTGGTTGTATCTATTTGGGGCAAACTGTTTATAGCTGCTTTCTTCAAATCGTCAACAGCCCTTAAATATTTGGTTGTAAACTTCAAACTGCTATGCCCTAACAACTCGCTTACTACTTTCACGTTAGCACCATTAGAAAGCATCTGTGTGGCAAATGTATGCCTACCACAATGCCACGTTATATGCTTTTCAATGCCCGCCCGCTTAGTCCAATGCCTTAATGCTTTGTTGCTACCCTCTATTGTGGGTAAATTGGGGAAAATCAAATCATCATCTTTTGCCCCTGTCGGTTTCTCTCCAATGATTGCTAACAGGGTATCGTTTAAGGGTGTAACGACACCGCTAACGCTGCTATCGTGCAAAACCTTGTTTTGTCTGAAAGAAAGCAATTTGTTGGCATAGTCAACACCGCCCCACGTTAGTTTTGCCAAATCACAATGCCTAATGCCTGTAAAACAGGTTAGGGCAAATGCCCGCCTTATCGTTTCACTCTCCTTTGGGTAGTGTGTGGCAAACATCTTAATCAATTCCTCTCTGCTTAATATGTCTTTGCCTAATATGTCGCTTGTATTGGCTACCTTGATACCCAAACAGGGGCTTTCTTTGATTACCTTTTGCCCTACTGCATAGTTAATAAGCCTCTTAAACCGCTGCCAATACGTTCTAATGCCCTCTCCTTTGTGGTTTTCCTCTATGTACCGTGCAAAGTTTCTCATCATCGGTTTGGATAGGTTTTTAGGCTCTATCCTGTTGGCAAATTGTGGGTAATTGATAACTATAAAGTCTTTGAAGTTCTGCAAAGCACCCTCCAAAACGTGCTTATCGGCTACATTGCTTTGCTCTATGAATTTAGCAAAGTAAACAAACAGGTTTACACCCTTTTGCCTTATCCTGTAACCCTCCCTGTTTTCTAACAGCTGTTGCCCCCGCTCTGCCTTTATCTTCTTAGCAAGTTCTAAGGTTTCTTTGTTCTGTTGCCTGTCTATTGGGGTTTTGGCATTGGCATAAAGATACAGGCTTAAAAACTCCTTTGTTCTTAGGCTTTTCCCTGTTTCTTTGTTGTAGCCATAATTGTAGAGTAGAAACAAACTGCCTCTACCGTCTGCCAACATCTTGCACCCCAATTTTGGGTTATCTGTTCTTGCATTCCAACCTTTGGTGTTAATGTTATTGCCCTTACACATAATTGATACCTGTTTTGTTTTCCTTTGCTTGCAAAGGTATATATTTCTTTTCATTTGGTTTCATTCCCCACCCTGTTTTAACACTTTTCCAAACCCTTTTTTATTGATTTTTAGCGTTTGGGGTGCAAATTTGCACCCTACAGCCTCAACAATGCCAATATTTACAGGGGTTTGCCATTTTATTAGGGTGCATCTTTGGGGTGCAAACAGGGTGCAAATATTGGCATAAAACAGGAAAACAAGTAAAAACAAACAGGTTTGCAGCCTCAACCGTCAAATGCTGCAAACCCCAATAAAACAGGCTTTTACTTGCATTTTGTAAGGTTTTCTTTTCACTTGTTTTGGGGTGCAAAAAGTAGGTTGATTACCCACCCCCGCTACATAAAGTCCGCAAACGCCCATTGGGATGGGGTTTGCGGGCTTTGGCCTTTTCGGAGGTCGGACAATTTTAGCAAACATGTCGGATAGCATTGGGTGCCCGCGGGCAAACAATGTAAAAAAATGTATGTTTCAAACTCGGAACTCATTTCGGAAAAGGCCATAGTGGAGTTCACTTTTCCGAAGCTGCACAAGGGCAAGCAATGGTATGTGGATTTTTTCGCCTATGATCCTGCGTTGGGTAGAATGCGGCGGAAAAAGTACATGCTGGACCACTACAAGAAGACTGGGGAGCGCGAGAAGATGGCAGCCATCCTCATCCACAATCTCTTCGAGAAGCTGAAGGTGGGGTGGAACCCGTTCACGAACGCCATGAAGACGAGGCAGTTCACCGCTTTCGACCTGCTGCTGGCCCGCTACAAGGGCTACATGAGGAAGCTGAGGGACAACGGCACGATGAAGCCGAAGACCTACTCCGACTACACGAGCCGGCTGAACGTGTTTGAGGTGTACCTGAGGGAGACGGGCACGGAGCTGAGGTACGCCTACCAGTTCACCTCGGCGTTGATAATCGACTTTCTCGACTACCTGATATACGACAAGGACGCGTCGGCGAGGACGCGCAACAATTACCGCATGTGGCTCTCCACTTTCGGGACGTGGCTCAAGGAGCGGATGTACATCGACGAGAACCCCTGTGAGAGCGTGCACCAGATGCGTGAGGAGGAGAAGCTGCGCGACGCGCTGTCGGCCTCCGACCTTGTGCGCCTGAGGGATTACACGATGAGGAACAATCCTCCGTTCTACCTGGCTTGCATGATGGAGTACTACTGCCTGATCCGCCCTGACGAGCTGCGCTACATCAAGCTGGGCGACATCAGCGTGAAGGAGCAGACGGTGTATGTCCACCCGGAGTTCGCCAAGAACCGCAAGGGCCAGGTGGTGGCGCTCAACGACAAGGTGCTGCGGCTGATGATAGACCAGCACGTGTTCGACCATCCGTCGGGCGACTACCTGTTCGGCCACGAGCTTGTGCCGGGGCCGAGGCAGATATACGTCAACCAGTTCCGCAACGAGTGGAAGAAGGTGAGGCAGGCGTTGGGGTGGCCGAAGTCGTACCAGTTCTACAGCCTGAAGGACTCGGGCATCCGCGACTTGGCCAACGCGGAGGGCATCGTGGTGGCCCGCGACCAGGCGAGGCACACTGACATCAGCGTAACCAACAAGTATCTGAAGCGGCAGAAGGTGGCCCACGAGGAGACGAAGCACTTCAAGGGGGAGTTGTGAATGTTGAATGTTGAATTATGAATTATTAATTATTAATTTTGAATAATTTTGCGGGATAAAAAGGAGGGGAAGCTATGAGTCGCTCACCGCTTCCCCTCCTGAAATGAAGATAAAAACTAAAAAACCTAACAATCTATTATCACAATTATGGTTTGGCGCTCCGGGCGTAACCCATAGCCATGCGATATTATAGCTATGCCATGCGAAATTATAGCTATGCTTTACGGAATTATAGCTATGCTTTACGGGCGCGTGGCTGTGGGTTGTGGTGTTGGCGCGGGTTTCTCACCTGTGGCCGCCGCTGCCTGAGCTTGCCGACGACGAGGCTGCCGCCTGGCCGGCCTCGTAGAAGTAGCCTGTCTTCTCCGGGCTGATGCCGTCGTCGCTGACCGAGAGTTCCACTTTCTGGCAGATGTAGCGTTTGCCGCGGAAGATGTAGACGAGCGAGGGGTCGGGTATGTCGTCGGTGATGAACTTTATGGTCTGCAGGTTGTGGGCGTCGACTGTGGTTGTGGCCGGGAAGCGCGACGTGCCGTCGTAGGAGTACTCGAGCGAGAGCGAGGCCGTCTCGCCCTGATGGTAGAGCGGCCAGACGCGCCAGTCGGTGTAGAGGGCGGGTGTGCGGAAGCGCGTGTCCTCGTCGTCGAGGGTGGAGCTGTATGGCGTGGAGTCGCGCGACTTCCAGTTGACGACGCAGTTTGCGACGAACGCCACGGGCATCCTCGTGTCGTCGTCGGTCGATGTGGTGGTCTCGTCGGTGGAGCCCTGCATGGCGTCCTGCACTGTGGAGTAGTAGTCGCCGTCGTCGTCCACCTCCATGTCCTGCACCGACGCCTCCTTCTCGTTGGTCACCGACGGGATCCATATATACAGCTTCTCCATGGCGTCCATCTTGCGCCACCACTTCTCGGTCGACACGGTGTCGCCGTCGTCGTAGTCGAGGCGCATGTACATGGCCGCCGGGCATATATTGAGCTCTTGCGTGCTGTCGCTGTCGATGTCGCGCACGACGGGGTTGAACTGGCCGCACATCGTGCGCTGCCATGTCTCGGTGTCGCTCAGCCCGTAGCTGTCCTCGGGCAGCTCGGCCCAGATGTAGTACCATCCAGCGGCCTTGAATATGGTGGTGCGCTTCTCGCGGTCGGTCATGGCGGCCTCGGCGGTCTGCAGGTCGCGCAGCGAGTCGTACTCCTTGATGTCGTACTGCTTCATCACGTCCTGGGTGATGCACTCCCGCCAGTCGCGGTTCTCCGAGGAGTCGAAGTTGTAGGCGATGTTTGATGTGGAGAGGCTGTCGAGGCCGTCGTCCTCGTGCTCGACGGAGAAGTCGTCCTCCGGGTCGTAGGCCACGGTGCCGGTCGAGGCGAGCTCGGTGGTGCTGGCTATCACGACGGTCTTGGCCGCGTCGTCGAAGATGAAGGTGGCGTTGAGCAGCTTGCGCACCTCGTCGATCAGCTTGTAGGCCGTCCAGTGTGGCAGCGCGTCCTTCAGCTGCCCGGTCTTGGCGGCGGAGACGATGACAAGGCGGTTCCACGGGTCGCAGTCGAAGTCGTTGCGCTTGACGGTGTAGCCCTCGTGCTCGAGCACCTTGCGCAAAATGTAGAAGAGGTATGGCTGCAGGGCGAGGTCGAGCATGAACTGGTGGTTGCCGTAGACGGTCTGGCCGTTCAGGGTTACGCTGGTGTCGTGGATGACCGAGACGCGGTTGGCCACGATCTGGTTGGTCTCGTCGTTGACTGGCGAGAGCACTGCCACGCCCTCCTGCCCGACGAAGTTGGCCGTGGTCAGGTCGATGGGCAGGAAGCGCATGTCGCTGTTGACGGGCCAGACGGAGGTGTAGCCGAACTCGGCCAGCTTGGCGGTGTCGAGGCCGGTGTCGAGCGCCACTGTGGGGTAGTCGATCTCGTCGATGTAGTCGGCCTCAAGCCTCGCGTTGTACTTTATGCGGCTCTTCCCTCCCACGATTTGCACCTTCACCTTGTCGGGGGTGATTGACGTGACGGTGCCCTTGCCGGAGATGACCAGCCGGTTGGCGGCGTAGAGGCGGCAGGTGTCGAAGTCGGCCACCCGCTTGCCCACGTCGATGCGCTGCACCTGGCCGAAGACCTGGCGGTTCTGGGCGATGTCCATGGGGAAGGTGATGTCGTAGGTGTACTGGCCGGAGTCCTCGACATAGGGGTTGCTGTAGGTTACCTTTATCTTCTCTGTCGTGGAGGGATAGGCTGTTTTGTCATCGAGTGTGCAATATATCATGTTAGAAGTTTATAGTTTTGAAGTTGATAGTTTAAAGTTTATAGTTTTAAGTTTTGTAGTTGGTGGCGTTCCATTCTCACTTGTTGGCCTGCAGGCGGTCGTAGTGGCGGCGGGAGCGGTCGAAATCGTCCCAGTCGGGCATCTTCACCACTATGTCGCCGCTCTCCAGAAGCGAGCCGAGGCGGTCGATGGTCTGCCGCGCCTCGTTGAGGGTGGCTTGCAGCTCGCTGTTGTCGGTCTGCACGTTAACCTGCGGGGCTGAGACCACCGTTGTGGAGCCCACCCCCATCGAGCGGCTGACGGCCTCGGCGGTGAGCTGGCCGCCGGTGTTGTTGCGTTGCGCCAAGTCGATGAGACGGAAGGCCGACAGCAGCTGCTGGTTGCCGACGGCGTTGTGGTTGGCCACGAACTCCCCCTCGTGGACCACGCCCGCCTCGCGCCGGTAGCTCGTGCCGCCGGTGAAACCGCCCGAGTAGTAGCCGGCCTCCTGCGCCTGCTGCTGCTTCTTGATGGTGGCGATCTGGATTATGCCGGCGGCCAGTGCGATGCCAGCGGCTATCGGGGCGAGCACGAGGTTGGCCGGCCATGGTGCGCCCGACATGACTGAGGCGTAGGCGCTCAGCGCCGACATGGCGTTCTGGGCTAAGGCCTGGGCTATCTGCATCTTCACCTGCTTGCGGTTGTACTTCGTCTTTATGGCGGCCACCTCCTTCTCCTTCTTCTCCTCCAGCTTCTTCTGTTTGGCCTGGTTGTTGCCGGCGCGGTCGATTAGCTTCTCGTACTTCTTCTCTGTCTGAGTAACCTCGAGGTCGCACTGCGCCGAGTAGTACGACGACATGGCGTCCATGATGGGCGACACCGCGTCGTAGGCGGCCTGCATCTTGGCGGCGATGTTGCTGGCCAGCGTGCCCGTGGCCTCGGCCATGGCGGCCATGGCCTCCTGATGGGAGATTACGCCGTCGGCCTCCATGTCCTTTATGTTGGCCCAAGTGGAGCGGAAGATGTCGAGGTCCTGCGTGAAGTAGTCTATCGCGCCCACGCCCGTGGGATGGTCGTTCTGATAGTCGGCCTGGGCGTTGTTCGAGGCCGTCTCGTAGGCGGAGTGGGCGTTGCGCTTGAAGGTCTCACCCTTGGAGCTCTGCAGGTTCTGCTCCGACTCTTGCTGATTGTAGTAGAGAACCATCTGCTTCCTCATTTCTTGGAACTCCCTCTCGGCTTTCAGTTTCTCCTCGCTTCCATCCTTGTATTTTGCAAGCTCGGCCTGCATAAGTGTGTCAAGTCCGTTCATGGCAATCTCGTGCTGCTTCTGGATGTCCGACTTGCCGAACTGCTCACGAAGAGAGCGAAGACGCTCCTGATGTTTCTGCTCCAGCTGCAGGCGGTGCTCGTTGTCGTTGTCCTCCAGTTGGTCTCGCAGGTCAAACCATTCCTC
>CAZRSL010000107.1:0-7374 GCA_964602785.1 uncultured Prevotella sp.
CACCCTGCAGGAGGCACATTCTGGGGAATTATCGTTTCTTTTGTCCTGATTTTTCGCAGCGGTTGTTTCGCATTGCGAAAGAGGCACTTTCGCAATGTGTCAGAGCCTCTTTCGCATCCTGAAAGAGGCACTTTCAGAGTCCAAAAGAGGCACTTTCGCGACCCAAAAGAGGCTCTTTCGGAAATCAAGGCGATTTTTCTGAAATCTCAACAAAACGGTTAGCAAAATGGCGGAAAAAGTTTGCAAAAAGAAAGCAAACTGCCCAAAAAGCGAGCAAAGTGATATTCCAATATTTTTACAATGCCACAAAAGCGTATATGAGGGCAATGATAATGTAAAGATTATTCGCAAAGGAAAGCATAGCCTTATTCATTTTGACGAATTTTCGCACCATCGATAAAGCAAATTTACCCATTGCAAACCATCTTTTTGCCGTTACTTTGCACCCATAAACAGTAACCAAAAAAAATCAACAGCAATGAGAAAAGCCAAACGCATGCTGGCATTGGCGGCGATGCTGACGCTAAGCCTTATAGCCGCCAAAGCCGACGCACAACAGGAGGCCACCGCCACCTGGACACTAAGCGACGGAACCGCAAGCGAGATGAACGCCACAATGTCGGCCGAGGGGCTGGCCTCGGTGGCCACAATGACTGTGGGGAGCGGCCTCTCCGTGGTGGAGCCGCAAAACATCGACGGATTGTCGTTCTTCAAGGTGCAGCCCACGGTGCAGGCATCGGCCAACGACGATGCCAACGCCCTGACATTCACCATCACGCCCAAGCGCGGCCTCACCTACACACCCACGCGGCTGACCATGAAGGCGGCTCGCTTCGGCACCGACGGCGGCACGCTCAGCATTGTGGCGGCCGTGGGGCAGACCACGCTGACGCTCGCCGAGTCGACCACGCCCAACCGCAACAACTCGAAGACCACCGCCCACTACAGCGACTACAGCTTCGACATCAGCGGACTGCAGACCGAGGGCGAGCCAATGACCGTGAAAGTGTACATCAAGAACCTGAGCACGAGCAAGCAGTACGGACTGCGCGACGTGGCGCTGACGGGCACCTTCGCCGGCGATGCCGAGGAGGTGAAGACCTGCCGGCTCAGCCTCAGCACCGACACACCAGAGGCTGGCACCATCACAGTCAGCCCGGCTGGCACCGAGTTTGACGAGGGAACAGAGATAACCATCTCCACCACCGAGAACTTCAGCTACCACTTCATGCGATGGGAGGACGGTGAAGGCAACACCCTGTCGGAGCTGAACCCCTACACATTCGCCATCAGCCAGGACATGACAGTGAAAGCCGTCTACGACAAGGCCACCGTCTACAGCCTGGACCTCACGCTCACCAACGGCGCGCGCCGCAACCTCGTCGGTGTGGAGCCGGAGGGCAACGTCGTGGGCTCGATCCACCAGTACGAGGCCGGCACGCAGGTGAAGCTCACGGCTCAGAACAACAAGGTGCTCACGTTCACTGGATGGGAGGACAACACCACCAACGCCGTACGTGAGCTGACGATGGACGCCGACAAGGCCGCCACAGCCAACTACAGCGCGGCAGACTACATAGTGGGTTGGGACCTCTACGACGTGAACCCGCGCAACGAGCGGGCCGCCGACTACAAGAGCGACACCGAGAACGCCGGACTGCTCAGCCTGCGCGACTCGGTGGGCAACACATCGTCGTGGCTCAGCCTCGGCGAGGGCAGCACGCTGGAGAACGGCAAGTATGCCGCCCGCGTGTGGCGGCCTTTGGCTCAGAGATACTACTTCGAAATCAGCTTCTCCACCCGCGGCTTCAAAAACGTGGTGGTGAGCAACGACCTCGGCAACGCCTACAACTCCTACTCCACCTACCTTGAGCAAGCCTCAACCGACGGCAGCAACTACACCACCGTGGGGCGGTTTGAGATGCCTTCGGGCGGATGGGCCGGAGTGAAAGACATACAACTGCCCGACTCGTTTGCCGGGCGCGACAAGGTGTGGGTGCGCTGGATGCCCGACTACGCGTCGCCTCTTGTGGGCACCACCAACGACAACGACGGGCTGGCCATAGCCGAAATATTCGTTCTGGCCGACACCGACGAGGCTGACGACGACGTGGCGCCCACGCTGCTCAGCTCCAATCCCGCCGACGGGGCCACGGGAGCCAGCGCGACGGGCTCGATAGTGCTCAACTTCGACGAGAAGGTGCGCCAAGGCACTGGCTCGGCCACCCTCGGCGACGAGACGCTGCAGCCGATAGTGAGCGGCAAGACGGTGGTCTACCGCTACAGCTCGCTCAACTACAACACACGCTACACATTCCACCTGCCTGCCGGAGCCATAACCGACCGCCGTGGCAACGGCTGCGCCGAGGCCACCATCTCGTTCACCACAATGCAGCGGGCGCAGCCAACCCCACGCCTCTACGACGCGGTGGTGGCAGCCGACAGCACCGGCGACTACCTGACTCTGCAAGAGGCCATCGACGCCGCGCCCGAGGGCCGCACGCAGCCGTGGCTCATCTTCGTGAAGAAAGGCCGCTACAATGGCCATGTCGACATACCGGCACAGAAGCCATACATCCACATCATCGGACAAGACCGCGACCTGGTGCAGTTGGCCGACGGCCGCATCTCCGGCAGCACGGGGCAGTACGACCTGGACGGCGCAACGGTCTACATCAGTTCCGACAATGTCTTCATCGAGGGCGTCGACATCATCAACAGCCACGGCGTTGAGGCGCAGGACGGGCCGCAGTCGCACGCGCTCTGCTCGTTGGGCGACAAGCTCGTGATGAACCGTGCCAAAGTGCGCTCCTATCAGGACTCATGGTTCACTGGCAAGGCCACTGCCCACCGCGCTTTCGTGAAGAACAGCTGGATAGAGGGCGCGGTCGACTTCATCTTCGGCCAGGGCGACATAATGATGCTGGCCGACACCATCAACATCATGCGCAAGCAGGGCGGCTACATCGTGGCGCCCAACCATGCCGCCGGCACGCGGTGGGGCTACGTGTTCCTCAACAGCGTGATCACCGCGCCGGGTGTTGCGCAGGAGACGAGCGTCTGGCTGGGCCGGCCGTGGCACAACGCGCCAAAGACCGTCTACATCAACACACGGGCTGAGACCACCATCCCCGCCACGGGCTGGTACGACCACATGGGCGGACTGCCCGCGCTCTGGGCCGAGTTCAACACGATGGACGCCGATGGCAATCCCGTCGACCTCTCCCACCGCCGCACCGACTACTACTATGTTGACTCGGCGACGGGCGACACCATCCGCGGCAGCAGTCAGAAGGCTGTGCTCACGGCTGAGGAGGCGGCTGAGTACACGGTGAAGAACGTCTGCGGTGGCGACGACGCATGGAACCCGGAACTGCTGTGCGAGCCTTGCGACGCGCCCAATGCCACTGCCACAGGAAAACTGGTCAGCTGGGACAGCGTGCCCTACGCTATATGCTACGTTGTCAGCCGTGGAACCGACGTGGTGGGCTTCACCACAAGCACAGAGTTTGAGGCCACAGCCGACGGCGACTACACCATACAGGCGGCCAACGAGTTTGGAGGCCTCAGCCCCGCGACCCACGTCGGCGTGGCCACGGGCATCGCAACAGCCACCACCGGCGTTCGGCGTCCGGCCATAGCGGCAATCCACACCATCGACGGCAAGCGGATGCGGCACTTGACCCGCGGCATCAACATCGTCAGCTACGCCGACGGCACGGTGAGGAAGGTGGTGAGATGAAACCTATTCGTAAGAAAGTATCTAAAAAATGATGTCGAAGACATCACTGGTTATAGCCCGAGAGCACTTGCATCCTCGGGCTATAACTCAATCAACAAATAGTATGTCTGACGGCTTCCAGTCTTTTGCCAACTTGTCGGCTTTTTCCAGCCACTTTTTAATTCTATCTTGTGGAGAAACGCTTTCGCCCCAATACTCTACAAACAAAGCGTCGTCCATACGTTTTGCAGCTTCTCTCATCTCACCCTCAATCAACTTCAAGGCTCTTGCAATATAAACGCCTCCTTCATCGTCGTTCTTTGGATTGGCCACGCTGCCAGCCGAAAACAAATCTCTTGCTTGATGACATATTACTCCGTGGTATGTGAGCAGATAGAGCACCATGTCATCATATTTGTGGCGCGACCTCCCTGACTCCACAATCTGAGGGCATAGCAGAGCCGCCTCAGCACGCAAGCGGTCTTTCTCCTCTTTTCTAAGGTTAGTGTATAGACGTGCTTCAATTGGTACAGTATGCTCATCACTGTCCTTGTCTTCAATCCACCACAGGCGACCATCAGGATGGATTTTACGTGCATAAGCACGGATATACCTCATCTTGGCTTTCATATCAAGCTTACGGAAATCATCATACCTAATGCCCATTTGCTTGAACAGAGATTCTTTAACCTGGGCCTTTTCAGAAGGCAATTCCACTTCAAACCTCGGGACGTGGGATGTCCTAACGTGGATGACACTTTGCTCATAGTCTCCCCAACGAACTTCAGGAAAGCCTCCCATTTTACCAAAGACAATATAGACGTGCTTTACGCTTTCTATTCTTTGGGTTTCCTCTATACTGTTGGCGATACTTCTCCAAGTGTCGTTAAGTGTGAATTTCACTTCAACGCCGTATTCTCCCATTGCAATGTCAGGGAAAGCCTGAGGGTGTGGGTTAAAATCTATGTCAAAAGAAATGTCGTCTTTTGTCAACTCGTATAACACTTCTCTCACCCTGTTTTCAAACTGCGAGGAAGTCTTGAATGGAGCTTTTCTTGCTTCCAAAGTCAGCTGCTCACAGCATTTGTTTAGGGTTGCTTCAAACTCGTTCTTGGTCATATTCCAACACATTTTCCAAAGATTCTGCTATATGCCAAGCCAAGACAGGAGGCACGGCATTACCTATTTGCCTTTCTGTGTCGCGCAGCCCGCAGGGGAAGACAAAAGAGTCGGGAAATGATTGAATCCTTGCAGCCTCCCTCATTGATATGCGACGTGGCAGAGAATAATGAAATTGAATATTGCCATGGCATTCAGCCCTTATAGTATAGCCAGGCCGGTCGGCCACCATTCGCCTGTTACCCTGTTCACCACTCACATTAGCTTTACTCCAAATATGGGAAAAAGCCTTATTCTCATCAAGGTTTTCCAGATCTCCTATTGCGTCTTTCGCTGTGAGAGGTATGCAGGTTGTTGGCTCTGGCGGTATGAATGATGGCAAGTTCTTTCTTGTGCCTACGAAAATAACGCGTTGGCGAGTTTGTGGCACACCGTATTCTTCAGCATGGTAAAGGTGATAGGTTACGTTATAGCCCAGATGCTTGAAGTCGCTCAATATCTTTAAGAAAGAACTTTCATTTTTCCTCAGAAGCAAGCCTCCAACGTTTTCAGCCACGAAAGCCTTGGGTTGAATTCTTTTCACAGCTTCCACGATATAAGTGTACAAACTGCTTCTTGAACCGTTAATTCCTTTCATCTTACCATTAATTGATATATCTTGGCAAGGGAAGCCGCCGATGACTACGTCGGCTTTTTGTGGCAAACTGTCGATGGCAGTTTTGATGTCGCCTTCAACTATTGGGAACTTAAAATTTTGCCTATAAGTCTCACAAGCCGCATGGTTTAACTCATTGGCCCATATTATTTTGAAGTTCGTTTTGCTGAAATGTTTTCCGAGAAAATTGAACCCCCCAAGAAACCCTAAGTCCATACCGCCACAACCAGCGAAGAGTGAAACTATTGTAAAAGGTTTCTTCTCATGCATAGGAACTTTTTTGCTATATTTAGCAAAAGACATCTTTTTAGAATATGGCAGTGTTGTTTGCATTTGATTTCTTATTTTGCCACAAAGATACAATTTTTATTTCATTAAAGTTTAAAATATATGCTATTTAATATATTGAGAAGATGGATTATCCATGAAAGCACGCTCAGTGGGTGGCTTTCCACCACTCGGTCCCACTGAGATATGGCTTCGCTTGCGGGCTGGTGGTGGGGTCGCTGATGGTGATGCCGTGGTTGGAGGGGGCTGCGAAAGTGCCGCCGCCATCGAGATAGACGCTGTAGAGCCGTGGGGTGCTTGCGCTGTAGGGCACCAGGCGCGACACGAGGGCGGAAGCCTCTGAGGCCGAGACAGAGCTGGAGGGCAAGGCGGCGATGAGCTTGGCAAGGTAGTCGCCAAGGTCGAAGAAGATGTGGTTGGAATAGCCGTCGAGCTGCTGCGGGCTGAGGTTAGATGGGTTCACGCCCGACGCTTCGGCTTCGCTGTTGAGCTGGCGAATGAGCGAGGCCGCGTCGTCGGTAGCGGTGCAGTCGGTTACCGACAGCGCACCGTAGGGATAGTCGTAGGACTGATAGAAGCTGAGGAAACCGCCCACCACCGCGCTCCAGTCGGGCTGCGCCGCCACCAGTTGACCCCATATCTGGTCGTAGGGCAGACCATAGTCCATCAGCTCGCTTGTGGAGGCCACGAGATAATGCACGTTGTGGCGCAGGGCGTAGGCCGTCTCTATGTTGGCCATATAGCAGCCATCGAAGCAGAGGTAGTGGAGCCGACCCATCGGCGAGGCGGCGATGGCCGAGTCGAGCTGCTCCACCTCCGTCAGCTGGCTTGCGGTGGTGCCTCCGAAAGCTCTCCACTGCCGTGCCCGTGGAGTGGTTTGCGCCGGCAGCCACCCCGTGCCGTGGCATCCGATGATGAGCGAATAGCTCGGTGCAGGGGCAAGGGCGGCGGCATCGGTCAGCACTTGCGTCAGGTCGGCGGTGCTCGTGTTGCTCAGCCCGGTGTAGCTGCGCAGCGGCTCCTGCACCACACGCCCGTCGGCGTAGCTCAGCCGCGAGAGTGTGGCCTCGGTGGGCGACGAGGCCATAAAGAGCAGCACGTTGGCCGAGCCCGTGCCCTGCTGCTGTGCGATGGCTGTGGTGATCAGGTTGACTGAGTTGCGGAACGCCTGCAGCAGCCCCGTATTCTGTCCATTGGCACTGCCCGTCCACGGATAGCAGACGAGCAGAGTGTGGGTGGCCGATGGCTCAGGGTCGCCGCCATCATCGTCGCCCCCGCAAGAGCTGAGGGCGAAGGCGGCAACCACCGACATGAGCATGGCTGCCAAGAGGTTATGAATGCGCCGTATCATCATTTCGAAGCAAACCGTAGGGGCATGATTTATCATGCCCGAAACACGGAATATTTGCCAATGGCGGGGGTGTATCAAAAATCAAGCATTGCGCAGCATTATTAATCTTACCCCATCAAACTGTACTATTTCCACTTGTAGTGGCCGTCCCTTGTGGCGGCCATTATTAATGTTCGACCTATTTTAAATAGGAAAGGACATTGTTTTATGGCCGCCACAAGGGACGGCCACTACAAGTGG
>CAZRSL010000108.1:0-7226 GCA_964602785.1 uncultured Prevotella sp.
GCCGGTTTCCGCCGACGGCCCCGCCCAGGTGTCTCCCTTAATCGAGCTTGATGTTCAGGGCAAGTCCCCGAAGCTCGTGCAGCAGCACGTTGAGCGATTCGGGAATTCCCGGCGTAGGCAGGTTGTCCCCCTTGACGATCGCTTCGTATGCTTTGGCACGGCCCATCACGTCATCCGACTTGATGGTGAGGATCTCCTGCAGGATGTTGGCCGCACCGAAGGCTTCGAGCGCCCAGACCTCCATCTCGCCGAAACGCTGGCCGCCGAACTGCGCCTTGCCGCCGAGCGGCTGCTGCGTGATGAGGCTGTAGGGGCCGATGGAGCGCGCGTGCATCTTGTCCTCCACCATGTGGCCGAGCTTGAGGAAGTAGGTGATGCCCACCGTGGCCGGCTGGTCGAACATCTCGCCGGTCTCGCCGTCGTAGATGTGGGTGGAGCAGAGGCGGGGCAGTCCGGCCTTGTCAGTCCACTCCTGCAGGTCCTCCAGCTTGGCACCGTCGAAGATCGGGGTGGCGAAGCGCACGCCGAGACGCTTGCCCGCGGCTCCGAGGATGGCCTCGAAGATTTGGCCAAGGTTCATGCGCGACGGCACGCCCATTGGGTTGAGCACCAGGTCGACGGGACGACCGTCCTCGAGGAACGGCATGTCCTCCATGCGCACTATCTTCGACACGATGCCCTTGTTGCCGTGGCGTCCGGCCAGCTTGTCGCCCACTTGAATCTTGCGTTTCTTGGCTATGTACACCTTGGCCATCTGCAGCACTCCTGTTGGCAGGTCGTCGCCGATGGTGATGGCAAACTTCTTGCGCTTCAGCTGTGCGTCCATGAGCTTGTACTTGCGTATGTAGTTCATTATCAACTGACGGATCAAGCTGTCGGTGTGGGCGTCGCCAGTCCAATTGCTCGACTGGATACCCTCGTAGTCGAGGTTCTTCAAGGCTGGCACGGTGAACTTGCTACCCTTGGTGATAATCTCGGCTCCGCTGTAGTCCTTCACGCCCTGCGACACCTTGTCGGCGGTCAGGGTCATCAGCTTCTCCACGAGTATGTCCTTCAGGTCGTTCACCTTGGCCTCATACTCCTCGTCAATCTTGCGCAGCGTCTCCTTGTCCTGCTTCTTGCTCTC
Source organism: uncultured Prevotella sp. (assembly GCA_964602785.1). GTDB lineage: Bacteria > Bacteroidota > Bacteroidia > Bacteroidales > Bacteroidaceae > Prevotella. Next base: position 1,127 of record CAZRSL010000108.1, read on the forward strand.
GCGTGTCTTGACGGCGCGGGCAAACAGTTTCTTGTCAATCACCACACCGCTCAGCGACGGGTTGGCCTTGAGCGACGAATCCTTGACGTCGCCAGCCTTGTCGCCGAAGATGGCGCGGAGCAGCTTCTCCTCTGGCGACGGGTCGCTCTCACCCTTTGGCGAGATCTTGCCGATGAGGATGTCACCCGGCTCCACACGTGCTCCCACGCGTATCACACCATTCTCGTCGAGGTCTTTGGTGGCCTCTTCGCTCACGTTGGGAATGTCGCTCGTGAACTCCTCTACGCCGCGCTTTGTCTCACGCACTTCGAGCTGATACTCGTCGACGTGGACAGAGGTGAGGATGTCCTCACGCACCATGCGCTCGCTGATCACGACGGCATCCTCGTAGTTGTAGCCCTTCCACGGCATGTAGGCCACGAGGAGGTTGCGACCCAGGGCAAGCTCGCCATTCTCGGTGGCGTAGCCCTCGGTCAGTATGTCGCCCTTCTTCACGCGCTGGCCTTTGTTGCATATTGGGTGCAAGTCGACCACCATGTTTTGGTTGGTGCGGCGGAACTTCGATATTCTGTATTCCTTCATGGCCGGCTCGAAGCTGACGAAGTCCTCGTCCTCGGTGCGGTCGTAAAGGATGCGTATTGTGTTGGCGTCGACATAGTCAATCACGCCATCGCCCTCGGCTGTAATCATTGTGCGCGAGTCCTCGCACACCTGCTTCTCCAGTCCGGTGCCCACGATTGGAGCCTCGTTGTGGAGCAGTGGCACGGCCTGGCGCATCATGTTGCAGCCCATCAGGGCGCGGTGGCCGTCGTCGTGCTCGAGGAACGGTATCAAGCCTGCCGACACAGAGGCTATCTGCTGCGGGCTGACGTCCATGAGGTCCACCTTGCTGGGAGCCACCACGGGATAGTCGGCGTCCTGGCGGCACTTCACAAACTTGCGGATGAATGTGCCGTCCTCGTTGAGCGGGGCGTTGCCCTGGCCGATGATCTTGTCTTCCTCTTCCTCGGCCGTCAGGTAGATGGCGTGGCTGTTGTCCATGTCCACCTTGCCGTCGGCCACCTTGCGATAAGGCGTAACGATGAAGCCGAGGTCGTTGATCTTGGCATAGAGGCTGAGCGACGAGATGAGGCCGATGTTTGGTCCTTCAGGGCTCTCAATCGGGCAGAGGCGGCCGTAGTGGGTATAGTGCACGTCGCGCACCTCAAATCCAGCACGCTCGCGGCTCAGTCCGCCGGGGCCAAGGGCCGACAGGCGGCGCTTGTGGGTTACCTCGGCCAGAGGGTTGGTCTGGTCCATGAACTGCGACAGCGGGTTGGTGCCGAAGAACGAGTTGATCACGCTCGAGATGGTCTTGGCGTTGATCAGGTCGGTTGGTGTGAACACCTCGTTGTCGCGCACGTTCATGCGCTCACGGATGGTGCGGCTCATGCGCGCCAAGCCGATGGAGAACTGGTTTGACAGTTGTTCGCCCACGGTGCGCACGCGGCGGTTCGACAGGTGGTCGATGTCGTCGACGGTGGCGTTGGAGTTGATGAGCTGGATGAGATATTTGATAATCTCTATGATGTCCTCCTTGGTGAGCACACGCACGTCCATGTCGATGTTCAGGCCCAGTTTCTTGTTGATGCGGTAGCGGCCCACCTCGCCAAGGTCGTAGCGCTTGTCGCTAAAGAAGAGGTTTTGGAACACCTCGCGGGCGCTGGCGTCGTCGGCGGGGTCGGCGTTGCGCAGCTGGCGGTAGATGTAGAGCACGGCTTCCTTTTCCGAGTTGCTGGTGTCCTTCTCCAGTGTGTTGTAGATGATGGCGTACTTCTGCGAAGTCTCCTCGTCCTTCTCGAGCGATATGGTCTGGGTGCCGCTGTCGAGTATCTGGTCGATTACCTCCTCGGTAATCTCGGTGCCGCGCTTCAGGATCACCTCGTTGCGCTCGATTGAGGTAACCTCGCCGGTGTCGGAGTCGGAGAAGTCCTCAAACCACGTCTTCATCACATTGCCGGCGAGCTTGCGGCCGATGGCCTCCTTCATGTTCTTCTTGGTGACCTTCACTTCTTCGGCGAGGTCGAAGATGCCCAAGATGTCCTTGTCCTTCTCGTAGCCGATGGCACGCAGAAGCGTCGTTACGGGCAGCTTCTTCTTGCGGTCGATGTAGGCGTACATCACGTTGTTGATGTCGGTGGCAAACTCTATCCACGAGCCTTTGAACGGGATGATGCGCGCGCTGTAGAGCACGGTGCCGTTGGCATGGACGCCCTGGCCGAAGAACACGCCCGGCGAGCGGTGCAACTGAGACACAACAACACGCTCGGCGCCGTTGATCACAAAGGTGCCGTTAGGGGTCATGTAGGGTATTGTGCCGAGAAACACATCCTGGATGAATGTGCCGAAGTCCTCATGGTCGGGGTCGGTACAATAGAGCTTCATCTTTGCCTTGAGGGGCACGCTGTAGGTAAGCCCGCGCTCCAGGCACTCATCGATGGTGTAGCGTGGCGGATCGATGTAGTAGTCGAGAAACTCGAGGACGAAATTGTTGCGTGTATCCGTGATGGGGAAATTCTCGGAGAACACCTTGTAGAGGCCGTCGTTCTTGCGCTCTTCGGGAGGTGTGTCGAGCTGCAGGAAGTCCTGGAACGACTTGAGCTGCACGTCGAGAAAATCCGGGTAAGGATACGGATTCCTTACTGTTGCGAAATTTACTCTGTTGTTGATTATCTTAGTTGCCATAAAAAAGTGATAAGTCCTTGATAAAGACACAAAAGGGTTAGGACTTGCCTACCTGGCAAATCCTAACCACTATTATAAAAAGTATTAATTCAGCTTACTTGAGCTCAACCTTGGCGCCCTTCTCCTCGATGGCCTTCTTCAGGTTCTCGGCCTCGTCCTTGGTGACGCCCTCCTTGATGGTGGCAGGAGCGCCGTCGACAAGATCCTTGGCCTCCTTCAGACCAAGACCGCAAGCCTCCTTGACGGCCTTGACAACCTGGAGCTTCGACGGGCCAACCTCGGTGAGAACAACGTCGAACGATGTCTTCTCCTCGGCGGGCTCGGCGGCGCCGGCAGCAGGACCAGCGGCAACAGCCACGGCTGCGGCGGCAGGCTCGATTCCGTACTCCTCCTTCAGGACGTTTGCCAACTCATTAACCTCTTTAACGGTAAGGTTTACCAACTCTTCTGCAATAGCTTTAATGTCTGCCATTTTATTCTAAAAATTTTAATTGTTCGTATTGATGTTATTTCTTGTTGTTGACTTTGTTTGGGGGTTACTCAGCGCGCTCGCCTAAAGTCTTCAGCACACCATGGATGGTGTTTGCGCCTGATTGCAGAGCGGAGACGACGTTCTTCGCCGGCGACTGCAGCAGTGCCACGACATCGGCGATGAGCTCGTTCTTGCTCTTCAGAGCAGCCAGCTCGTCCAGCTTGTCGGCGCCCACGAAAATCGACTCCTCGGCGTAGGCGGCCTTCAGGGCCGGGATGCCCGCCTTGGTGTAGTCCTTCAAGAGCTTGGCCGGCACGTTGGCGGTCTGCGTCAGCATGATGGCGGTGTTGCCCTTCAGTGCGACGTAGAGTGGCTCGTAGTCTATATCGGAAGCCTCGAACGCCTTGTGGAGAAGCTTGTTCTTCACAACGATCATCTTCACTTCCTTCTTGAAGCATTTGCGGCGCAGGTCGCTCGTGTCCTTGGCATTCAGTCCGGTTACGTCCACCAGATAGAAATGGGGATACTCCTTGAGCTTCTGGCCCAGTTCAGCAATGATTGTATCTTTTACTTCTTTCTTCATTTTTCGGAACTTTTGGAGTTAGTCAACTGATTTAGGATCAATCTTGATACCCTTGCTCATCGTACTCGAAATAAAGATACTCTTCAGGTATGTGCCCTTGGCGGCAGCAGGCTTCAGCCTGATCACCGTCTGGATGAACTCCTTGGCGTTGCCATAGATCTGGTCGGGGGTCATGCTGACCTTGCCTATCGATGTGTGGACAATGCCCGACTTGTCAACCTTGAAGTCAATCTTGCCTTGCTTCACCTCCTTCACGGCCTTGGCCACATCCATGGTTACGGTGCCGCTCTTGGGGTTGGGCATGAGGCCGCGCGGGCCGAGTATGCGACCCAGGGGACCCACCTTGCCCATGCACGAAGGCATTGTGATTATGACGTCAACGTCGGTCCAACCACCCTTGATCTTGTCGATGTACTCGTCAAGACCCACGTAGTCGGCGCCGGCAGCCTTGGCAGCTTCTTCCTGATCGGCGGTGCAGAGGCAGAGCACGCGCGTCACCTTGCCGGTGCCGTTAGGCAGCGACACCACGCCGCGCACCATCTGGTTGGCCTTGCGGGGGTCAACGCCGAGGCGCACGTCGATGTCGACAGAGGCGTCAAACTTGGTGGTGGTAATCTCCTTCACCAGCTCCGAGGCCTCCTTCAGCGTGTACACCTTGCCTGCTTCGATCTTATCAGCTACTGATTTTTGATTTTTTGTCAGTTTACTCATTTTGAAAGCGAAGTATTAAAATTATTTACCCGGGAAATCACCCTTGACGGTGATGCCCATACTACGCGCAGTACCAGCGACGAGACGCATCGCACTCTCCACTGTGAAGCAGTTGAGGTCGGTCATCTTGTCTTCTGCGATTGCCTTTACTTGATCCCAAGTTACAGAGGCGACTTTCTTGCGGTTGGGCTCGCCGGAGCCGCTCTTCACTTTGGCGGCCTCCATGAGCTGAACGGCGGCAGGAGGAGTCTTGATGACGAAGCTGAAGCTCTTGTCGGTGTAGTAAGTGATCACTACAGGCAGAATCTTGCCAGCCTTGTCCTGTGTGCGTGCGTTGAACTCCTTGCAGAAACCCATGATGTTGATGCCCTTGGAGCCAAGAGCAGGACCAACGGGAGGTGAAGGATTGGCAGCGCCACCTTTAATCTGTAATTTGATTAATCCAGCAACTTCTTTAGCCATTTTGATTGTTGATATTTAAATAATTGAAACTTAAAGCAGGAAATCCGGCGTCCGTAACAACGCGTCATTCCTCCTTGGAGACTTGCACATAACTTAGCTCAAGCGGGTTCTGGCGCCCGAAGATCATCACCATGACCTTCAGCTTGTGCTTCGAGGAGTCAACCTCCTCGATGGTGCCGTGGAATCCGCTGAACGGACCATCAGTTACCTTCACCGACTCGCCGACGACGAACGGGATGTTGTCCACATCCTCTATCTCCGACTCCTCGGCCTGGCCGAGCAAGCGGTTCACCTCTGACTGGCGCAGTGCCTGCGGATTGCTCATACCGCCCAGTATGCCGAGGCAATTGGGCGTAAACCTCAGTGTGGAAACGATGTCAGGGGTCAGGTTGGCCTCCACCAGCACATAGCCGGGCATGGCAATCTTCTCCTTCACCACACGTTTGCCATTGCGAAGCACGGCATGCTTCTCCATCGGTATCACCACCTGGGAGACATGCTCGCGCAGCTTGTCGTTCTTGCGCATCTCGGCCTCGATGTATTCCTTCACCTTGGCCTCCTTGCCGCTAATAGCCACAAGCGCATACCACTTTGAGTTGTTCGTATCAGCCATCTTTCAGCGCTCCAATATTAACCGGGGTAAACCACACCCATAATGAATCTGAACACACTGTCCATGGCAAACACTATCAACGCAATGACAAGGGAAGCAGATAATACAATCATTGCGCTGTGTGTCAGCTGGGGCAGCGTGGGCCACGTTGTTTTATGTGCAAGCTCGTTGTAACAAGCCTTGCAATAATCTACTATTTTCTTAAACATTATTGCTTTCTTTTAGCACGGGTTGGAAGGCTCGAACTCCCGACACCTGGTTTTGGAGACCAGTGCTCTACCGACTGAGCTAAACCCGTATGTAAAGGCCGCCCGTCCTTCTGGGCGGACGGCCCTATCTCAAGGATGTAAGTGTGCTTACTTGATGTCCTCCAGAATCTTGGTGATCTGGCCAGAGCCAACGGTGCGGCCACCCTCGCGGATAGCGAAGCGCAGACCCTCGTTCAGGGCAACCTTGTAGATGAGCTCAACCTCAATCTCCACGTTGTCGCCGGGCATCACCATCTCGACGCCCTCGGGGAGCTTGATCTCGCCGG
>CAZRSL010000109.1:0-7086 GCA_964602785.1 uncultured Prevotella sp.
TCATCTGCATCTTACCCTTTGTGATGCCCACCTTGCTGAACTGCTGTTGCAGCTTTTTCTCTATCGTCGCGCTGGCCACCTTGCCGCCTATCTTCTTCAAGGCGTTGTTCGACTCGAACACCACTGCGGGCTCCTGATAGGTCCACGTGCCCACGAGCTTGTCGGCAGTGGCCGTCTTCGATGAGTCGAAGATGGAGGTCAAGCCCGAGATGATGCCGCCCAGACCGCTGGCCGACGAGCCACTGTCGGTTGAGGTAGTGGAGGAAGAGCCGCCGAGCAGTCCGCCCAATATCGACGTGGCCGTGGAGCTCTTGCTCGAGCTGCTCTCCGTCTTTGAGGAGCTGCTGCCGCCGAGCAGTCCGCCAAGCACGCTGCCTATCACCGACTGGCCAGAGCTTTGCGTGGTGGTCTCTGTCTGCTCCGCCGCCACATTCTGCTCGGTGGTGGTGGCAGGTGTGGTGGTTGTGGTGGTCTTCTTGGTGGAAGTGGTCTTCTTGGTGGAAGTCGACTTCTTAGTGCTTGTTTTCTTCTTGGTCTTCTTCACTGGAGTGAGCGTCTCCTGACTGTTCTCCACTGCTGCTGAAGCTGGCTCAGCCACTGTCGCGGCGAGCAGCAACGATGCCATTGCGGCAAGATAAATCTTCTTCATTTCCTCTCTAATTAATATAAACTTCGTTTTGAATGTTGCAAAAGTACACATTTATGACAACATATCCATCAGATGGTAAGAATTTTTATAAAGTTTATATTTGGGAGATGAAAGTTGGGGGTTGGTGGTTTAAAGTTGTGGGGTTTTTATAGTGCCCATAGTAACTATAGTAACTATAGAAACTATAGGTACTATGGGCACTATATAAAATGATTATCCACATTTTGGTGAAGAGCCCCAGTGGGGCTCAATCATGCTTAACAGACTAAGTGAAACGCAGTCGGGGTTAAGAGACATTCCCCACCTGTGCCCCGAGAGGGCACTACAGCACGAAGTGCGCACGAAACCGCCACATCAGAGCCACGGATTATGAGCACTTCGTGCTGTTCAGCCTCTTCGAGGCTGGCGGAGTGGGAGCACATGCCACCCCAGACTGCGCTTTGCTTAGTCTGGTGTTAAGCATGATTAAGCGTCTCCGACGCTGCTTTCCCCAATAAGTGGATGATAATTTCTGGATAATTACTGGGCAATTACTGGGAATTGCTGGAGAGAATAACTGGATAAATACTGCAAAATTATTGTTTTCTGACTTTTCTGTGAGAAAACATTACCAAATATAATTTTGTTTCATAAAAAAGCATTAATTTTGCACTCGAATGTATATGTATAATTTGTATTTATGAGAAAAGGTATTTACGTGAGGCCCGATGTTGCCGTGCTTTCCATGGGCGGAGCCTTGCCGCTGATGGAGATAAGCCGCGGAAGCGTGGACGATGGCAGTGGCGATGACAACATAGGCAAAGGCAGTGGCGACCCCGACGACATCGACGCCAAGGAAGACGGCTTTTCAGACTTGTGGGAGGATGAGGAAGACATCGACTACCCCTATTGACGCTGAAAACCAAACGCAATCAAAACCCAAGCAAAATCCACCATTATGCGCAAAATATTTACCTTACTTACAGCCATTATAGGATTTACAGCTGCCTCGTGGTCGGCCGACTACAGCGGGCAGACGCCCACTTCGGGCAGCACCTACTACCTCTGGAACGTGGGGCAGCAGCAGTTCCTCTCTACCACCGACGGAGTGCTCACCCTCGGCGGCTCGCCAATAGCCATAACCATCAACGCCCACGAGGCCGGCAGCTCAGCCAACTATGGCGAGGCCGAGGACGGCTACGTGACCCTGACCTGTGGCTCCGACACGCTGAAGGCCTCGCCCTTCCTGCGCCCCAGAAGCGACAGCCAGGGCAAATACAGCGACTGGACGCTGCAGGCCACCGGCACTGACAACAACTACACCGTGGCGTGCCGCTACCGCGTCGACGGCAACACGTCGGCCTACCTCTACTATAGCGAGGTGTTCGGCTATCCACGCATGACGCTCGTAAAGCCATTCTCCACCATGCTCAACGGGCAGTGGCGTTTCGTCAACCCGAGCGACGTGGAGCAGATCATCACCCTCGACGAGACCGCCACCACCTACACCACGCCGACACTGGCGGGCACCACAGCCACCGTCCGCCTGAAGCGCACGTTCACACTCAACAGCTGGAACTCGTTCTGCGTGCCATTCGCCATCAGCACCGACCAATTGAAATCGCAGTTTGGCGACGATGTGCGGGTGGCTGAGTACACTGGGGTCAACGCCTCGACGCTGCTCTTCACCACCACGACCAATGGCATCGTGGCCGGCACGCCCTACCTCATCCGCCCCACCAATGCCCAAGCCGACGGCACCGACTACTATGAGTTCACTGGCGTAACGTCGTTTGCAAGCGAGCCAACCAGCGTGGCGCAGACGGCAAGCGAGGCCGACGGCGGCGCCACCATAACCTACAAGGGATCGTTCTACAAGACCACAGCCCCGGCCAAATCGTATGTGCTGCGCAAGAACCTGATCTACCATCTGTCGAACAGCATGGCGATGAAAGGCTTCCGCGGCTACTTCGAGGAGAGCGGCACTGCCGGGGCCAAGGGGATAAGCGCATGGACGCTCGACGAGGCCACAGGCATAACCACCATCAACGCCGACGGCGCAAATGACGGCAAGACCTACAACCTGCAAGGTCAGCGCGTCAGTGGCAAGGCAGTGCTGCCCCATGGCGTCTATATCGTGGGAGGAAAGAAAGTAATCAAGTAAAAAACTAAGGCAATGAAACAGCATATCAAATATTACCTTCTGCTCGCCGTGGCGCTCGTCTCTGCCGTTGGCCTGCGGGCAGCCACCACAAAGGATGTCGTGTGGAGCAACTACTCGCCCAACGGCTCGTCGTTCTCGCAGACCAAGACCATCGACTGGAAATCGCAGAAGATCACCGCGACCATCGACCTGACGAATTGCACAGGGACGAATGAGAATATATTGTCGGTGGGGAACAACATCGGCACTTGGAGCAGCACAAGCAATATCCACTTGTATTATACCAAGAGCACTACCACCTTGCGCATAGAAAACGGACCGAACAGTGGCTCATATATCAACCAGCACGATATATCCAGCATTTCCGGCACAATCACATTTGAGCTTTCCTCTGATGGTCTCTATATAAATGGCACGCAGGAGATAGCAGCTTCAAGCCTGAGCGATGTGCTTGAGCTGTCATCTGTACAAATCGGCTCCACGCAAGGCGACAACCGTAGCCACGCCACCTATACTGAAGTGGCAATAGAGACCGAGGACACATCGACACCGACCGTTGGCAACAGCTACATAATCTCGCCAGCCTCCGACTTGACCAAGGCACTGACGATCACCTCGGGCAGCACCGACGAGAACGTTGCCGTGAGCGACATTATCGATGGCGACAATGGGCAGAAGTGGACGGTGAACAGCAGCAGCTCAACGAGCTATCCATACATGCTCACCAGCGCACTCAACACCAACGTCGGCATCGACATGGCCCTGAATGGCGGCGGCAAGACCCCGCTTCTCTGGACCAACAACAGCGGCAACTACAACCAGCAACTGAATTTTATTGAGACAAATGGCGGCTACTACATCACGGCCACATACAACAGCACTGTCTATTATCTGACGTGGAACACCTCAACCAACCTCACAGGCACCACAACCACCCAGAGCAACGCGACAATATGGGTGTTCAGCAAGACCACAGTTGACAGCAGCAGCGACGATGACGACGACGACGATGGCGATTTCAGCGTGAGTTGGATAGCCGACCAAACCAAGGTGGGCGACAACAAGGAGGACGCCCACGCCACCTACATACCCTACGCCACAACCGACGAGATGCGCGGCGATGATGCCTACAGCAAGCCGTGGCTCAACCCCACCACCGACAGCTACTACCTGCTGCTCAACGGGCAGTGGAAGTTCAAGTTCACCGCCGGCACCACCAGCGGCCCAGCCAGCACCCCGTTCCAAGCCAAGGACTACGACGACAGCTCGTGGGACGAGATACGCGTGCCGCGCTCGTGGGAGACTGCGGGCTTCGGAACACCCGTATATACCAATGTGGGTTATCCGTTCACCTATAACCCGCCCAATGCCAATGTGGGCTACACCAGCAATGGCGCCAACGTGAAGGACAACAACGCCACGGGCTTCTACCGCCGCACTTTCACTCTGCCTGACGGGTGGGACAGCAAGCGCGTCTTCCTCCACTTCGACGGCCTCTATTCCGCCGGCGTGGTGTGGGTGAATGGCAACTATGTCGGCTTCACCGAGAGCAGCAACACCGACGCCGAGTTCGACATAACCAACTTCGTAACCACTGGCGAGAACCAACTGTCGGTGCGCGTCTACCGCTGGAGCGACGGCAGCTATCTTGAGGGTCAGGATATGTGGCACTTGAGCGGCATCCACCGCGACGTCTACCTCTATGCCACACCAAAGGTGGCAGTGCGCGACCATGTCATCACCTATACTAACACGTCGACCGATGGAACATCGGGCACTATGACCGTGGCACTGACTGTTGACAACCGCGACGCCACATCGGCCACCAAGACCATCGACGTAACCCTGCGCGACGCCGACGGCAATCAAGTGGGGCAGCAGAGCTACACCTACAGCAGCTCCTCCACAGCCACTACCAGCGTGTCGTTCAGCCTGAGCGGCATGCACACGTGGAGCGCTGAGGATCCCTACCTCTACACTGTGGAGGTGTCGCAGAAGGACAACGGCACGGAGGAGATGGCATACTCAACGAAGTACGGCTTCCGCGTGATAACTCAGAACGGCTACCTGCTCTACATCAACGGCAAGCGCATCTATCTGAAGGGCGTCAACACCCAAGACACCCACCCCGAGTATGGCCGCGCCATCGACATGGAGACACTGCTAAAGGACGTAACCCTGATGAAGCAAGCCAACGTGAACACTGTGCGCACCAGCCACTATCCGCGCCAGCCCAAGATGTATGCCATGTTCGACGCATACGGCATCTACTGCATGGACGAGGCCGACGTGGAATGCCACTATGCTGGCACCAACATCTCGAGCAACAGCACTTGGCAGACAGCCATGATGGACCGCACGCAACGAATGGTGCTGCGCGACCGCAACCATTCGAGTGTAATCCTGTGGAGCCTTGGCAACGAGAGCGGCGACGGCAGCAACTTCTCCGAAATCTACCAGTGGTGCAAGCAGAACGACTCGCGCCTGGTGCACAACAGTCCTTGGGGATATGACACTTCGACCAACTCCGACATCAATGGAAAGATGTATCCCACCAATGCTCAGGCTATTAGCGCAAAGAGCGACCTTTACGGAAATGGCCGCCCATTGATATTCTCTGAGTACTGCCACGCCATGGGACAGGCCATCGGCAGTCTGAAAGACTATTGGGACATAATAGAGAGCAGCGACAACAACTACATCATCGGTGGATGTATATGGGACTGGGTGGACCAGGCCATCTACAACCCCGCTGGCGAGAAGACCAACAAGGGCTTCCACAACTGGGTGGCGGGCTACGACTACAACAGCACCGCTGCCCTCGGCTATGGCTTCCAAGGCAACTTCCTCGACAACGGCATCATCACTCCCGACCGCGCCTGGACGGCCAAGCTCGCCGAGGTGAAGGCGGTCTATGCCAATGTCGGTTTTGAGTCGCTGTCGGGCAAGACGCTGACACTGAAGAACAAGAACTCGTTTGTAGACCTCAACACGTTCGACCTGACCTACGCTGTGCTGCGCGACGGATACATAGTGGAGGAGGGCACGGCCACCATGCCCAGCATTGCCGCCGGCAGCGAGGGCACTGTGAGCATACCATACACCACCTCGGTCTCGTCGGACGCTGAATATGTGCTCCACCTGTATCTGCGGTTGAAAGAGGACAAGCTCTGGGCCACGGCGGGCTATCCGATAGCTGAGGGCGAGTTCACTCTGCAAGCCCGTTCGAGCAGCCTTGGCACGCACACGGCGAGCGGCACTTCGCTGAGCTATGCCAGCAGTTCGCGGACATTCTCAGGCACCACGAGCGACGGCAAGTCGTTCAGTCTGGTGTTCGCCTCCGACGGCAAGATGTCGTCGTGGACTGTCGACGGCAAGAGCGTGATCTCGGCTGGCCCCGACTTCAACAGCTACCGCGACATCGACAACGACCGTAGTCTGACGGCGGCGTTTGCCAACAGCTCCACCACATCGATGACCACGCCGAGCAAGAGCGGCAACAACTACACGTTCAGCGTAACAGGTTCGGCCACCAACTGCTCCTACACCACCAATTACACCATCTATCCCGATGGCGTGGTCGACATGGCGGTAACGTTCACGCCAAGCGGCGAAACCCGTCGCATCGGCTTGGGCATGCAGTTTGCCAGTGGCTTCGAGAATGTGGAGTATTATGGCCGCGGCCCGTGGTCGAACTACATCGACCGAAAGGATGGCTGCTATCTTGGCCGCTACACCACGACAGTGGACGACATGGTGGACGAGAACATCCACCCGCAGACCTACGGTGACCACCTCGACCTGTGTGAGCTGACACTGACCAACAACAACGGCTTGCAGCTTGACATCTTGGCCTCGCCCTGCACCATCAGCGACGCGTCGAAGGAGAATGGCGGCGTGGCGTTCTCGCTCAGCCATTACAACGAGACGGAGTGGTGCGGCATAGGCGACACGATGTGGAGCGACGGAACCCACTGGTACGACCTGACGCGGCACCAGGAGGTCTACGCCCACTTCGACGCCTACCAGCGCGGTCTCGGCAACAACTCGTGTGGTGGCGACCAAGCCCTCGACCAGTATCAGTGTCCCACCAGCGGCCAGACCCTGAGCTATACGCTGCGCATCACCCCGAGCGTGAAGTAATAGCGTGAACACAATAAGCCACGCCCCCTGCAATGCTGAGTTGCAGGGGGCGTGTCGCGTTATATCTCACGGATTGTATAGGCTATAAACATCCTAATGCAGGGTGCGGCCCTTGTGGCCGTCCGCATCCACATTGCGTATCGTTTGTGGG
>CAZRSL010000110.1:0-6585 GCA_964602785.1 uncultured Prevotella sp.
GTCGAGACCATGGCCATGCTCACCGAGAACGGCGACTGCAAGGACAAGGAGTGGGCCGACTTCGCCGCCGAGATGTACGCCGAGGGCCACAGCTTCTTCACCTATCTGAGCGACAACGCCGACTCGCTGTCGTCGTGCTGCCGCCTGCGCAACGAGATCCAGGACAACGGCTTCAGCTACACGCTCGGCGCCGGAGGCGTCAGCACTGGCTCGAAGAGCGTGCTCACCATCAACCTGAACCGCTGCGTGCAGTACGCCGTCAACCATGGCATCGACTACAAGGAGTATCTGGCCCAGATCACCGATCTCTGCCACAAGGTGCAGCTGGCCTACAACGAGAACCTGAAGGAGCTGCAGCGCAACGGCATGCTGCCGCTCTTCGACGCAGGCTACATCAACATCAAGCGCCAGTATCTCACCATCGGCATCAACGGACTGGTGGAGGCCGCCGAGTTCATGGGCCTGAAAATCACGCCCAACGACGACTACAAGCACTTCGTGCAGGGCATACTGAGCATCATCGAGAAGTACAACAAGCAGTACCGCACCAAGGAGGTGATGTTCAACTGCGAGATGATACCGGCTGAGAACGTCGGCGTGAAGCACGCCAAGTGGGACCGCGAGGACGGCTACTTCGTGCCGCGCGACTGCTACAACAGCTACTTCTACATCGTGGAGGACGACTCGCTCAACATAGCCGACAAGTTCAAGCTGCACGGCGCACCCTACATAGAGCACCTGACGGGCGGCTCGGCGCTCCACATGAACCTCGACGAGCACCTCTCGAAGGCACAGTACCGCCAGCTCTTCAAGGTGGCGGCGAAGGAGGGGTGCAACTACTTCACCTACAACGTGCCCAACACCGTGTGCAACGACTGCGGCCACATCGACAAGCGCTACCTGAAGGAGTGCCCCGTCTGCCACAGCAAGAACGTCGACTACCTGACGCGCATCATCGGCTACCTGAAGCGCGTGAGCAACTTCTCGGCCGCACGACAGGAGGAGGCCCACCGCCGCTACTACGCCGGCAAGGAGAAGATGCCGCAGAACGCATGAGGCTGACGTAGGGGCATGATTTGTCATGCCCGCGCCATCAGCAAACATTGAGGGTCATCGATGGTGTGCAAAAAAATGATGCCGAAGGCATCACCGCTCTATAACTGGCGGTGCTTGCACCGTCGGAATCATAAGCCACCCACATCGACCCCAGCGGGGTTGCCAAACATCCACTTTGATGGAAATCACCGATTAACACTGATGGGCGACCCCGCTGGGGTCGAAAATATATGAGCCATAACTACCCTGGGTGCTTGCACCATGGGTTATTGAGCGGCGATGTCTCCGGCATCATTTTGATACACCCCTACGCATACGAAAACAGAATAATGCTCAAATACGTCAACACGGGGGTCGTCTTCCAGGAAATACCTGAGGAGACGACCCTTGCCATCAACATATCAAACTGCCCGTGCCACTGCCCGGGGTGCCACAGCACCTACCTCTGGCAGGACATCGGCACGCCGCTCGATGCCACCGTGCTCGACCAGCTCGTCGGACACTACGCCAAGGACATCACCTGCGTGTGCTTCATGGGAGGCGACGCCGAGCCACAGACGGTGAGCCTTTTGGCAGCCCATGTGCACCAGAGCTTCCCGACGATGAGGGTGGGGTGGTACAGCGGGCGCACCATAGTGTCGCGCAGCATTGACAAGGCCAACTTCGACTACATAAAGATTGGCCCATACATCCGCCACCTCGGCCCCCTCAACCAGAAGACCACCAACCAGCGGCTCTACAAGCGCATGGCCGACGGCTCGTGGGCCGACATCACCTCGAAGTTCTGGAAGCGCTGATTTTGTCAATAGAGCGATCCACTTGCAGTGGCCGTCCCCTGTGGCGGCCATAATTAATGTTCGACCTATTAAGACGAATATCCGCAGGCTCTTCCGACATTTGGAGCACTCGAAGACTTTGAGCCAGGAGTGCTCATCGTAAGGTAAGAGGGTGTGTCAAAATGAGGCCTCCGGTCTCATCAGTTGCTATTATCACCAAATGTCGGAAGAGCCTATCCGCAATCATCCAAACAAGCGGCACACTGTAGGGGCATGATTTATCATGCCCGTCAGAGGCGGCAATTGCACATAGCTGAGGGTGTATCAAAATGGGGGGCAAAAGATTGCATTATGCGGGCATGATAAATCATGCCCCTACGATTTCACAGTCATTGGCTTTCAATGAATTATGCACTTCCTAAATTTGAATTATCCTCTTGCAGGGTGCGGCCCTTGTGGCCGTCCGCATCCACATTGCGCATCGTTTGCGCGGCGGACGGCCACAAGGGCCGCACCCTGCAATGGAATCCACCCTCCTGTTCCTAATGACCGATTTTTATGTTCGACCTGTTTCTAAAGCGGTTTAGACATTGTTTTATGGCCGCCACAGGGGCGGCCACTGCAAAGGTCTCATTCCACCAGCACTTTCCGCGTGCGGCCATCGGCAAACCTGACCACATACAGGCCGGGCCTGAGGCTGGAGGCCTGCGCTGGCGCTATTCTGTTGCCGCCGAGGGTGTAAACCGCGGCAGCCTGGCTGGCCAGACGCACTGAATTTATGGCCGTCAGCGTGGTGTCGGTGCGGGTGGTGTCGGTGGTGTCGGCCTTGGCCATCGGCAGGAAGACGAACGAGGCCAGCCCGGTGGTAGTGTCGAAGGTGATGTCGCAGATGGGCAGTCCGAGCCGCGTGGTGCCGTCCACATTATTATTATATAGCGTTGGCGGGATGGCCGACTGGTCGGTTATGCTGTCGAGCTCGCCGTAGGGGAAGACGTAGCTTGGGCTGTAGCGGCTGTTGTTGGAGGCGAGGAACGCCACGCGGGCGTGCTTGTTCTCCGAGTCGCCGTTCAGGCTGTTCACCTCGTTGTACTCCCAGTAGTATGGGTCGTAGTCGATGTGCATCATCATCAGTCCCTGGTCGGGTATGTAGGCGTCCCACCCCTTCTGCATGCGGTTCTCCACCACGAAGTACTCGGCCGGATGCCCTGCGTTGTAGAGCACGTAGCTGTCGCCGCCGTCGCTCATGGGTTTGAGGCCGCGGATGGTGTCGTTGGCGCACGTGGAGTCGAGCACCACATAGTCGGTCCAGTTCATCGACCTGCGCTCGTAGGCCGTGTAGCCCGCCGGCACCCATCCCAGTCCGAATGTGGGCGAGTTGTAGCTGCCCGAGGCCAGCACGTCGTAGTCGCCGAGATTTGACGCGCTGCCACCGCCCGTGTCGTAGAGGTCGGGCAGCCCCATGCAGTGGGAGAACTCGTGGCATATCACGCCGAGGCCCATGCGCCGCGTGTTGGCCGAACTCCCGAAGACCTCGTTGCTGCACGCGTAGATGTTGACGGCGATGCTGTCGTGCGAGGTGAAGGCGTAGGTGGGCGCGTTCTGCTTGTAGTATTGCTCGTATTCTGTGATGTCGCTCAGCGAGAACATGTGGGGCCAGACGGTGGCGTCGCCTCCGCCCGTGGCCTCCCCGCCTCCGGCATAGAGCAGAAACACCAGTTCGGCGGTGCCGTCGCCGTTCCAGTCGTAGCGCGTCCAGTCGAGCTGCGCCGTGGAGTCGGCCTGCTGGCAAGCCGAAATCACCATCTCGGCCAGCCGGTCGTACTGGTCGCCGTTGCCGTAGATGCTTGATGAGCTGCCGTTGGCGCCATACCATGTGTTCTCCTTTGGCAGCGTAACCTTCACCACGTCGAACGTCAGGTCGAACTTGCCGAGGCTCTGGGCCGCGAAGTAGTCGTGGACGCTGCCGATGGCTCCATAATCGTTGGTGTAGCCCTCCTGGTTGCACACGGCGGTGTAGTAGTCGATGGCCGTGGAGTCGCTCTTGAACGTCAGGTTGCTGAAGTCGACAAGCAGCAGCAGGGCGCGCCGCGTGCCCATCATGGTGCTGTCGACGGCCTCGCCGGCCCTTGCCGGAGCCTTGCTGAGCGAGCGGAGCGGGGCCGGGAAGCCTGGCAGAGGCCGCCGCAGAGCCTTGACGGCATCCTCGGTGGTCATGGCAGCCAGCTCCACGCTGGTGCGCTCAGCAGCCTCGTGGGCCACAACGCCCGTGCTGGTCAGTCCGAAGCCCACCGCCGACGCATAGCAGAAGTCGCCGTTTGGCTGCTCGATGAGGGGCACCCGGTCGGTGGTCACATAGTAGTGCATGCGCTCGTCGCCCACCTGCATCACCCTGAGCGTGGTGCCGTCGCTCTGCACAACCGTGCGCCACACGCTAAGCGCGGGCACCGCCCATGTGGCCACGGCTGTGGCGACAAGAGCAAGCATCAATGCTATTTTTTTCATTTCACAAATCTTTAGTAAAGCGGTGCAAAGTTACTCAAATTTGGTGTAACAGCCGAAATAAATATTCAAATCATATCGATTTTGCCTCAAGATTGTTTTATTTCGGCATTTTCATCAGCCCACGGCGGGCAGTCCATTTAAGTTTTTTTACCTGTTCGGCCTTGCGTGCAGTCGAAATTAATTCATATTTTTGCATCGGTAAAGTCTAACGAATACTCATGCAGTGATGATTATCTTCCCTTGTTGCAAAATAAACCTCGGCCTCAACGTTGTGGCCGAGCGTCCCGACGGCTACCACGACATCGAGACCGTGTTCTATCCCATCCCGCTGACCGACGCCTTGGAGGTGCGCCGGATGAACGAGAACTTCCCCAGCGAGGTCGGCTGCGACATCAAGCTGACGGGACTGCCGCTGCCCGACGGCGCAAAGGACGAGGACAACCTGGTGGTCAAGGCCTACAACCTGCTGGCACGCGACTACAAGCTGCCGCGCGTTCACGCCCACCTCTACAAGGGCATCCCCACACAGGCCGGACTTGGTGGCGGCTCGGCCGACGGGGCATACATGATAAAGCTGCTCGACGAGCGTTTCCGCCTGAACATGGGCAACGCCGAGATGGAGCGATATGCTGCTCAGCTCGGGGCCGACTGTCCATTCTTCATCAGCGCCGAGCCGTGCTATGCCACAGGCAAGGGCGACGTGCTGATGCCAGCCGACAACGAGTATGGCAACCTCTATGGCTACCACATCGCACTGGTGAAGCCGCCGGTGGCCGTGAGCACCGCCGAGGCCTACCGTGCCATCACGCCCCGCAAGCCCGAGAAGAGTCCGCGCCAGGTGGTGCGCCAGCCGATAAGCACGTGGGTGGAAGAACTGCGCAACGACTTCGAGGAACCTGTGTTCCGGCGTTTCCCGCAGTTGGCTGAGATCAAACAGCACCTCTACGACATCGGGGCCGCCTACGCCCAGATGAGCGGTTCGGGCAGCACCATCTATGGCATATTCCGCCACCGCCCCGACGCCGAGGTGCTTGAGGACCGCTACCCCGACGCTTTTGTGCGCGTGATCGACCTGTAATGCCTTGCCCCAACAACATGTATCATTTCCACTTGTAGTGGCCGTCCCTTGTGGCGGCCATTATTAATGTTCGACCGCTATAAAAATAGGAAAGGATATTGTTTTATGGCCGCTACAGTAATTTCCACTCCTTTGGAGGAGTCGGGGGAGGCTGGTTGGGACATTGTTTTATGGCCGCCACAAGGGACGGCCACTACAAGTGGATATTTTAGCCCCGAGGCTTACTTCAGCTGCCTTTGAGCAATTGTCTCGTTGATTATGTCCTTGTTCTGCTCGGCGAAAGCCCGCACTATTCCGCTGAGCACGTCCTTGGCCGTAACTTTCTCGCCCACCACCGACTTGAGGAACTCCACGATGTTTTTCATGTCCTTGTCGATGAGGATGGTCTCCATGTAGGTCTTGTTGCGCTTGAACGCCACCGTCGACTCCACAAAGTTCTGCCACTCCTTGCTGCCCTCCATTGCCTTCTGTATCTTGGCCGAAGCCTTGTCCTTGGCCGAGCGGCCGCCGATGGGCGGTATCTGGGGCATAGTGTCCACGCCCTGTGCGCGCTTCACCAGACTGTCGAGTCCGCCTGGGATGCTGATCATTTTGTCTTTACCTGGCATAATTTGTCTTTTGTTTTAGTTTTGTCATTTCTTCTTTTCTTAATAAATAACGAAACAATTGCCACTTTATTATTAAAACAATAAAAAGTTTTAAGTTTTTATCATAGACCTTATAGTACCAATAGTACAAATGAGGGTACATCAAAATGAGGCCGGAGGCCTCACCGCAAAGTAACCCCCACTCATGCCCGCAGGGCTGAGTGGGGGTATAGCGTAAAATGAAACATCGACCCAAGCAGGGTCGCCGCTGTTGAACACCTGATTACCAGTCTTTTACGCCAGAGCGGCGACCCTACGACGGGTCGATTCTAAGAGATGAGCTGTTGACCCCGCCTCACTTTGCATTCGCAAAGATGAGACGGGGTTAATTTGCGGTGAGGCCTCCGGCCTCATTTTGATACACCCTCCTACACTATGCTTCCATCATCCACTTGTAGTGGCCGTGCCCTGTGCCGGCCATAAAACAATGTCCCAACCTTATAAACCCAAATCGGTCATTAGGAAGCACTTTTCAAAAAATGATGTCGGAGACATCACCGCTCTATAACCGAGGGTGCTTGCACCC
>CAZRSL010000111.1:0-1684 GCA_964602785.1 uncultured Prevotella sp.
AAGGAATTTGAAACCAAGGAGGGGCGCGAGAAAGCCTACAAGACTATAGAGAAGGAAAAGATTGACGCCCTCGTGGTGATCGGCGGCAACGGCTCGCTGACGGGCGCGATGAAGTTTGCCGAGGAGTTCGATATTTGCTGCATTGGGCTTCCCGGCACCATCGACAACGACCTCTACGGCACCGACAACACCATCGGCTACGACACCACACTGAACACCATCGTGGAGTGCGTCGACCGCATTCGCGACACGGCGCAGAGCCACGAGCGCATATTCTTTGTTGAGGTGATGGGGCGCGACGCCGGCTTCCTGGCCCAGAATTCAGCCATAGCCACTGGAGCTGAGGCTGCCATCATTCCCGAAGACTCCACTGACGTCGACCAGTTGGCCCAGTTCATGGAGCGCGGCATCCGCAAGTCGAAGAAGAGCTGCATTGTGATAGTGTCGGAAAGCCCCAAGTGCGGCGCCCTCTACTATGCCGACCGCGTGAAGAAGGAGTTTCCGGGCTTCGACGTGCGTGTGTCGATACTTGGCCACCTGCAGCGCGGCGGCCGTCCCTCGGCACGCGACCGCATTCTGGCCTCCAACACAGGCTGCGGAGCCATCGACGCCATACGCCAAGGACAGAGAAACGTGATGGTGGGCATGAGAAACAACGAGATAGTCTACGTGCCGCTGTCGGAAGCCATACGCTCCGACAAGCCGTTCGACCGAAGGCTGATCAAGGTGCTCAACGAGCTCAGCATCTGACGAGTGTGGACAAAACGGACATTTTGATGCCCACTATTAAAACCCAATGAATAATTAAGTTTTAAAAATGCTTAATAAAGTTTCCCACGTCGAAGAAAGACGTGGGAATACTTTTTTTATACAAAACATTTTGTTACTTTTGCGGTTGGTTAAAAACTCTTGAAAACGAAATAAGTTTAAATCAATAATCACAATAACTATGGCACAAATAAACGGACACATCTCCCAGATCATCGGCCCAGTTATCGATGTCTACTTCGATACGCAAGGGCGTGACCCAGAAGAAGTGCTGCCAAAGATTTATGATGCGCTCAAGGTGAAGCGTGCCGACGGCACCGACCTTGTAGTTGAAGTTCAGCAGCACATCGGAGAAGACACAGTCAGGTGCGTGGCCATGGACAACACCGACGGCCTGCAGCGCGGGCTCGAAGTGGTCCAGACCGGAGGCCCTATCACAATGCCTGCCGGAGAGCAAATCAAGGGCAGGATGATGAACGTGATAGGCCAGCCCATCGACGGCATGAAGCCTCTCGACATGACGGGCTCATACCCCATCCACAGGCCTGCGCCAAAGTTTGACGACCTCTCCACCCACAAGGAGATGCTGCAGACCGGCATCAAGGTGATTGACCTGCTGGAGCCCTACATGAAGGGCGGCAAGATAGGCCTCTTCGGTGGCGCCGGTGTTGGCAAGACGGTGCTCATCATGGAGCTCATCAACAACATCGCAAAGGGCCACAACGGCTACTCCGTGTTCGCCGGCGTGGGTGAGCGCACCCGCGAGGGCAACGACCTTATCCGTGATATGCTCGAAAGTGGCGTTATACGCTACGGCGAGAAATTTAAGAAAGCCATGGAGGAAGGCAAATGGGACTTGAGCCTTGTCGACCAGGAGGAGCTGCAGAAGTCGCAGGCCACCCTTGTCTACGGCCAG
>CAZRSL010000111.1:1694-6459 GCA_964602785.1 uncultured Prevotella sp.
GATGAACGAGCCGCCTGGGGCACGCGCCTCAGTGGCACTGAGCGGCCTTACTGTGGCCGAGGAGTTCCGCGACCACGGAGGCAAGAACGGTGAGCCCGCCGACATCATGTTCTTCATCGACAACATCTTCCGCTTCACCCAGGCAGGCTCTGAGGTGTCGGCTCTGCTGGGCCGTATGCCGTCAGCCGTGGGCTACCAGCCGACACTGGCAAGCGAGATGGGCACCATGCAGGAGCGCATCACGTCGACCAAACGCGGCTCCATCACTTCGGTGCAAGCCGTCTACGTGCCGGCTGACGACCTTACCGACCCTGCACCAGCCACCACATTCACCCACCTCGACGCCACAACCGAGCTATCACGCAAGATTGCCGAGCTTGGCATCTATCCCGCTGTCGACCCACTGGGCTCCACCTCACGAATACTCGACCCGCTGATTGTGGGCAAGGAGCACTACGACTGCGCCCAGAGGGTGAAGGAGCTGCTACAGCACTACAACGAGCTGCAGGACATCATCGCCATCCTTGGTATGGACGGGCTTTCCGACGAAGACAAGCTGGTGGTGAACCGCGCACGCCGCGTGCAGCGCTTCCTCTCGCAGCCATTCACCGTGGCAGAGCAGTTCACTGGTTTGAAGGGCATCATGGTGCCGATAGAAGACACCATCAAGGGCTTCAACGCCATCATGGACGGCGAGGTCGACGACCTGCCTGAGCAGGCTTTCTTCAACGTGGGCACCATTGAGGACGCCAAGGAGAAGGGCAAGCGTCTGCTCGAGCAAGCTCAGCAGGGCTGACAAACCATCCTATAAACACATTATGTCTATGTTGAAACTGAAAGTAATATCACCTGAGAAGATAATATTCAAGGGCGAGGTGGAGAACGTGAAGGTGCCAGGCTCACAGGGCAACTTCGAAATTCTCACCGACCACGCCCCCATTATCTCTTCGCTTGAGAAAGGACAGATAAGCTTCACTCTGACCGACGGACAGCAGAAGAGCTGCGACATAGCAGGCGGCTTCGTAGAGGTGAAACGAAACGAGGTCAACCTGGCAGTGGAGCTTTGAGACACCGACGATAAGCTGATGGATGACACAAGGACTATAGCCAAAAAGTATTACCAGCGTGGATTATGGATTACCTTCGGTCTAACGCTGATAATGCTGATGGCAGCCCAAGTGGGGAGACACGCTGAGTGGATCTCGGCAATCGTGGCGGCAGCTCTCTTCACTCTGCTCACCACCATAGCCTACGCCTTGTGCTGGCATAAGGTGGCATCGAAGAGCGAGACGGCTCTTGGCAAGTTCTACATCGCAGCCTCGGCCATACGCATGATGGCAGCATTCCTCGTAGTGCTCGTGTTCGTGCTTGCGGCAGGCTCAAAGTCATCGGCT
Source organism: uncultured Prevotella sp. (assembly GCA_964602785.1). Lineage (GTDB taxonomy): Bacteria > Bacteroidota > Bacteroidia > Bacteroidales > Bacteroidaceae > Prevotella. The sequence continues at coordinate 3,089 of CAZRSL010000111.1, forward strand.
ATAACATTTGCAATAGTGTTTGTCATCTTCTACACCGTGATGCTCGTGTTCGACACTGTCTATTTCGCACAAGTGGAAAAAAGGAATAAATCTGTCAAGAAATGAAACATATCAAACAATTACTCCTGCTATTCATCGTCTGGCTCTGCTCCTCAACAGCCATCCATGCTGCCGAAAAAGCCAGCTGGAGCTTCCAGGATGTCTTGTGGGGGCATATAAAGGACGCTTACGAATGGCATATCACCGACATCGGCCACACCAAACTGGTTATCGACCTGCCTGTGATTGTCAAGACAAGCGACGGCTGGTGGACTGGTTGGGGCTCCGACTTCAACGAAGAGGCTGAGACCACAGGCCCTCACAAGGGCTACAAGCTCTGCAAGGCCAACTCCAATCTCTTCATCGCAACATCGGGTGCCTACGACCGCAAGATTGTGGAGCTGGACGCCAACGGCAAGGAGACACGACCCGTCGACCTCTCAATCACCAAGCAGGTGTGCGTGTTGTTCATCGACGCCATCATCCTTTGCCTCTGCATCCTCATACCAGCTCGCTGGTGCCGCAAGCACAAGCCAAGCGACCCGGCGCCAAAGGGATTTACTGGTCTGGTTCACATGTTTGTGATGAACATCTACAACGATGTTGTGAAGTCGACATTGGGCAAGGAGGCAGACAAATATGCCCCATACCTGCTCACGTGCTTCTTCTTCATCTTCGTGGCCAACATAATGGGCATAGTGCCATTCCCACCCGGAGGCGGCAACCTGACTGGCAACATCGCCGTAACTTTCTTCCTGGGATGCTGCACATTCCTGATCACCAACATCACCGGCACACGCCACTACTGGAAGGATATATTCTGGCCTGACGTGCCCACATGGCTGAAGGTGCCAGTGCCCCTGATGCCTGTCATCGAGCTGTTCGGCATCTTCACCAAGCCGTTCGCACTCATCATCCGACTCTTTGCCAACATGATGGCGGGCCACGCCATAGCCTTGTCGCTGACGTGCATAATCTTCATCATGGGCACAATGGGCGTGGTGCTGCTCTCGTCGATGACGATAATCAGCGTGGCCATGAGCATATTCATGATGCTTCTGGAGATACTGGTGAGCTACATCCAGGCTCTGGTGTTCACGCTGCTCAGCGCAGTGTTCATCAGTCTGGCCCACGTCCATCCGGCAGAGGCCAAAGCTTAAAAACAAGCAAGAAAATAAACATTAATAAAAATAACAATTAAAAAATCAAAGAACTATGTTAGCTTCATTAATTTTAGCAGCAGAAACAGCAAAGTTGGGCGCAGCAATTGGCGCAGGTATAGCAGCAGTTGGCGCAGGTATCGGTATTGGCCAGATTGGTGGTCATGCTATGGATGCAATGGCCCGCCAGCCGGAAAAGATGGGCGACCTCCGCTCGTCGATGATCATCGCGGCCGCTCTTGTCGAGGGTGTGGCATTCTTCGCTGCCGTTATCGCCCTGCTCTGCCTCTTTGTCTGATTCAGACCCCAACGGGCAATGGCCACCCTCACGCCGAGGCTGGCCCGAGAGAGTAAGAGAAGAATAAGTAACAAGATTTAATCATCAGCATATATGTCATTAATATTGCCAGATTCAGGCTTGCTGTTCTGGATGACGCTGGTTTTCATCATTGTGCTCGCCATTCTCTGGAAGTGGGGGTTCCCCTCCATAGTGAAGATGGTGAACGACCGCAAAGCCTACATTGACGACAGTCTGCGCAAGGCTCACGAGGCCAATGAGAAACTCGCCAACATCCAGCAGGAAAGCGAAGAACTCCTGAAACAGGCACGCGAGAACCAGAGCAAGATACTGAAGGAAGCCACCGACACGCGCGACGCCATTGTGGCCAAGGCCCAAGACAAAGCACGTGAGGAAGGAGCCAGACTGATAGCAGAAGCCAAGGCCGAAATAGAGACCGAGAAGCAGAACGCCATCAGCGAGGTGAGGTCGCAGGTGGCCGAGCTTTCGGTGAAGATTGCAGAGAAGATTCTCCGTGAAAAGCTTTCCACCGGCAAAGCCCAAAACGAATTGATCGACAAACTGCTGGATGAAGTCTCTATTAACGACAAGAAAGAATAGATTTGCTTATGGATTTAGGTGTCATCTCGGTTCGCTACGCAAAGGCTCTTCTGAAAAGCGCCCTGACTCTGAAAGTGGAGGACAAGGTGTATCAGGAGATGCGCTCGCTAAGTGAATCATTCCTGAAAGTTCCCCAGCTGCGCCACACCATCGACAACCCAACACTTGCCGACGAAAAGAAGCAGGCTCTCATCGAGACAGCCTGCGGAATGCAGCCATGCGAGCTGACAAGGAAGTTTTTAGCCCTTGTGCTGAAAGAGGACAGGGAAAACACCCTGCAATTCATGGCTGCATCGTTTATCACTCTTTACAGAGCGAACAAGAACATCATCCGCGGACGGTTGATCACCGCCGCCGCTGTCTCGCCCGAAACCGAGCAGAAGATGCGGCACATGGTGGAAATGAAAACTCAAGGTACTGTGGAATTCCAGTCAGAGGTGGACCCCGACATCATCGGAGGCTTCATCCTCGAATATGGGACCTATAGGATGGACGCAAGTGTGAAATCGAAACTTGCCAACATCCTCTCACAGCTTAAAAAGTAATTTGATTAAGCGAAAGCCCGTTGCTCAACAAAGAGCGTCAAGCCCAAACTTAAGACTACAACATTTTAAAACAGAAACTAAAGTGTCAGAAAAAATAAAACCAAGCGAGGTGTCTGAGATACTGCTTAAGCAGCTTGAAGGCATCAACTCGGAAGAACAGTTCGACGAAGTGGGCACCGTGCTCACAGTGGCCGACGGCGTAGCCCACATCTACGGTCTGCGCAATGCCGAAGCCAACGAACTGCTTGAGTTCGAAAACGGCACAATGGCTATCGTGATGAACCTGGAGGAGGACAACGTAGGTTGCGTGCTCCTTGGCCCGTCGTCCGACATCAAGGAGGGCGAGAAGGTGAAGAGAACCCACCGCATAGCTTCCATCCGCGTCAACGACAACTTCCTCGGCCGCGTGATCAACCCGCTCGGCCAACCCATCGACGGCAAGGGAGACATCGACCTGACTGGTGCTTACGAAATGCCGTTGGACCGCAAGGCTCCAGGCGTAATCTATCGCCAGCCAGTGAAAGAGCCTCTGCAGACAGGCCTTAAGGCTGTCGACTCAATGATTCCAATCGGCCGCGGACAGCGCGAGCTCATCATTGGCGACCGCCAGACGGGCAAGACCGCCATCGCCGTGGATACCATCATCAACCAGAAGAGCCTCTATGAGGCTGGCAAGCCGGTCTATTGCATCTATGTGGCCATTGGCCAGAAGGCTTCCACCGTTGCTTC
>CAZRSL010000112.1:0-6317 GCA_964602785.1 uncultured Prevotella sp.
GTGATTAAGCACATTCCAACGTGTAGGGGCATGATTTATCATGCCCGCCATTGGCAATGATTCCGTGTTTCGGGCATGATAAATCATGCCCCTACGATTCCACTGTCATTGGCTTCCAATGTTCCATGTCACGTGATTAAGCACATTCCAACGTGTAGGGGCATGATTTATCATGCCCGCCATTGGCAATGATTCCGTGTTTCGGGCATGATAAATCATGCCCCTACGATTCCACTGTCATTGGCTTCCAATGTTCCATGTCACGTGATTAAGCACATTCCAACGTGTAGGGGCATGATTTATCATGCCCGCCATTGGCAATGATTCCGTGTTTCGGGCATGATAAATCATGCCCCTACGATTCCACGGCCATTGGCTTCCAAATGAATTATGCACTTGCGCAATATATAATATATGTGGGACATTTGCACAGGGGCTGCCACTGGTGTGGACTCGCGCTGCACATCGGCGGCTTATTTGCTCAACATTCCAGAAAACTTACGGTGGGGCAACAGGCTGTGTAGCTGATGGTTGCGGCGGGTTGTAGGTAATGGTGTAGCGTGGCGGGTATATGCTAATAGGTTGATTTCGGCCTCGCGAGGTTGTAACTTTGCAACTGTGTTATGGATCCAACGGCACACAGAGAACAACAAACATTAAAATCAACCAAAAAACTATTTGAATTATGGCAGTTTATTACAAGCTTTACAAGAACAATCGCAAGGAAGGCAAGGCAGCTGGCAAGTGGTACTCCCGCGCAACCATGCTCGAGGTGGTCAACCTGGACAAGCTGGCCGACCAGATGCAGGCCAACTGCACCGTTAAGAAGAGCGACATCAAGGCCGTGCTCACCGAGCTCGTCGACGTGATGAAGCTCGCCCTCCAGAACTCCAAGCGCGTCAAGCTCGACGGCTTCGGCTCCTTCAAGGTGGGCATCAGCAGCCTCGGTGCCGACTCGGCCAAGGAGTTCACCGTCGGCAAGCACGTCAAGGGCCTCCACATCGTGTTCCAGCCCGAGGTGCACATCAGCGCCGACGGCCAGCGCACCAAGACCTTCCTCACCGGCACCACCGTCAAGGAGGCTGGCAACTACAACGTGGTTAAGGAGGACTCCACCTCCACCACCCAAAACGGCTAAGCCCCATGAAGCGTCAGAACTGGATTGAGGTGCTCCGCCTCGTGGCCGCCATTGTGGCCGGTCTGCTCGGCGCCCTCGGCGCCAACGCGATGATAGCGTAGCTCTGGCTCGCTATCCCCTTTTTTCACTGGGAACGACGGCATCACCCCCCTGACGGGTGGCCGCCGCTCCCAGTTTTTTTGTGGGGTCTTCCGACATTTGTGATAATGGCAACTCAGGTTTCGGAAGTGCATAATTCATTGACAACCAATGGAAACAAGATGTAGGGGCATGATTTATCATGCCCGGAACAGCCACAATGCTGCCAATAGCGGGCATGATAAATCATGGCCCTACACGTTGGAATATGCTTAATCGTAGGGCATTGCTCATTGAAAGCCAATGACTGTAAAATGGTAGGGGCATGATTTATCATGCCCGGAACAGCCACAATGCTGCCAATAGCGGGCATGATAAATCATGGCCCTACACGTTGGAATATGCTTAATCGTAGGGCATTGCTCATTGAAAGCCAATGACTGTAAAATGGTAGGGGCATGATTTATCATGCCCGGAACAGCCACAATGCTGCCACTGACGGGCATGATAAATCATGCCCCTACGATGTGGTTATAGTTTAATGCCAGCACTTTACAGTACTTCCGAAACTTGAGTTAACTTTCAGCTTCAAACTTCAAACTATAAACTTCAAACTATAAACTAAAAAACTTTTAACTTCAAACTTTCACACTCTTGTAACCTTGGGGCAACGCCGTTGCAACATGGCGTGGCTACCTTTGCGGCGTGATAACAAGAGAACAAGATAAGATGAAAGATTGCAAAAGGGTAGCCACCATGCTCGTGGCCTTTGCCGCGGCTGCCACGAGCATTCAGGCCCAGACGCCGGCCGACACCACTGCCAACAGGATGCAGCAGGTGCAGCACTTGGACCAGGTTACGGTTACGGCGGTGGCCCGCAAGAACACCGAGGCGGCCATGGTGCAGGAGGCTCGCCGGTCGCCTATTATTATTAATAATGTGTCGGCCCAGGAAATCCGCCGCACCCAGGACGGCAACGCCGGCGAGGTGCTGCGCAGAGTGCCTGGTGTGAGTCTGATCGACGACAAGTTTGTCATGGTGCGCGGTTTGGCCCAGCGTTACAACAACGTGTGGATCAACGGCGGCGCGGTGCCGAGCAGTGAGGCCGACAGCCGCGCCTTCTCGTTCGACATGATCCCCAGCAACCAAATCGACAACCTGATGATAGCCAAGGTGCCGGCAGCCGAATATCCCGCCGACTACACCGGCGGCTTCATCATGGTCAGCACCAAGGAGATACCCACCTCGCCGCAGCTCAACCTGACCGTCGGCGGCGGGTGGAACAGCCAGTCGGCCTTCCGCTCGTTCCTTTCGCCCAAGACCTCGTCCACCGACTTCCTCGGCTTCGACAGCGGTCTGCGCTCGCTCCAAGGCGGCATGGGCAAGGTGTTCAGCACCCTGGGCCAGAACAGCGGCGGCAACGACATGGTCAGCCTCCTCGGCAACGGGCTGAGCAACGACTGGCGGCTGAGGAAGCGGACACCTTGGGGCGACCTGCGCCTCGGCGCCGACTACAGCCGCGCGTGGGCCATCCACGGCGCCAAGCTCGGCCTTATCGCCGCAGTGAACTACACAAGCGAGTACCGCACGCTCAAGGGCATGACCAACAACTTCTACGGAGCCTACGACGTGGACAACGACCACTCCAACCCCCTGCGCCTCTCCACCGACGACCAGTACAACCACAACACGCGCCTCGGCGCCATGGCCAACCTGACGCTGCTCAGCCGTGGCGGCCGCAGCAAGATAGAGCTGAAAAACATATTCAACCAGATTGGCAACAGCCGCTACACGTGGCGCGAGGGCGTGAGCGCACAGTCGGAACCCGAGCGCAGCGCCGAGTACTACTACCGCAGCCGCACCACCTACGCCGGCCAGCTGACGGGCAAGCACAGCCTCGGTGCCGACCAGGTGGACTGGAGCGTCGGCTACGCCTACGCCAACCGCCGTCTGCCCGACCGCCGCAAGTACATGCTCTACAACGAGGACCCGCAGGCCAGTTCCGACTACGTGTGGCTCTACCAGAACGACATCTCGCGCGAGTGGACGTCGCTCGACGAGCACATCGTCTCGCTCCAGGCCAACGACGACCACCAGTTCTCGTTCGGCTCGTGGCAACCCAAGCTGAAGGCCGGCGTCTATGGCGAATACCGCTCGCGCGACTACACCACGCGCAACCTCTTCTACTGGTACAACAGCACTGTCAACACGCTGCCCTCGGGCTTCCGCTCCATGGATATGGCGCAGCTGCTCAGCTCGCCAGACTATTTCGGCGCCGACGGCCTCTACCTGCTCGAACAAGTGAACAAGATCAACGACTACAGCGGGCGCAACACGCTCGGCGCGGCCTACGTGGAGGCCACCATGCCCACTGGCAAGCTCAGCGTCGACGCCGGCTTGCGCTACGAGTACAACCGCATGGAGCTGATCAGCAACACGCGGCAGGACCAGACCAGCCACCACAGCCACTACTACAGCAAGGGCGACCTCTTCCCCTCAATCCACCTCACCTACCACATCGATCCCCGCAACCAAGCCCGGCTGAGCTACGGGCGCAGCGTCAACCGCCCCGAGTTCCGCGAGGTGTCGCCGTCGGTCTACTACGACTTCGACCTGGCCAGCGACGTGGAGGGCAACTACGACCTCAGAAACTGCTACGTCGACAACGTCGACCTGCGCTACGAGTGGTATCCCGGGTGGGGCGAGACCATCTCGCTCGCCGCCTTCTACAAGCACTTCGACTCGCCCATCGAGTGGGTCTACACCATGGCCGGCGGCACCGACGTGGTCTACTCCTACACCAACGCCAAGTCGGCCGACAACTTCGGACTGGAGCTCGACGTGCGCAAGCGGCTCGACTTCATCGGCCTGCGCGGTCTGTCGTGGAGCCTGAACGCCTCGCTCATCCACAGCCGCGTCCACTTCCCCCGCGGCAGCAAGGAGTACAGCCGCCCCATGCAAGGCCAGTCGCCCTACCTCATCAACACCGGCCTCTTCTACCACAACAGCCGGTGGCAGATGGACCTGACCGTGCTCTACAACCGCATCGGCAAGCGCATCGTCGGCGTGGGGCGCACCGAGGGTGGGGGAGAGACGCAGCGGGACGTGCGCGTGCCCGACAGCTACGAGATGCCGCGCGACGCCATCGACATCAGCGCCTCCAAGATGCTGGGCAAGCGGTTTGAGCTGCGCCTCGCCATCAGGGACCTGCTCAACCAGAGCGTCAGCTTCAAGCAGTTCGCCGACGTGGAGGTGGCGGGCCGGAGCAAGGAGATAAGGCAGACCACACGAAAATACAAGCCGGGCAGAAACCTGCAGCTGTCCATCACGTGGAAGTTGTGACGTCCGGGCAATGAGACTATCAGACAGTTGTTAACTATAAAAACACACAAGAAAGATGAAAAACAAGAAAGCGATTGCCGAGCTGTTCGGCATTCTGGCCCTCGCCGCCACAATGACGGCCTGCGGCAGCGATGACAACAACGACAACACCCCCGACCAAACCACGGGCTACACCTGGACCACCGACGGCGGCCTGAAAGCCTGCGACCACCTGCTCTTCGACGCCGAGGGGAAGGAAGACCCCAATGGCACCGTGATAGGCAACGGCGACCAGGGATTTGTATTCAAGGGCAACCAGACACTGAGGAAGGGCACCTACAGCCTGAAGGGATGGGTCTACATAGCCGACGGAGCCACCCTCACCATCCCCGCCGGCACCATCATCAAGGGCGACAAGGCCACCAAGGCGGCCCTGATAGCCGAGCCGGGCGGCAAGATTGTGGCCCAAGGGTCGGCCTCCGAGCCAATAGTGTTCACCTCGGCCCAGCCAGCCGGCAGCCGCAAGCCCGGCGACTGGGGCGGCCTGATCCTGTGCGGCAAAGCCCCCAACAACAACGGCACGCTGGCGCAGCAGATAGAGGGCGGCCCGCGCACCAAGCACGGCGGCACCGTGGCCACCGACAACTCCGGCGTGCTGCAGTATGTGCGCATAGAGTTCGCCGGCTACCCGTTTGAGAAGGACAAGGAAATCAACGGCCTCACCTTCGGCTCCGTCGGCTCAGGCACCACTGTCGACCACGTGCAAGTGTCCTACTCCAACGACGACTCCTTTGAGTGGTTCGGCGGCACAGTCAACTGCAAGTATCTCATCGCCTACAAGGGATGGGACGACGACTTCGACACCGACAACGGCTTCTCCGGCACCGTCGACCACTGCCTCGGAGTGCGCGACTCGCGCATCGCCGACGCCTCGCAGAGCAACGGCTTCGAAAGCGACAACAACGCCGACGGCAGCACCGCCGAGCCCTTCACCACCGCCCACTTCTCCTACATCACCCTGCTCGGCCCCAAGACGTTCGACGCCAACTTCCAGAACACCACCGACTACATCAACGGCGGCGGCATGAACCCCGAGAACGGCTCCTCAATGGGACGCTTCCAGGCAGCCATGCACATACGCCGCAACTCGCGCCTCAGCTGCGACAACAGCCTCGCCATCGGATGGCCCATCGGACTGATCCTCGACAACGAGAAGGGCAACACGCAGGGCGCGGCCTCAAGCGGGTTGCTCCAGCTGAACAACATCACCTTTGTGGGCATGGACATCGTCGGGTCCGACTTCAACAAGGTCTACAAGGACGAGCTCTACGACTACACCACCAAGCAGACCGACCCCGCACAAGCCTCGTTCTCAAGCACACTGTTCCAGCTTGCCGCCAACAACAACCGGGTGGTGGCCGAGTGGACGGCGCAGTCGCTCAGCGGCATCAGCTCCATCCTCACCGTCAGCCGCCTCTATCCCGGCATCGGCGCATTCCCCGACGGCAACGACTGGACAGCCGGCTGGGCCAACTTCGACCCGCAGAACGCGCAGTATTGATCTGGGTTTGACGGTCGCAAAAGGGAGGGTCTTTCGACATTACAATGTCATAGGGGAAACACATCCCAACATGTAGGGGCATGATTTATCATGCCCGCCATAGGCAAAGATGCGGCGTTTCGAGCATTAAATCAGGGTCTTCCGACATTTGGAGCAATAGCAATTGATGAGGCCGGAGGCCTCAACGCAAGACAGCCCCGTCTCATCCGTGCGTCAGCA
>CAZRSL010000113.1:0-5864 GCA_964602785.1 uncultured Prevotella sp.
GTGTCAATAGCCCCAGTCAAGCATGGCGCAGACTGGGGTGTCAAAATGGTATAACAGCCGTGCCCCGATGGGGCACAAGTACTGCTGAAGTGGCACTGCTTGTGCGCTCTTCGAGGCACGTTGAAATTCGCCCGTATCCTAACCCCACACTGCGCTTTGCTTAGTGTGGGGTTATTGATACTTAAGCCTCTCACGAGGCTTTTCTGTCAGTTGCGGATAATCATTTAACTTTAAACTTTTAACTTTAAACTTTTAACTTTATAGCTACCAAAAGTAATACTCCCAATAGGTGCCTCGGTAATTGTCTTTGAGCAATGTCCGACGTATCTGGACATTGTCGGCTGAGCGCAGAAATGCAGCCATGTCGTCATAGTCGGCCTCAATCACAGGACTTGAGAAACGGTATTTGGGCTCTTCTGTTATCTTGTTATACAGCACGAAGGCCTCCTTGTAGTGCTTCGGATAGTTGCCGCTCTTGCCATAGCGGCCTACAAGCTCGTCGACAAATCGTGGCAAGTCGCGCCTCATCAATGCAACTATAATCGGGTAGTCCTTGTCGTGAAGCACCTGCCGCCTAATCATCTTGTTGTTGAGCATCACGGCCCTGACGTTTCTGCCATTGGGCAACAGAGCTGAGACGCCACCTGTCAGATGATACTTGAACAGTTCATCGCCCAGCTTATGTTGCTTGCTCAGAGCGTAGACGCGCAGCATTGTCAACGAAGAGTCGGAAGCCTCAGAGCCACGCCCTGTGGCCAACGCCTCTGGGTAATCGCCCCGCAGCAACGCAGTCTCAACATGGGCACGATAGTGGAACGCCTTTCCAGCACCAGCCACAGTGCATGTGAGCGTCATCATCACTACCATGACAAGCACGTTCTGCCACATCAAGCGCGAGAAGAAGCCTCCACCACCCGACTGCGGCTCGTAAGGTTGAAATTGCCGACAAGCGTAGACCACGGCAATCCAAAGAATAATCAGCAATGGCAATGCCACAAGCCAACCGCCGAAGCTGAAATGGCGGTCGATGTCGGGGCTGATGTCGGTAATCAACGTCAGCAGGAGAAACGACGGAAAATAGGTTACGGCGTGGGTTCGGTAGTTCAGCTTGGCCACGGCAAACATGCCTATCTGCAAAAGAAGCAGCACAAAGGTGATGAGCAATGCGCCCACAAGACGGTTGTACGACGTTACCCCGTCGGAAAGCACATGCTGCGCTATGGCCAAAACGTCGGCTTGATAATAATAAAGGTAGCAAAACGAGAAGCACACAAAACAGAGGGCGCACACCACTTTCATGGTGGTGGCACCCTGCTGTGATTGCATTTTCTCGTTGCTGCTCATTTCCTCATCAACACTACTGCCGACCGGGCTGGAATGTAGAGCTTCAACCAGCCTTTGTGGTCTTTCTCATAGAGCGGGTCGAAGTTGGTAAGGTGCTCCACAGTGTCGTCGGCCAAGCCGTTGCCGCCAAACTGCCGCGCGTCGGTGTTGAGCACCACATTGTAAGAGCCTTCTGGCACAAGGAAGCCATAGTCGGTGAACGAGCGGGCTGGACTCCAGTTGAAAACGAACACCATCTTGCCTCGCTCGAAGCAAAGTATCTGGTCGCCGTCGTTGTGCCAAACTTCCTGCACCGGTGTCAGGTTGAACTTCGGTTCAAGCTTCAGCACTCGCAGCATCTCGCGGTCGAAGTCGCCAAGATAGTGGTAGTCGAGCTCTGTGTTGTCCACGAGGTTCCACTGGCGGCGGGCATACTTGTAGCTCCAGCCATTGCCCTCGCGGGGGAAGTCGATCCACTCCGGATGGCCGAACTCGTTGCCCATGAAGTTGAGGTAGCCACCATTGATGGCAGCTGCGGTAACGAGGCGTATCATCTTGTGGAGGGCTATTCCGCGGTCGACGGTGAAGTTCTCATCGCCATGACGGAAATGCCAATACATGTCGGCGTCGATAAGGCGGAAGATGATGGTCTTGTCGCCCACCAGTGCCTGGTCGTGGCTCTCGCAGTAGCTGATGGTCTGCTCATCGGCGCGGCGGTTCTTCACCTCCCAGAATATGCTCGAGGGTTTCCAGTCCTCGTCCTTCTTCTCCTTGATGGTCTTGATCCAGAAGTCGGGTATGTTCATTGCCATACGATAGTCGAATCCCATGCCGCCATCGTCGAACTTGGCGGCCAAACCGGGCATTCCACTCACCTCCTCGGCTATCGTTATCGCCTCAGGATTAACCTCGTGTATCAGCAAGTTGGCCATGGTAAGGTAGCATATAGCGTTGTCGTCCTCGTGGCCGTTGAAGTAGTCGCCATAGTTGGTGAACGCCTCGCCAAGCCCGTGGCTGTAATAGAGCATGGAGGTTACGCCATCGAAGCGGAAACCGTCGAAGTGGAACTCCTCTATCCAGTACTTGCAGTTGCTGAGCAGGAAGTGGATTACGTCGTCCTTGCCATAGTCGAAGCAGAGCGAGTCCCATGCCGGATGCTCATGCCGCTCGCCGGGATAGAAGTATTGGTTGGGGTCGCCGGCCAGATTGCCAAGTCCCTCCACCTCGTTCTTCACGGCGTGGGAGTGTACAATATCCATTATCACGGCTATGCCATTGCGGTGGGCCTCATCAATGAGCTCTTTCAGCTCCTCTGGCGTGCCAAACCGGCTGGACGGTGCGAAGAAACTGCTCACGTGGTAGCCGAACGAGCCGTAATATGGATGCTCCTGTATGGCCATGATCTGTATGGCGTTGTAGCCGTCCTTTATGATGCGTGGCAGCACATTCACGCGAAACTCCGTGTATGTGCCCACCTTCTCAGCGTCCTGCGCCATGCCGATGTGGCACTCGTAGATGAACAGGGGGTCGCGCTTGGGATGGAACTTGCGCTTGTGCCAAGTGTATGGCTTCTCCGGGCTCCACACTTGGGCTGAGAATATCTTGGTGTTCTCATCTTGCACCACACGCCGAGTCCACGCCGGGATGCGCTCGCCGTGGCCGCCCTCCCAATAGACGTGCATCTTGTAGAGGTCGCCGTGCTTCATGGCCGACAGCGGCATCACCGCTTCCCAGTTGCCTGTGCCCTCTATGCGGTGGCAACGGTAGGTGGGGTCTTCCTTCCAGTCGTTGAAGTCGCCCACGAGATAGATGTCGGTGGCATTGGGAGCCCATTCGCGGAACACCCAGTTGCGGCCGTCTTTGTGCAGACCGTAATAGTCGTAGCCTGTGGCAAAGTCGGACAATGTCATCTTGCCATGCTGCGTCAGCTGGTCCACTTTCCACTTCACGTGGTCGTGGCGCCCGCGGATGGCATCCTCGTAAGGCTCGAGATAGGAGTCGCTGGCCACTATGCCGATGTGCTCAACCTTTGGCTGCGGTGTCGGCTCAGCCTGTGGTTTAGTTTCTTTCTTCGTTTTCATTGCTTCGTGGATTTTCAGTTAAGGTCGGTTCTAAAAATTATGTCGAGCTGGATTTTGGATTTATGCGAGTAGATTTTTGCAAGTGAACGAGGGAGTGTAGCGGGCTACACGACCGAGTGAACTTACAAAAAGATGCCGCAGAAAACAAAATACAGCCGAATTGATAGAATGACCTTTCATAATTATTTTAATTTCAGAATTTTTAGAACAGGCCTTAATACTACTTAGAAGCATTTTTGATTCAGACTCTCACTTTGAATATTGCCTTGTGTATGTCGCCTGAGCCGATGCAGGGCTGATGCCCGTCCTGGGGGAAGAATATGGCGAACTCACCAGGCTGGCACACGACGTAGGTCTCGGCCACCACACCGTCGTATTTAGCGACATCCTTCACGTCGTTGTACTCGGCCTCTGGCAGCTTCCCGGTGGGCATGTAGCCGTAGGTCTCAGGGGCTGAGAGCGGAATCTGGATGTCGAGCATGCGACGGTGGGTCTCAAACCGGGCCTCGTCCTTTGTCTTGCCGTGGGCTGTCTGAATGTTGACAAACAGGTCTTGATCCTTGATGAAGTGTTTGCCTTCCTCCAAAGTGTTGAGGTCGTGCTCCTTGATAAACTTCACTACAAGTGGGAAAAGCGGGTTGATGGCCTCATACTTTTCCAGATTGTCCAATGTGTCGACTATCATAATGTTTTGGTTTTATGTGGATTATGTTATTTCATTTAAAGTTGGACATCAGACGGCTATTCCGCGTGACGGTTGCCCCGCTCATAGTAGCCTTTGGCCGTAATGGCGCCGTCGCGGTTCTTCTCCACAAATTTGCCGTCGCGCATGTCGTTTTTATAGGAGCCCTCGAAGCGTGTGCCGTCTTTGGCCTCTTCTATCGCGGCTCCATCACGACGTCCTTTGTGGTAGGTGCCCTTGAACTTAGAGCCGTCGCTGTAGTGGATTATCACCTGTCCCTCCACCTGTCCGTCACGGAATGTGCCCTCAAATATGTCGTGGCTCTTTTTGGTCAGCTTGCCTTGGCCCTCCATCTTGTCGGCTTTCCATTGCCCCACATAGATGTCGCCGTTTCGCCATGTCATGGTGCCCTGTCCGCTCTTGTCGCCATCGAGAAACTGCCCACTGTAGACATCGCCGTTGCGGTAGCGGAATATGCCGTTGCCTGTGCGCTCGCCGTTTACGTAGTCGCCCTCGTAGACGTCGCCATTAGAGAACTTGTAGATGCCGCGGCCGTTCTGCACGTCGTCTTTCCAGTCGCCAGTGTATGTGTCGCCATCGGCGTAGTGGAATGTGCCCTTACCATTGCGCATGTTATTGGCCCACTGGCCGCTGTAGCTGCTGCCGTCGGCCCAGTCGAACACGCCTTTGCCCTCCTTCATGTCGTTCTTCCAGTCGCCGTCGTAGTAGGCACCCTTTGCGAAGGTGTAGCGGCCCTTGCCGCTCCGCTTGTCCTGATACCAGTTGCCGTCGTATTTGTCGCCGTTGTAGTAGTACATTATGCCGTGGCCCTGCTGATAGTCGCGAAACCACAGACCCTCATAGCGGTTGTTGTTGGCGAAGTAGTAAGTTCCTTTGCCGTGCTGCTGGTCTTGAAACCACTGACCCTCATACTTCTCGCCGTCGGCGAAAGTGTATATGCCGAACCCTTGACGGCGACCTTTCACGTATTCTCCCTCGTAGGTGTCGCCGGTCTTAAACAGAGTGGTGCCCTTGCCGTTGGGCTTGCCGCCACTCATCTCGCCTTTATATTGTCCGCCGTCGCGCGTGGTGCAACTTCCCATTGTTACCTTCTGCCCGTAGGCGAAAGGCATGACAAGAAGCGACGCAAACGCCATGATTGCCACACGGTCTATTATCAACTTCATTTTCATTCCACAAAAATAGGCAATTTAAGTAATACAGCAAAATACTTTAGGAAAAATTAAAACTATAGGTACCAATAGCATGGTGTCATCTCGTTGGAATAATAAACACAAACCAATTGTTTTCTCTATGCAAACCACCTGTTTAACATAGCTATAGAACCGCTTATATGTGACAACTTTAGCCATCTTCGGGTTTACGACACGTGCCAAAAACATTTGTGACACGTGTCAAAAACGTTTGCGGCACGTGTCAAAAACATTTTTGACACGTGTGCGAAACATAGACAGAGCTTCTACCACAATATAAACCCAATACTGCCGTAAGTAAAAGACGACGCCGCTGGCATCATCCTATGGCTAACCTGCAACTTATTCATAGATTTCAAATGAATGAAATGTAGTGACCTTCCCTTGTGGCGGCCATAAAACAATTTCTATTATTATTATAATATGTGGAACATTAACCCAAATCGGTCGTTAGAAGCAGATGATGCCGGAGGCATCACCGCATGATAACCGTGGGTGCTTGCACCCATGGAATCACAGGCTCTCCAAACAATCGACCCTATCGGGGTCGCCCCTCTGTGTCAG
>CAZRSL010000114.1:0-5819 GCA_964602785.1 uncultured Prevotella sp.
TAATCTCGGATTCTTTTCAACATCAACCCACGGAAAATATCCACTGCGCCGAAAATACACAGTCTACAAACAACTGCCCAATGAGGACATGACTTTGTACCATTTAAAACAATAGGAGTATAAAACAAATGAAATCAATCATCCTTGAACTGTATCGTCGCTTTCGCAATCTGATACTATACGGAATAATAGGCTGTTGTTCGTCGGGGCTTGACTTTCTTCTTTTTACCCTGTTCGTCTCTGTTCTCGAATGGCATTATATTCCGTCAAACTGTATTTCAATATTGGCGGGAATAACGACCAGTTTCACTTTAAACAGAAACTATAATTTTAAAGTCAAAGACAAGACAAGAAAACGATTTGGCATTTTCCTTGTCGTCGGCCTCAGCGGAATGGTTTTAAGTAATATAATATTGTGGATTTGTATTGAACAAATGCACATAAACGCCATTATATCCAAGTTCCTTTCAATTGTGCTTGTTGTATTCTTTCAATTTCTTATAAACAAGTATGTAACTTTTAAACCTTCAAAATAACAAAATGGATAAAATATTCTTTGTAATGCCAGCCTATAACGAAGAGGTCAACATTGCCAGTACGATTAAACAATGGTATCCTATCGTGGATGAAACAGGAGACGACAGTCGATTGGTAATAGCCGATGATGGGAGCAAGGACAGAACTTTTGAAATAATGAATGGGTTAACAGGGCTATATCCTAAACTCATACCCCTAACCAAACCAAATCAAGGTCATGGTCCTACAGTCATTTACCTTTATCATTATGCTATAAGTCAAGGAGCCGACTTTATATTTCAAACGGACTCTGATGGCCAGACGAATCCGAAAGAATTCAGAATGTTTTATAAAGAAATTCATGATTTCGATTGCATTTTGGGGAGCCGCCCACATAGAGGAGATGGTAAGATCAGAAAAGTTGTGGAAAACGTTTTAAGAACATACGTTTGGGTGTTCTTCCATGTTCGTGTTCCAGATGCAAACGCGCCTTTCCGCTTAATGAAATCTTCTGTTGTTGAAAAGTACCTTAATGTTATGCCACAAGACTTCAATCTTCCAAATGCTGTTCTTTCTGCTTGCTTCAGCAAATATAAGGAGAGGGTTAAGTATATCAACATTTCATTTAAGCCAAGACAAGGTGGTACAAATTCTATTAATCTTAAGAAGATAATTAAAATCGGAAGAAAGGCCATAACCGATTTTCTTCAGATAAGTAAAAAACTTAAACTGATTGAAAAGAAGAGGAACAAATGAAACAGTACGACTATCTGATTGTAGGCTCTGGCCTGTTCGGAGCTACATTTGCCCACTTCGCCCGCAGGCAGGGCAAGCGGTGCTTGGTGATCGACAAGCGGGCGCATCTGGGCGGCAACGTCTATTGCGAGCGGATGGAGGGCATCAACGTCCACAAGTATGGGGCTCACATCTTCCACACGTCAAGCAAGCGGGTGTGGGACTTTGTCAATGGCATCGTGCCGTTCAACCGCTACACCAACTCGCCTGTGGCCAACTATCGCGGACGGCTCTACAACCTGCCCTTCAACATGAACACCTTTTACCAGATGTGGGGCGTGGCGACACCAGAGGAAGCACAGGCGATGATAGAGGAACAGCGCGGTGAAGCGTTGGCGCGGATGCAGGCCGATGGAGCCGCCGAGCCCCGCAACTTGGAGGAGCAAGCCATGCTATTGGTGGGCCGCGACATCTACGAGCGTCTTGTCAAGGGCTATACCGAGAAACAGTGGGGGCGGCCATGCACCGAGCTTCCGGCATTCATCATCAAGCGGCTGCCCGTGCGCTTGGTGTTCGACAACAACTACTTCAACGACCTGTACCAAGGCATCCCAATCGGTGGATACAACAAGCTCGTCGACGGTCTGCTCGAGGGCGTGGAGACGAGAACCAACGCCAACTTCTTCGACGACCGCAAATATTGGGAGGGGGTGGCCAACAGGATTGTCTACACTGGTCAGCTTGATGAATATTTCGACTACAGGTATGGCCATCTGAACTTCCGCACGGTGCGTTTCGAGACAGAGGTGATGGCCACGCCAAACTATCAGGGCAACGCCGTGGTGAACTACACCGACCGCGACGTGCCCTACACTCGCGTGATAGAGCACAAGCACTTCGAGATGTTCGGCCAGCAGGTGTATAGCGTGCCCCGCACGGTGGTGAGCCGCGAGTACAGCACGGAGTGGAAGCCGGGCATGGAGCCTTACTATCCCGTCAACGACGCGGCAAACAATGCGCTCGCCGACCGTTACCGCACATTGGCGGCAAGACAAGAAAACGTGATTTTTGGTGGACGGCTCGCTGAATACCGATACTACGACATGGCGCCGATAATTGAAAAGGTGATGGGAATGTTCTGAATCTTCACATCAATCACCCAGTGCAGTGGCCGTGCCCTGTGCCGGCCATAAAACAATGTTCTCTTCCTTTTTAAAGCGGTCGAACATTAATTATGGCCGGCACAGGGCACGGCCACTGCAATTGGATGATGGAGGCAAGTGTAGGGGCATGATTCATCATGCCCGCAATCCCCCAAATGCCCGCAATCCGGGCATGATAAATCATGCCCCTACGATATAGGATCCTTTGCAGTGGCCGCCCCTGTGGCGGCCATAATTAATGTTCGACCTCTTAAAAAAGGAAAGGTAATCGCCTTATGGCCGGCACAGGGCACGGCCACTGCAATTGGATGATGGAGGCAAGTGTAGGGGCATGATTCATCATGCCCGCAATCCCCCAAATGCCCGCAATCCGGGCATGATAAATCATGCCCCTACGATATAGGATCCATTGCAGTGGCCGCCCCTGTGGCGGCCACAATTAATGTTCGACCTCTTAAAAAAGGAAAGGTAATCCCTTATGGCCGGCACAGGGACGGCCACTGCAATTGGATGATTAATCACCTGCCACGGCCACCCGAGTATGACGAGAGGGAGACCGAGGAGCCGCCACTGATGGTGGCGTCGACTACGCCATTGCCGTTGAAGATCTCGGTGCCGCTTGCCGTTACACCACTCTTCAGCGTCGGGGTGGAAGAGCCCGACACAATAAGCGATGAAGATGACGAGCCGCCACCGCCAGGGCCGAAACCTCCGCCGCCACGCCCACTGGTAGAGCTGCCCGAAGGAGTCTTGAAGGCGAAGTTGGAGTCGCCCACGGTGAGTGCATACCACGTGTTGGCGCTATAAGACGAGGCCGAGTAGCAAGTCTGGGAGATGCTGGCTCCCGACTCCAAGCCGCCTATGGCCACGAGCGTGCCACCCTGGATGTAGAGCTGCTTCTGCTCCTCTGTGTTGGCATCGATGGCGACCTCGGGCGACCCGGCCGAGCAGATGGCGTAGACCAGTCCGCCCTTTATGTAGCAGTTGCCGTTGGCGTCGAGGCCGTCGTTTTTGAGGCCGTGGGCGTAGACGTAGCCACCGCTGATGGTCATGTCCTGACCGCTGTTGATGGCGTCGTCGTAGGCCTCAACCATCACCTCGCCGCCGCTGATGTCGATAGTGTTCTTGCTCTCGATGCCCTCAGCGTTGGTGCCTGATGTGGTAACGTACACCTTGCCACCGCTGATCACGATGCCGCCTGAGTAGGTGTAACTGGTGGAACGCCCCCAACCTGAGCCGGAACTCGACGACTCTGTCTTCTGACCCACCTTGATGCCCTTTGGCGACGAGTAGTAGGAGCTGCTGATGTTGTCGGTGTTGCCTGTGTAGTTGGTGCTTTCGGTCGTGCCGTTGTTGTAGTAGAGGCCGCCCGAAGTCTTCACGGTGATGTTGCCATCGGTAACGGTGAGCACACTGTCCACCTTGATGCCCTTGCCGCCCGAGCCAGTGCTGGTGAGCACGAGTGTGCCGCCGCTGATTGTCATGTTGCGGTCGCTGCTCAGGCAGCTTGCGGCCTTGGTCTCGCTGTCGTCGGTGTCCCAAGTGCCGTCGCCAGTGGTGGTTATGGTGATGTCGCCACCCGAAATGTTGATGTCGCCCTCACTCTTCATGCCCTTGGCCGCCTTGCCAGAGACGTTGGCCGAGATGGTGCCGCCCGAGACGTAGATGTTGCCCGAGTCCTCGTCCTCGTGGTCGGTGGTCTCGCCGGTGGAAGCGTCGCCGTCGATGTCGCATTGCACACCGTCGTCGGTAGTGCCACTGATGCTGAGCGTGCCGCTCTCCATAAGGAAGTACTCAGCGCAGTTGACGCCGTCGCCCTGTGCCGCCGTGATGTTGATGGTGGCGTTCTTTATGGTGATGTACTCGCCAGCCTTGATGGCGTGCTTGGTGTTGCCCACGACGTTGAGCGTGCCCTTCTGCTTGAATTCGGCGTGTCCCTTCACGTAGAGGCAACCCTTCTGGCTGCCGTTGGCCGCGTCGGTGATGGTGTTGACCGTGCCCTTCACCAGCTTGATGTTGATGCGCTTGCCGTTCTGCACGTGGATGGCCGCGCCCGAATAGACTGGTGTGGCGTTGGTCAGCGTCAGTCCGTTGAGCTCCAGCGTCGACTTGTAGGAGCCGGAGAGGTAGAACTCGCCATCGGTGGAAGTGCCCGAGAGCGAATAGGTGATCTCGCCGACGGTGTCGTCGACGTCGCTGCTCTGCGCTATGCTCACGTGGGCTCCGCTCACCGTCGGCTCCACATAGCGGGCCACGTTGCCCGCCACGTAGACAGTGGCCGAGTCGCCATTGTAGCTGACGCTCACCGTGTTGTCCACCACCTCGGTGCCGTCAACTTTCATGTTGGTTATGTCGCTCAGGGTGAACACCTTGCCCATGATGGTAAGGGTTGTGGCATCGGCGTAGGTCATGTCGCCCGTCTGGGCCGACGGAAACTGATAGACCACCTGCCCCACGCGCACATTGAGCGTCTGCGACCACACTGTCGTGGCCACAGCCATCAGAACTGAAAAGAATATAGCCCGTTTCATCTCACAACAGTTTTAATGGTCAGTTTTCCTTGCTTCACAACATAAACTCCAGGCTTCAGCCGGCACTGGGCCTCGCTTGCAGACTGGAACGTTCCGAGAGAAACTCCCGCCACCGAGAACACCTCCACCGGGCTGTCGGCCACGGTGTTGATGGAGGCGATGCCAGTGGGCTGTGCCGCCTCTTTCGAGAAGAACATCTTGCTCAGCGAGGCGAGAGGATAGGTCTGGGTGCCGTCGGCGCCCACCGCCACTATCTGGCCGTCGCTCACCGTGAGCGTCAGCGACTCCACCGACACCGAGCTTTGGGTGCCGTCGGCGTTCTCAAACGTCAGGTAAGGATAGTCGTAAGCCTGCGCCGCGACGGTTGCAAAAACCGCCATCAGCATAATCATCAGCTTTTTCATACGCTATAACGTTAAAGTATATTTCAGATGGCAAATTTACACAGAATATTTTACTTTTCAACAACATTTTCAGCAAAACTGCAATTTATTTCAACAAAAGGGTCGTGGCGGCATAAAGCATTGGCCACATTGGTCTCAAGTTTCCAAAGTGTGTAAACCGCAGGAATAATATTTGATGAATATCCGCTATCATCCAAACAAGCGGCACGCTCTCAGTAGGAGCATGATTTGTCATGCCCGTCAGAGGCGGCAATTGCACATAGCGGAGGGCGTATCAAAATGAGGCCTCCGGCCTCATTTTGATACGCCTTCTCTACATTTGGGTGATTGCGGATACACATTAATATTATGCAGAAATGATAATCAGCAATTGGCAGAGAAGCCTTGCAGAGGCTTATCCCATATCGGTCGTTAGAAGCAGATGATGCCGGAGGCATCACCGCTCCATAACCGTGGGTGCTTGCACCCAC
>CAZRSL010000115.1:0-5490 GCA_964602785.1 uncultured Prevotella sp.
ATTTTTTTGAAAGACGCTTCCTAATGACCGATTTGGGATAAATCGTGCCCCTACAGGTCGGAATGTGTTTAAACACGTGACATGGAACATCCTCTTGCAGGGTGCGGCACTTGTGGCCGTCCGCAGCCACATTGCGAATCGTTTGCGCATCCACATTGCTAATGGTTTGTGGCTGCGGACGGCCACAAGGGCCGCACCCTGCAAACACCACATTGTCCTGATTTTTCGCAGCATTTGTTTCGCATTGCGAAAGAGGCTCTTTCGCAATGTGTCAGAGCCTCTTTCGGAAATCAAGGCGATTTTTCTGAAATCTCAACAAAACGGTTACGAAAATGGCAGAAAAACTTCGCAAAAAGAAAGCAAACTGCCCGAAATGCGAGCAAAGTGCCAGCCCGATTTTCTGACACTACCCCCGAAAGGCTAATCAACGCCGAAATAATGTAAAGAAAATTCTAAGGGCTTTGTGGATTGAGAATTGAGGATTAATGGCATATCATCCACTTGCTGTGGCCGCCATAATCAATGTTCTCATTAAAGCATTGTCCCGTTGGCAAACACATTTCTACACGTCGGGGCATGATTTATCATGCCCGTCATTGGCAAACATTCGCTTTGCGGGCATGATAAATCATGCCCCTACGACTTCGCAACCATTGACTTTCATCGGATTATGTACTTCCGAAACTTGAATCGGTGTTCGACCGCTTTGAAAAGGGGATGTGGCATTGCTTGATGGCCGCCACAGGGGCGGCCACTGCAAGTGGGAGAAGAGCACCAATAGTACTGATAGTACCAATAGTTACTATAGTACCTATAGCAACTATAGCAACTATAGCAACTATAGGTACTATAGCAACTATCCCCACTATAAAAACCTCAGGCCGAAGGTGCGGCGCAGCTCCTCGTAGATGCGCTGCACGGGCAGGCCCATCACGTTGAAGTAGCTGCCGCTGATGGAGGTGACGCCCGTCATGCCTATCCACTCCTGTATGCCGTAGGCGCCGGCCTTGTCCATTGGGCGGTAGTGAGCCACGTAGTAGTCGATTTCCTCGTCGCTGAGGCTCTTGAAGCTGACCGACGTGCTGACGCTGAACGCGCTCTGGCGGCCACGGGTGGTGAGGCACACTCCCGTGACGACATGGTGCTCCCTGCCGCTCAGCTCCCGCAACATGCGCCGCGCGTCGGCGGAGTCGCTTGGCTTGCCCAGCACGTCGCCCGCGGCTATCACCACGGTGTCGGCGGTGATGAGCAGCTCGTCGGGGGCCAGATAGTCGCGGTAGGCCTCGGCCTTCTCCCGTGCGATGTAGCCCGCCACTTGGTCGGCTGGCAGGTCGTCGGGGTAGTTCTCGTCGACGTGGGGCAGCACCCTCACCTCGAAGGGCAGCCCCAGACCTCCCAGCAGTTCGCGTCGGCGCGGCGAGTTGCTGGCCAGTATCAGTTTGTAGTCTATCTTCAGTTCGCTCATATCCCCTTACCATCCAAAAGCCTTCTCGTTGTGCATCCACAGCCCCTTGGCCCTGAGCACCTGCTCTATCACGTCGCGTGCGCAGCCACGTCCGCCCTCGCAGGGGCTGATGTATCGGCTCACCTGCTTTATGTCGGTGGCGGCGTCGGCAGGGCAGCACGGGCATCCGGCCAGCCGCATCACCTCGTAGTCGGGGATGTCGTCGCCCATGTAGATGGCTTCGTCGGCGCTGATGCCATATTTGCTGAGGAAAGTCCGCCACGTGTCCACCTTGTAGGCGCAGCTGAGGTAGACGTCCTCTACGCCGAGATAGCGGTAGCGCCGGGTGATGGCCTCGTCGTGGCCGCCGCTGATGATGGCGAGGCGCAGGCCGCACTTCACGGCCAGCTGTATGGCGTAGCCGTCCTTTATGTTGATGGTGCGCACGGGGTCGCCCTGCCCGTCCATGAGGATGGTCGAGGAGCTGAGCACCCCGTCGACGTCGAACACGATGGCGCGAATTTTCTTGAGGTCGTAGTCTATCATGCTGCAAAAATACAAATAAATCGGCAGTAATGTGATTTTTTCGACAGTAATTATCCCGCAATTTTTCGGATGAACATCCCAATGCAGGGTGCGGCCCTTCTTTGTAAACCAATGTCTACGAAATCGCAGGAGGCTGTGTCAAAAGACTCCAATAAAGGCGAGGGTGTATCAAAATTAAATCAACTCTCGCAAATGTATAAACATCCGTATGCAGGAGGCGGCCCTTGTGGCCGTCCGCATTCATTAATAGGAAAATACTTGTGAAACAAATGCTCTGTAGCTTGCTGACGGCCACAAGAGCAGCACCCTGCAAGAGGTACATTCTCATTGCGAAATATGCCCCCCCACAAAGCGCAGTCAATCTGCCTGATTTGTCCCAAATCGGTCATTGGTTGCATTATTCATAAATATCGTGTGGATGAAAAGTCCACTTGCAGTGGCCGTCCCCTGTGGCGGCCATAAAGCAATGTCACAACCGCTTGAAAAATAGGTCGAACATTAATGATGGCCGCCACAGGGGCGGCCACTGCAAGTGGATTATCACCGTTGCTTTTTGCCTGTGGCAAGGCTGTGCCAAAAGGCTCTAATAATGCGGGCATGATAGTGTAGGAATGTGTTTGCCAAAAGGGCATTGCATTATTTCTGAAACTTGAGTAAATAATTTTTGGACAATTACCGTACAACAAGTGATAAAATAGCTTAACGTCACGGTTTCTTCACCAATAATTGCTAACTTTGCATTGGAATGGAGGCAAAGATAAGCATAATACGCAAGAGCGCCGACCTGCCCGAGCTGGTGGCGGGCCAGTTTTTCCATTCGGCGGAGTACTTCCGCATGGTTGAGGCCACGCCGGGCAGCATGCCGCTGATGGCGGTGGCGCGTGAGGCCGACGGCAGCGTGGTGGGCCAGATGTCGGCTGTGCTCTACCGGCGCGGCTCGCTCATCCCGCCCTACCTCTTCTCGCAGGGCGTGATAGTGGGCGAGGGCTGCTATGCCGACGACGCGACGCGCCGCAAGCTCTTCCCCCAGATGCTCGCCGCCATGACCCACGCCCTGCAGCGCCGCCTCTGCCTCTACATCGAGTTCATCGAGCCCAGCTCCAAGATGTTTGGCTACCGCGCGTTCCGCCACGAGGGCTACTTCCCCATCAGCTGGATGCACATCCACAACTCGCTCCACAGCAAAGCCCCCGAGGAGCGGCTGAGCGAGAAGATGCTGCGCCGGCTACACATCATCGGCAACTCGGGGCTGACAGTGAGCGAGACACGCAGCGACGACGAGGTGGATCAGGTGGCACGCCTGCTGAAGGCCCACTACCGGCTGCGACCGTGGCGGCTGATGCCGAAGAAGGAACTGCTCAGGCAGCTGGGCCGGTCGGGCAATGGCCGCGTTCTGGCCACGTGGTGGCGCGGGCGGCTCATCGGAGGCTCGGTGATGGTCTACTCCGGGCGCACGGCCTACCTCTGGCATCTCGCCGCGCGCGACAAGAGCCACCCCCTGCTCCATCCGAGGCAGATGACGATGTGGGAGAGCATCAAGCGGGCCCACGACGACGGCATGGACCACATCATCTTCCTCAACGTCGGACTGCCCTTCCGCGCCAACCGCTGGCGCGAGTTCATACTCTCGTTCGGCGGCAAGTCGGTGGGCACCTACCGCTGGTTCCGTTTCAACCTGAGGTGGCTCAACAAGATTTTAACCTATATAGCAAAAGAATGAAACAACCGATACGCCTTGTGGCCTTCGACGCCGACGACACCCTGTGGGACTGCCAGTCGAGTTTCGACGCCGTGGAGCACCAGTACTGCTCGCTGCTCTCTGAGTGGGGCGGCTCATCGGAGGTCTCGGAGCAACTATTCCAGACCGAGAAGGCCAACATGCCCAGCCTCGGCTTCGGCGCCAAGGCCTTCACCCTGTCGCTCATTGAGAACGCCGTGCAGGTGTCGCATGGCGAGGTCAGTGGCGCTCAGGTGCTGCAGATACTAAACCTCGGCAAGACGCTGCTCAACATGCCCGCCACGCCGCTGCCCGGAGTGCGCCAGGCATTGCACCGGCTGAGCGCGATGAGGCTTCAGCGGCAGTTCCAGATGGTGGTGTTCACCAAGGGCGAGCTGCAGGACCAGCAGAACAAGCTCAGCCGCTCGGGTCTGCGCGGCTATTTCGACGACGTGGTGATCGTGGCCGACAAGACCGAGGAGGCCTACCGACGGCTGTGCAGCCGCTTCGCCGTGGCCCCGGAGGAGCTGCTGATGGTGGGCAACAGCTTCAAGTCGGACATCGGCCCCGCCCTCGCCATCGGCGCGTGGGCGCTCCACATCCCCTACCACGTGGTGTGGCGCATGGAGGAGAGCGACACCTTCGGCCACGAGCGGCTCATCGAGGCCACCGACTTCGCCACCATCCCCGACCTCGTGGCCCCGCTGCTTGCAAAGTGAAAGAACTCCGTAGTGGCATGATGAATACACCTTTTATTAATCCACTTTGTAGGGGCATGATTCATCATGCCCGCCAAGCGTCCACAGAGCCAAGCACAATCCGCCATACCCGAAGTGCAAAACGTTTGCCAATGTCGGGCATGATAAATCATGCCCCTACGTGTTGCAAAGTGCTTAATCACGTGCCATGTAACATCCTCTTGCAGGGTGCGGCCCTTGTGGCCGTCCGCACCCACATTGCGTATCGGTTGTGTGTCGGAATTATTGCCAATGTCGGGCATGATAAATCATGCCCCTACAAAGCCCAGTCAGTCAGCCTATTACGTAGGGGCATGATTCATCATGCCCGCCAATCATCCTCAGCACCAAGCACAATCCACCATACCCGAAGTGCAGAACGTTTGCCAATGTCTGGCATGATAAATCATGCCCCTACGTGTTGCAATGTGCTTAATCACGTGCCATGTAACATCCTCTTGCAGGGTGCGGCCCTTGTGGCCGTCCGCACCCACATTGCGTATCGGTTGTGTGTCGGAATTATTGCCAATGTCGGGCATGATAAATCATGCCCCTACAATCCGATTTAAAATGAGCTATGTTCTTTGTTATGTATGCTAATCGTAGGGGCATGATTCATCATGCCCGCCAAACACCCTCATAATCCTTCAATTCCACGCCAACCATATAAATTTAACCACCACGCCCAATGGACCACCTGCCCCACGACCCCGCCATTCTCGTCTCAGCCGTCAACATGCTGCTGCGCGACGAGGAGTTCGACTCACTCGCCCAACTCTGCTATGCCTTCGGCGAGGACGAACCCGCCTTGCGCCGCCGCATGCTCGCCGCCGGCTACGTCTACAGCCCCGAGCAGCGCCAGTTCCGCCCCGTGGGGTATGACAGATGAGCGCAGTGCAGTGGCCGCCCCTGTGGCGGCCCATAGGGCGATGTCATAACCCCTCCCAAATCGGTTGTTAGAAGTAGATGATGCCGGAGGCATCACCGCTCCATAACCGTGGGTGCTTGCACCCACGGAATCACAGACTCTCCAATCAATCGACCCT
>CAZRSL010000116.1:0-5435 GCA_964602785.1 uncultured Prevotella sp.
GCTCCACATCATCCACTTGCAGTGGCCGCCCCTGTGGCGGCCATAAAGCAATGTCGCAACCGCTTAAAAATAGGTCGAACATTTATAAGGGCCGGCCCTAACCCTACCTACACGCCCCCTGCAAGTGGACAATGTATAAGCGTAATCTATGAATAATGCAGGTTAGATGTGTAGGCCTCCCCTCCTTTGGAGGGGTCGGGGGAGGCTTTATCCCAAATCGGTCGTTAAAAGCAGATGATGCCAGAGGCATCACCGCTCTATAACCGAGGGTGCTTGCACCCACGGAATCACTGTCTTTCCAAACTATCGACCCTATCGGGGTCGCCCCTCTGTGTCAGGGTGTTGTAAAGATGTGCAAGTGCGGCGACCCCGATAGGGTCGGAAAATAGTCAATCCACTTACCGAGGGTGCAAGCACCCTCGGTTATCGAGTGGTGATGTCTCCGACATCATTTTTTGAAAGATGCTTCCTAATGACCGATTTGGGTTTAATTTTATTATCATCCACTTGCAGTGGCCGCCCCTGTGGCGGCCATAAAGCAATGTCCCAACCGCTTAAAAAAGATGTCGAACATTAATGATGGCCGCCACAGGGGACGGCCACTGCAAGTGAATGATGTAGGGGCATGATTTATCATGCCCGGATTGGTGCCCGTTCGCAGTTTGCGGGCATGATAAATCATGCCCCTACGGTTGTGACGCATCATTCCCCAAACATGGCTAAAGAAAATAAAAACAAATCATTATACATAGACGGCCCCTGCAAGTGGACAATGTATAAGCGTAATCTATGAATAATGCAGGTTGGATGTGTAGGTCTCCCCTCCTTTGGAGGGGTCGGGGGAGGCTTTAAAAAAGCCGCCCCCAATAACATTGGAGGCGGCTATGCTTATCGCATGCGGCTCATTGCTGTTGCCGCAGAGGGATTATTCGTCCCAGAGGTCGTCGAAGCCACTGCCTTTGGCGCCGGCGTCGAAGTCGTCGTCGTCGTTGTCGCCGATGGGCTTCTGCACGTCAGAGCCATCGCCAGTGTTGTCTATGCTGCCCGCATGCATCAGCACTATGGCGGGCTTCATCTCCTCTATGCTGGGCTGTATATATGTCTTCTTTTTCATGTCTTCTGTCCTTTCTTTAGCGTACCACAAACTTTCTGCCATTCACGATGTAGATGCCCTGGCCAAGACCCTCCACTGAGGAGCCCTTGCGCACAAGCTGACCATTGAGGTTGTACACTCCATCAACCTTGGTCTGAACCGCCGGCTCGTCGGTCAAGCCGTCGATGCCTGTGGTGCCGTTGTTGTGAACCTCAACCACGCCATTGATCGAAATCTCCAAAGTCTCAGTGGAAGAGGAATTCGGGTCGGTGGTCTGCAACCATCCGCGGAAGCCCTTGGTCTTGGTACCCTTGGTGCGATAGTACCAGAGGCCCTGAGTGCCTGTGCCAGTGTCGTTGCCTTTGATCACATAGCTGTTGGCTGGGATGAAGAGGTCGGTGCCGTGGTTGATGTAAGTGCCGGCGAAGTAGACAGTGCCACCGTCGTTGACAGTTTCTGCCTTACCTTCCTCACTGACGTTGGCGGTATAGGCATCGTCCTGACCGAAGCTGGCAGAAGAGAATGTCCAATATGAGTCGTTCTCAGCGAAGGAGAAGCCAATCTCTGCTGATGATGTCCTCGCTGTCTGGTTTTCGGGCTGACTGTTGACAGGCTTGATGATGTAGAGCTTGCCAGCCTCAATGGTCTGTGTCGCGCTGAAGATGATGCGGTTGGGGTGGTCAGCATCGGTGGCACCGCGCAGGGCGGAAACCTGTGTGCCAGAACCGAACACGCTGTTGATGACATCGCGGTCGAGGCTGAACGGCAGCACTATGCTGTTCCACTTGCCGGCATTCAGCGCACGCTTCAAGTAGACGATGCTGCGCTGACGAGCGCCATTCTTCAGGTTCTCTGTGGCGTTAACATACGTGTTCTGAGTGTTGATGTAGTCAATCGATGTCTGGTTCTCGTCGAGCAGCACAACCTGCTCCGGGTCCCCAAGATAGAACATCGTGAAGTTGTCTATCGCGGTGATTGTGCCGTCATCTGCTCCCTCTACCTTTACGCCGATGGTCAAAGGATTGTCAGTATTCTCAACATACACCATCACTGTGTACTGGTTGGTCAGAGCAGCCTCGTAGTTGTAATAGTGGCCATAGAAACCAGTTGTGTCGGTTGCTGTTGTTACCACTTCCTCATCGTAAGGTGTATGGTCGGAAGCGGGCTCTGTTTGGCCATTATACGAAGCGTAGGCCTTGGCCACATTGGCCTGGGTGCTAAGCACGTCTACGCGCACTGCATACCAGCCAGTGCGCAGTCCTGTCAGGCTGACGCTCTGCGATATTTGCCCGTTGCCCTTGATGTAAGCTGCCCACTGGTGGCCGTAGGTCTCTTGCGGGTTGCGGTTGCGGTCGTAGCCATTGCCTACATAGTAGGTGTCTGTCTGGTCCGTAATCTTAACCTCTTCATTGGTTTGATCGCTTCTCGACTCCATTTCGAGGGCATCGCCATTGGCATCCTTCCAGTTCGCCACAGCTTGGTCGTTGCGCCCGAAGTCCGGGTCGGCGATAAGGAATGTGGCAAGAGCCGGGTCGCTGCTTGCGGCGTCAACCTGGTTGAAGTAGTCCTTCAGTTCCTTCAGCGAAATGAGCATCCAGTGGTCACTCTCGTCCGTTGGCAGCTCGTCGCTTCTGAAGCCGTTGATGCGCTGGGCCACGGTCGACGTCTCGTCGTTGTCGGTGGACAGGGAGTTGTAGGCGGAAACCATATAATAGTTAGAGGTCTCGCTTACACTTGCATCCTGCTCGGTATAACCATTCTCATTATCAGTGTTGATGATGAACTTCTTGCCGTTGGGAGAGTAATTGGTTACAAATTGTGTTTTAGAATCACTATCGTATGGCAATTCTGTATCAGAATAGACATTGCTGTTGGTGTATGTCAGCCTTGTAATTTCAGTGTAGGTGGCGTGGCTGCGGTTGCTGCCTTCCTCAGAGCCTATATATATGGTTTCCGAGCGGACTCCGTCGAGATTACTGTTTGTTATATTAACTTGGCTACCGTTTATATAAATGCCTTGGTCGCATAAAAACACTATAAGTGTATTACTTGTAAGGGTAACAGCTTGGCTAAAATGATTACCGCTTTCAATCAGAAGATTACTACTGGATGCCGTATAATATAGGTGGACGGCATTTGCGTTGTCCCAAGTATCAATATTATTACCAAAAGCAAGGATTTCCTCATTGGTTCCTGTGCAGTTGGTAAGGTCTATCTCTGCATAGATGCCCTGCTGGTTGCTCCAGTCCACAGAGACGGGAGTGCCTTCGAATGCTGTCACCGTTGACAACCCATCATTGTGGATCTGGTAAACATTAGTCTGGCCAGAGACTGCATCAAAGAGAAAGTCGAGGTTTTTGGTGTTGTCGCTACGGCCACGGTCAACATTGTAATTCAGTTTATCTGAGCCATTGCCGTTATTAAATCCCAAAATACCATAAGTGTCGGTAGTGCCTTCCTGGAACACGGTACTGGTCAGGCGATAAGCACCTGAAGTATTAGTGGCTTCTGTCACTGTCCATGCGAACGGCGTGTTGCTGAGCACAGCCTCAGTGCCCCACTTGCCGCCACGTCCGAGCCAGTAGACACCATTCTTCTGGTCGTCCTCGCTGTTGTACTTGCCCACATTGAGCAGATAGACCGTCGCCTCGTCGCCTGAAGCAGCGGCAGCGGCGGCGGGTGTTGTGCCTTGCCACTGATAAGCGTCGGCACTCGCAGTCTGCTGACTTGCCAGAGCAAACAGGCCAAGTGCAGACATCACAAAGAGTTTTGTTTGTTTCATATACATTCTTTTTTGAAATTTCACGTTACGAGGAGGCTGAAAACAATCCCTTGGGAATGCGGCGTTTTTTTTACATATACATTATAGAAAGCCCGCAAGCGCCACGCCCTCGAGCTTCTGGGAAAGCAATCGTCCCTCAAAATCAGTTCACAATCCGTGCTCCCACGGCTTTATTTGACTGCAAAATTAAAGGTTTTTCTCAAACTACAACTATAAATGATAATATATCCGCATTATTTTAAGAAACATTAACTATTCCACCGTTGCCAATAAAGAACAGAAGTGTGGTCATAATGGACAAGCGGCCACAAAATGTAAACGGAAAAATGATTATCCGCAATAAACAGAAAAAGGCCGGTACAAGAATGTGGCGGGAATAGTCTCGAAGAGACTAAAGTGTCAATAGCCTCAGTCAAGCAGGGCGCAGACTGGGGTGCCAAAATGGTATAACAGCCGTGCCCCGATGGGGCACAAGTACTGCTGAAGTGGCACTGCTTGTGCGCTCTTCGAGGCACGTTGAAATTCGCCCGTATCCTAACCCCACACTGCGCTTTGCTTAGTGTGGGGTTATTGATACTTAAGCCTCTCACGAGGCTTTTCTGCCGATTGCGGATAATCATTTAAACGGAAATAATCCAGCGATTGGCAAGATATATTCCTCGACTTTCGCATAGCCATCCTCTTGCAGGGTGCGGCCCTTGTGGCCGTCCGCACCCAATAATCCCAAATCGGTCATTGGGAAGCGTCTTTCAAAAAAATGATGTCGGAGACATCACCACTCGATAACCGTGGGTGCTTGCACCCTCGGTAAGTGGATTGACTATTTTCCGACCCTACCTATCGGGGTCGCCGCACTTGCACATCTTTACAACACCCTGACACAGAGGGGCGACCCCGATAGGGTCGATAGTTTGGTAAGACAGTGATTCCGTGGGTGGAAGCACCCACGGTTAAGGAGCGGCGATGCCTCTGGCATCATCTGTTCCTAATGACCGATTTGGGATAATAGGAGAATTTCCTGTGAGACGGAGTATATAATTCAAGTTTCGAAATTGCATGATTCCTTGGAAACCAATGACTGTAAAATTGTAGGGGCATGATTTATGAGCCCACTCCGAAAAGTCTTTCGCAAAAATCGTACTATCATAATGGTAGCTATAGCAAATGCGATAAGTTAAATATATCACTTTACTGTAACACTTTGTAATTATAAAGGCACATAAGCAACATTATGAAACCAAAAATATTTACATTGCCCTAAATCGGGCTTTTCGGAGTGGACTCATTTATCATGCCCGTGTTATTGGCAATAATTCAGGGTCGCGGTCATGATAAATCATGGGGTGTTTGGTTATTCGGATGTTTGCGGATACACATTATATAAAAATGATGGCATCATTTCATCCGTGCAGTGGCCGTGCCTCGTGCCGGCCCTTATTAATGTTCGACCTATTAAACCCAAATCGGTCGTTAGAAGCAGATGATGCCGGAGGCATCACCGCTCGATAACCGTGGGTGCTTGCACCCACGGAATCACAGACTCTCCAAACAATCGACCCC
>CAZRSL010000117.1:0-5310 GCA_964602785.1 uncultured Prevotella sp.
ATGTCTCCGACATCATTTTTTGAACGACGCTTCCTAATGACCGATTTGGGTTAAAAAGAAAAACGGGTGCACCAAGACCCAAAGTCTGGCGCACCCGCTCATCTATCTAAGCTTCTGAATTTACAAATCGTCGTCCCAAACGCTGTAGGGCTTGTAGTCGGTCAGCGAAAAGGCCTGCGACGACTCGTCCTGCTGCTCATCCTCGTAGTAGTCATCCTCTATTACAATCTCCTGTTGCTTGGCTCCGTAACGTCCGTGGTTCTCACCACTCTTCACTTTGATGCCTCCATCCAAGAGAGCCTCAGAGCCCAAGTCGATGACGTATATTCCAGGCGAAATATATTTTCTTTTCTCCATAAAACGAGGTCCTTTCTTTTATTTGCCCAACACCATCTTGCGGCCATTCACGATGTAGACACCCTTCTGAGTCGGCTTGTAGACGCGGCGGCCCTGCAGGTCATAGATCTTCAGGTTGCTGGTGTCAGCACCCTTGATGCCGTAGATGCCAGTGGTCTCGTCGCTGAGGGCGATGCGGAAGTTGGCGTTCTTCACGTCATACGGGTTGCCCGAGTTGTCGGTTATGCTCAGGTAGAAGCGGAACGGGTCGAGGTAGGCATCGCTGCCAGCCTTCTGGAACTTTCCGTCGGTGGTTAAGGCATACCAGAGATCGTCGGCATAGTCCTTATGGGTGTAGACGCCTGTGCTGGTATAGGTGTAGGCATTGCCGGTGATGGATGTTGAAGTCGGGTTGGTCTGCTTCAGCGTGCCGGTGATGGTGAAGGTCTTGGTCTCGGTGGTGCTTGGCAGAACCACGTAAGGCAGGTTGGCCTTCACGGTCTGGCCAGCGGTGAGCGACTTCACACCGATGGTTACGCCCTTGAGGTTGTCCTTGTCGATGTCTTTGCCCTCGTTCGACACGCCCTCAAGGTAGCCAAACTGGTAGTCGGCGAGCAGGTCAGCGTCGACGGCGAGGTCGATCGGGAAGTTCCATGCGGCCCAAGTGTCATTGGTGAAGTTGCGCGTGTAGTTGACGGTGGCATCCGCCACATCCTCTGTAACCTCGAAGGCATAGTAAGCCTTGTCGGTAACGTTGTAAGCTCCATTGGCGTCGGGCAGCAGATAGTGCCAGTCGTCGGTGGGAGTGCTCTTATAGCGCACAGGTGAGGTCTGCTCGGTGGCGGTGCCATTGAGGCTGACAGTTACGTCGGCTGCGCCATCGCTCTTGAGGGTTACGGAGCCAGTGAAGGTGCCGGCCTCGGTGGGCGAGAACGTTACGGTGATCACCTTGCCTGCGGTGGCCTCAGCGACGGTGGCAGTGGTCGACGAGAGCGAGTAGACGTTGCTGGCGTCGGTCAGAGTGGCTGTAACGTTGCCTGTCAGGTCGGTGCCACTGACGGTGAATGTCTGTGTAACAGGCGTGTTGGCCTCGGTAGAGAACGTCAGAGCGGTCGGGTTGGCGGTGATGACGGGGGTCTTCACCACTGTGATAGGAGTCTGGAATGCCACCTCGAAGAGATAGCCGTACTGCACCGACCACACCACCTTGTAGATCTTGGAAGCGTCGAGGCCAGTGATGCTCAGAGTCTCCGAGCCAGAAGAGGTTTTGCTCTGTGTGTCGGCGGCGGTGCTGCTCTCGGTGAGAGTGCCGTCGCTGCCCTCGGTGCACTCGTAGACGTTCAGCGAGCTCGTGGTGGTGGTGCTCCTCCTTCCACTTGAGGCTCTGTGATAACCATTCACCTGTACTGCCGTGCAGTTGGTCACATAGTAAGTCTGGGTGGCGGCTGTGTAGGTAGTCTGTCCCCAGCTACTGCTTGTGGTCGAAGCCACACCGTAAGCTGTGCCACTGAAATAGGTTGAGCTGCCAAGGAACGGCGTTGTGGTGCTCCAGTTGGTTGTTGTGGTGGTTGTAGAGCTTGACGAGTTGCTATACCAGTTCTGGCTGTTCTGCTGCACACCGTAGGCGGGCAGGGTGAGCCATGCCACCTCGTCGCTCTCATACTCAGTGTACTTGTAGAGCGGACTTACACCTGTTGGCGACGACACGACATCGTCGATGGATTCATAGCGTGCTATGTTGAGATAAGCGTCGGAAGCCCGTCCCGAATTGTAAGATGTGCCATTGAGCGCGACGGTGGCAGTGAGCGAACCGCTGGTCAGCGTCAGCGTGCCGGTGTAGGTGCCCTCAGTGGTCGGGGCGAAGGTAACGGTCAGGTTGGTCGACGTGGCCGAGGCCTCGATGCTTGTGGGCGACACGGAGAAGCCATTGCCCGAGACAGCCACAGCGACGGGGTTGGACAGGTTGGACTGCGTAACAGTAACGGTCTGCGTCTGACTGCTGCCCGGAGCCACGGAGAACGTGAGCGATGTCGGGTCGGCGGTGAGTGTGGCGGCGGCGGTGCCGGTCAGGGCCACGGTAACCGACTCTGCGCCGTCGCTGCTGAGCGTCAGCGTGCCGGTGAATGTGCCGAGCGCGGTCGGAGTGAAACCGACGGTAAGCTCAGCCGTACCGTTGTCAGAGCTGATTGTGGTCGGCGAGACTGAGAACACGCTGGCGTTAGTGCCAGAGAGCGTGGCAGTAACGTTGCCCGTCAGGTTGCTCTTCGTAACGGTTACGGTCTTAGTCGTTGTCTGGTTCAGGTTGCCTGTGAAGCTGAGCTCGGTCGGGTCGACTTTGATCACAGGGCCTGCGCTTGCACCAAGAATTTCTTGTATTCCCGCCAAGGCGTCAATCTTGCCGTTGCCGAAATGGCTTGCATTGCTGCCAGTAGTGGTATAATTGTCGGTGATGGCGGTCTTCTTCATGATTTCCTTCACCAAAGAAGTGGTGAGGTTGTTCTTGTAGGTGGACACCGCGTTGTCATCCATTGAGGCTTGCAGCCACAGGGCTACGATGCCGGCGGCAGTAGGCGTAGCCATCGACGTGCCTTCCATGGCAACGTATGGGTTGGAGCTGCTATTGACGATAAGGTCGCCACTGTAGGTACTGCCATAGTAGCTGTAATCGTCCACGGATGTTGTGTGGTTGTGGTTGGCACCGGCTATAAGGCGTGCGCCCGGAGCCGTAATCCACGGATACTGGGTGCCGTCAGGGTTTGCAGATGCAGTGGCCCAGCTTGAGAAGGGTGCGATGTCGCCGATGGTGTACTCGTCGGAGTAGTCGGTTGTGGTACCCGCATAGTTGGTGGTGCTGTTGCTGGTAACGTAGGCACCGATGGAAATCACGTTGGGGTTGGTGGCCTCATCGCTCACCGACGAATTGTCGGAGCCGTCGGTCCAAGTATAACCACTGGTGGTCAGGTAGTCGGTGAAGTAGCCGTAATTGCCACCCCAAACGTCCATGTAGACGCTGCTTGACGGTGCGAACGAGAAGGCCAGAGTGTAGTTGCTCGTGTAGTAGGTGGAGCCGTTCTTAGTAGTCGAAGATGTACTGCGGGATGTCAGGCCGCTGGTATAGAGCGCAACCTGCGATTTGCCAGTAACCCCATAGTCGTCATTCACATAATCAAACAACGCATACAGCGTTCCTTGGTAATAGCTTGACAGTCCGGAGATAGTGGCCTGGCTATTGCTTGACGATACGGTTGCGCTGCTGGATGTCAACACGGCTCCAGTGCTGGCGTTCAGCACATAGACGGTAACCGTTACGCTCGACACGGTGGAGCGTGTCCAACCGTTGGCGAATATACCATAGTAATAATAGCCGGCGTCGGTGTTGCTGTAGCTTGCACTGCGAACTATAGACCTCAATGGGTTGGAGCTGCTGGCGGTGCCGGAGATGTGATAGCCGCCACCCTCGTTGTCCTTTGGCTTGGCTGCGTCATTGCTGGCAGCAAACAGGCAGATGTGGTTCTTGGTGCTACTGCCAAAATATTGCGAGAGAATGGTTGAGTAATCACCGCTTCCATCGTGCGGGCCCCACTGCGAGCCCCAGCTGTTGCTGATGACCACGGGCTGGCCTTGCTCGTCGGCATAGTCGCAGATTTTCTGGAAAGCGTTGGAAAGGTATGTGCTGCTCAAGCTTTTGATTCCGGCCAGATAGAGGTCGGCGCCCGGGGCCATGCCGCCGTAGGTGGCATTGGCGTGGTCGTTGGTAACGGTAACTGTGCTGCCATCGACTATGACGCTGGAGCCGCCGGCAGTGGAGCTGGTGTGCGTACCGTGGTCGGCGGTGTTGTCATCGGTGAGCGTGCTGCTGGTGATGGAGGAATACTCTGTTGCACTGGAGCCATTATAGACGTATGCCTTCTTGATGCGGCTGTTACCGTCGGCATCCTTGAAGGCGATGTGGTTGAAGTCGATGCCAGTATCGATGACACCAAGCACGACACCCGTGCCGTCATACTTGCTGGTGATGCCGAGGGCCTGAGCGTCGGTGGAGTTGGTCAGCGCGTCGTCGACGTTGGTAGCTTGCCTCGCCTTGTAGGTGGTGGGCTTCATCAGCTTTGAAACGTCAACGCGCTTCACATTGCTCAAAGCCGCAACTTCCTCAATCTTGTCAACGGGAATGTTGGCAGTTACAATGCCGCCATTGAACTTGCACTGGACTTCCACGCCCAATGCCTCCAATGCGCTGACATCATTGTTGTCGTCCAACGTGATGAAAGCGGCGATATACACTTTGCCGTTGATGGTGTCGGGAGTGGCGATGATTCGATCTCTCATTCGCGTGTTGCTTAGACCAACAACAGCGTCGGTTCTGACAAGCCCCATTTTCTTCTCAGTGGTAACGTCGCGGTCCAAGGAAATGTCGCCGTTCAGTTCGTCGAGGAACAATTGGGTTGACCAAGAAAGCTTGCCTGCGGTGCCTTGTGCAAACGACAAGACGGCTACAAGGAGCATGGCTGCAAGAGAAAGCAGCCTCTTGTGTGGGGATAAATGTACTTTCATATACCTTTTATTATAAAAACTTATATTCTTTGTTCCATTTCGACGGCGAGCGTCGGCCCCGGCGTTGGCGGGAGCGTTTTTAATTCATATACGTTAACTGAAATTAGGAGTTTACCCTGAAACTTTCAGAAATATTTTGCAAAATTAGTTAAACCATTTTTAATCACCAAAGAAAAGCGACATTTTTTTCATAAATGGTGAATAATTCTAACAGAAAACCACATTTTTGGCCGAAAATGGGCGTTTTTGATGTTAAAGTAGCCTCCCAACTTACTTGACTTATAATGAACTATATGATTATCCGCAAACACATGAAAAGGCTAATACACAACGTCGGAGACGCTGAATCATGCTTAACAGACTAAGAGAAAAATGATTATCCGCAATCGGCAGAAAAGCCTCGTGAGAGGCTTAAGTATCAAT
>CAZRSL010000118.1:0-5237 GCA_964602785.1 uncultured Prevotella sp.
GGCGGGCATGATAAATCATGCCCCTACATGTTGGGATGTGTTTAATCCAAATCGGTCATTAGGAAGTATCTTTCAAAAAAATGATGTCGGAGACATCACCGCTTGATAACCGAGGGTGCTTGCACCCTCGGTAAGTGGAATGTCAATCCTCCGACCCTATCGGGGTCGCCGCACTTGCCCATCTTTACAACTCCCTGACACAGAGGGGCGACCCCGATAGGGTCGATTGTTTGGAGAGCCTTTGATTCCGTGGGTGCAAGCACCCACGGTTATGGAGCGGTGATGCCTCCGGCATCATCTGCTTCTAACGACCGATTTGTGCTTAATCACGGGACAAGGAACATCCCCTTGCAGGGTGCGGCCCTTGTGGCCGTCCGCAGCCACATTGCGTATTGTTTGTGGGTGCTGAATCATTGCCACTGGCGGGCATGATAAATCATGCCCCTACATGTAGGAGTGTGTTTGATCACGAGATATGGAACATTGTAAGCCACTGGTTGTGAAATCGTTGGGGCATGATAAATCATGCCCCTACCCGTTGGGATGTGCTTAATCACGGGACATGGGCCGCACCCTGCAAACATCACATTGTCGTGATTTTTCGCAGCATTTGTTTCGCATTGCGAAAGGGGCACTTTCGCAATGTGTCAGAGCCTCTTTCGGGGGCTGAAAGTGGCACTTTCGGAGGGTGAAAGTGCCTCCGTTGGAACCCAAAAGAGCCTCTTTCGGAAAACGGGGCGATTTTTCTGAAATCCCAACAAAACGGTTAGCAAAATGGGGCAAAAACTTCGCAAAGTGTCGCCGAAAGCTGTGAAATGCTGGCAAAGTGTAAGCCCGATTTTCTGACACTACCCCCGAATGGCTAATCGATGCCGAAAAATTGTAAAGATAATTTACGCCACCATTGCAAGTGGAAGAAGAACCCATAGTACCAATAGTACCCATAGTAGTTATAGTACCAATAGTAGTGATAGCGACTATAGCGACTATCGTTACTATCACTACTATCTCAACCATCGCCATCTGGCCGTTGGAAAGACAATTAAAGCAAAAAACTTCTTTTTATGAAATATTTTCTGTATATTTGCACCCAATATAACAAACTTGAAACCATAATATGAATATCCTCAATTATCCAAATGTAGGGGCATGATTCATCATGCCCGTCTATTGGCATCTTTGCGGGCATGATAAATCATGCCCCTACGATAGGATGTTCAATTGTTTGGACGTTTGCGGATACACATAAACTATAAACTCAAAAACTCAAAACTATAAACTTAAAACTATAAACTTAAAACTTCAAACTCAAAACTATAAACTCAAAAACTATAAACTTAAAACTTATAAACCATGAAACATCACTTTACTCATAGGGCAAGCCTAACGATGCTTGCGCTGTTGGCTGCCGTGGTGGGATGGGCCGACGCCGGCACCACCTACACCAACCAAGCCACCACGGTGGAGTTCCCGTTCGCCGGCAACTCCACCACCGCGGCTACCATAACCCCATCCGACGCCATCTCATTAGCCTCGTTCTCCGCCGGAAGCGACTTCACCGAGGGCAGCGGCTCGGCCGACGGCATCTCGTTCGCCACCTTCAAGCCCTCGGCCCAGACCAGTGCGCCGGGCGACGGCAACAAGCTGGAGTGGAACCTGAAGCCCGCCACCGGACTGACGTTCACCCCGACCCACGTCAGCGCCAACATGCGCCGCTTCGGCACCGACGGCGGCGTGGTCGACGTGGTGGCACGCAACGCCGAGGGGCAGGAGACCACCCTTGCCACCGGCCTCATTCCGCGCCGCAACAACAAGACCATGGAGACCGACGCCAAGGCCGGCAACGAGAAGCTCTGCGAGAGTTTCTCACTCGACGTGCCCGCCACGCTGGCCACCTCGGAGCGGTTCACGCTCGTGGTCTACATCTACAGCCTCGGCAACACCAAGCAGGTCGGCTTGAACGACGTTAAGATAGAGGGCACCGTCAGCGGCACGATAGCCGACGTTGAGAAGTTCGCCTTCTCGGCCACCGCCTCCCCCGCTGAGGGCGGCACGGTGAAGGTGTACCCCGCCGGCACCGAGTTTGAGAAGGGCACCGAGCTGAAGCTGACGGCCACACGCAACTTCGGCTACCAGTTTGTCAACTGGACCGACGCCGCCGGTGCTGTCGTGAGCACCGAGGCCGAGTTCACCTACACCGTGAACGCCGCCGCACAGCTGACCGCCAACTTCAAGCAGATCAACACCTACGCCCTCGACTACAGCGTCTCCGGCGGCGCCAACCTCTACCAGGTGCAGCCCAGCGTGGCCCCGACCGTCGTGGGCGGCAAGAACATGTATGAGGACGGCACAAAGGTGACCCTCACCGCCTCGAGCAACGACATCATGACCTTCACCAACTGGTCGACGGGCGAGACCTCGGCCGAGCTGACGCTGACGATGAGCGAGGACCGCACCGTCGTGGCCAACTACTCGGCAGCCGACTTCGTGGCCGCCTGGGACTTCTACCTCGCCGGCAACAACGGGCGCACCGCCGACTTCGCCTCCGACGGCAACGACGCCGACCAGCTGGTGCTGCGCGACAGCACCGGCGCCACCAGCTCGTGGCTCGACAAGAGCCAGGCCTCGGGCGGATATGAGGGGCGCGCCGCCGGCGTGAACTGGCGCAACAACGCCCCCATCGGCACCTACTACTGGCAGACCAAGGTGGACGCCACCAACTTCACCGACCTCCGCGTGAAGAGCGGCATGGCCTACAACTACAACGCCTACACCACCTACCGCGTGGAGTACTCCTTGGACGACCAGACGTGGACCCTGCTGGGCAGCATCGTGATGCCCGGCGTGAAGGCCTGGACCGACTCTACGTTCGCCCTGCCCGCCGCCGCCAACAACCAGAAGGCCGTCTACATCCGCTGGATAGCCGACAAGACCTCCAACATCGACGGCACATCATCCTCCAACGACGGCAACGCCATCTCAGCCATCTACATCCTCGGCACCACCAAGATCCTTGACGACGGCACCGCGCCACGGCTCGTCAGCACCGTGCCCGCCGAGGGAGCCACCAACGCCTCGGCCAATGGCCGCGTGGTGCTCACGTTCGACGAGAAGGTGCAGCTCGCATCCGGCGCCACCGCCACCTTGGCTGACAAGACGCTCGAGGGCACCGTGGCCGGCAAGGTGGTCACCTTCCCCTACAGCAACCTCGACTACGCCACAGAATACACCTTCACGCTGCCCGCCAACACCGTGAGCGACCTGACTGGCAACACGCTCGCCGACGCCATCACGCTCAAGTTCACCACAATGACAAAGCCGGCTGTCGACAAGCAGCTCTACGACTTCGTGATACCCGACGACGGCACGTTCCGCGAGGCCATCGCCGCCGCCAACAGCCGCAAGGACAAGACCGTGCGCTACCGCATCTTCGTCAAGAAGGGCGAGTACACCGTGCCCGTCAACCCCAACGCCAAGGTCTCCGGCTCTGACGGCCAGTCGTACAACAGTGTGACCACAGTGCTCTCCTCGGCCAACGTCTCGCTCATCGGCGAGGACATGGAGGCGACGGTGGTGAAGAACGACGTGCCCTACGTGGTGAACGGCAGCTGCCCGATAGAGGGCATCGGCAAATGCGACCTGCTCCAGATCTCGGGCGCCAACACCTACATCGAGGACATCACCCTGCGCAACGGCACACCCGACGCCTCGGGCCGCAACCTCGCCGTGCAGGACTTGGGCAACAAGACCATCTACAAGAACGTGGAGCTCTACGGCTACCAGGACACGTGGACCAGCAACGGCGGCAGCTCGCGCTTCTACTTCGAGGACGGCATCATCCGCGGCCGCACCGACTATATCTGCGGCAAGGGCGACGCCTTCTTCAACCGTGTTACGTTCCAGAACGCCGGCACCGGTGGCTACATCGCAGTGCCCTCCAGCCCGAAGCAGTACGGATGGATCCTCTCCGAGTGCACCATCAAGGGCGAGGAGGCTGCCAACGACGGCAACTACACCCTCGGACGGCCTTGGGGCTCCGGCACGCCCGTGGCCCTGTGGATCAACACCACCATGGTGTCGCAGCCATCGGCCATCGGCTGGGGCGAGATGAGCGGCGGCTATCCCAAACGCTTCGCCGAGTACAACTCCATGACCAAGACGGGCACGGTGATCGACCTGAGCCAGCGCAAGACAACTTTCGGCGACAACCACGCCAACAACCCCGTGCTCATTGCCGATGAGGCCGCGCAGTACACCATCGCCACCGTGATGGGCTCCACCGACAACTGGGATCCGCAGTCGCTCACCGAGCAGGCCTCGGCTCCGCAGAACGTCAGCCTCGCCGGCACCACGCTCTCGTGGGACGCCAACAACTACGTGCTGCTCTGGGCCGTGTGCAAGAACGACTCGGTGGTGGGCTTCACCCTTGAGCCGCAGTACACCGTCGACGACCTGACGGCCACGTGGTCGGTACGCGC
This sequence comes from uncultured Prevotella sp., assembly GCA_964602785.1. Classification (GTDB taxonomy): domain Bacteria; phylum Bacteroidota; class Bacteroidia; order Bacteroidales; family Bacteroidaceae; genus Prevotella. The sequence goes on from CAZRSL010000118.1 coordinate 4,479, forward strand.
CGCCAACGAGATGGGCGGCCTCGGCGACGCCACAACCGCCACCGCCACCGACGGCATCCAGACCGTCCGGTCGGGCTCGGCCACCGACGTGGTCAGCACGGTCTACTACACCCTCGGCGGCGTGCGCACAGTGCGTCCGGCCACTGGTGTCAGCATCGAGGTGTCCACCCACGCCGACGGCACCGTAACCTCGCGCAAGGTCATCCGCTGATAATATATATAATGTACCTCTTGCAGGGTGCGGCCCTTGTGGCAGTCCGCACCCTGCATTAGCTTGCATTATTCATAGATTGTGTTCGTTAAACCTTCCAATTGCAGGGGCCGTGCCTTGTGCCGGCCCACATTAATGTTCGACTTCTTTTAAAAAAGTTATAACATTGTTTGTGGGCCGGCACAAGGCACGGCCCCTGCATAGGGAGAAAAAAGTAATATCTGTACCCTATGAATAATTCAGACTAAACACGTTCCAATATGTAGGGGCATGATTTATCATGCCCGCCATTGGCAACATTGTGGCGTTTCGGGCATGATAAATCATGCCCCTACGATTTCACAGTATGTTCCATGTCCCATGATTAAACCCGTTCCAACATGTAGGGGCATGATTTATCATGCCCGCCATTGGCAACATTGTGGCGTTTCGGGCATGATGAATCATGCCCCTACGATTTCACAGAATGTTCCATGTCCCGTGATTAAACCCGTTCCAACATGTAGGGGCATGATTTATCATGCCCGCCCTTGGCAACATTGTGGTGT
>CAZRSL010000119.1:0-5144 GCA_964602785.1 uncultured Prevotella sp.
TGAAGCGAATGTTTGCCAATGACGGGCATGATAAATCATGCCCCTACGTGTAGGATTGTGTTTGCCAGCGGGACATTGCATTACTTCAGAAACTTGAGTCCGCAGCACAGCCGATGCGCGACGTGGATGCGGACGGCCACAAGGGCCGCACCCTGCAAGTGGGTGATAGATTTTGATGGTTTGTACATAATCCGTTGAAAGTCAATGGTTGCTGAGTCGTAGGGGCATGATTTATCATGCCCGTGAAGCGAATGTTGCCAATGACGGGCATGATAAATCATGCCCCTACGTTTAGGATTGTGTTTGCCAACGGGACATTGCTTGAGTATATACTATTGACAGGCTCTGTCCTCAACCCTTCCCCTCCGCGGCCTTGCGGCGCTCGCGATATTCCGAGGGCGTCATGCCGGTCTGCTTCTTGAAGCACTTGCCGAAGTAGCGCGAGTCGTTGAAACCTACGGCGTAGGCTATCTGCGAGAACGAGTCAGTGGTCTTTGCCACCAGTTCCTCGGCGTGCTGGATGCGTATGTGGCGCAGGAACTCCACCGGGCTCATGCCCACGAGGCTCTTCAGCTTCAGGAAGAAGGTGGTTCGGCCCAGGCAGACGGCGTTGGCCAAGTCCTCTATCATCAGGTTGGGGTCGTCGAGGTGGGCCTCGATGTAGTTCACAAGCTGCTCCATCATCTGCTTGTCGGTGTCGACGATGTCGGTGGCCTTCAGCTTCAGCGTCATTCCCTCGTCGTGCTTGCCCTTTGGCTCCTCGTCCTGGCTGAGGGTGTACTCCTTGATGTTGTCCAAGAGGCGTTGCTGCACGAGGTGCTGGTTTGATATGATGTTGTGCATGCGCTGCTTCAGGTAGGTGGCGTTGAACGGCTTGGTGATGTAGTCGTTCACCCCCGCGTGCAGTCCTGCCATGCGGTCGTCCATCGACGCCTTTGCCGACAGGATCACGATGGGGATGTGGGATATGTTGGGGTCGGCCTTGATCTGGCGCACCATCTCCAAGCCGTCCATCCGTGGCATCATCACGTCGGTCAGTATGAAGTCGGGCACCTCGGCGCGGGCCTTCTCCAGTCCCTCTTGGCCGTCGCGTGCCTTGCTGATGGTGTAGTCGGAGCCGAGTATGCTGCACAGGAAGTCGAGCATGTCGTCGTTGTCCTCCACTATCAGCAGCCGTGTCTTCCCCTTTTCCTCCTGCTCATCCTCAATGTCGGCTGTGGCCTCTGTCTCCTCGTCGTCAGCGGGTTGCGGCGGTATGTTGTCGTCGCTGACGAACGTTATCTTGTCGGTGTTGATGGTTATCATCTTGTTGACCAGTGCCAGCATTCGGTCGGCATTGCGGCGCACCATCTCCAAGTGGTGGCGTGCCTGCGGGCCGAGGTTCTCGGTGCTGAGCACCTCGGTGATGGGCGCTCCGATGAGCGTGAGCGGCGTGCGCAACTTGTGGCTGATGTCGGTGAAGAAGTTGACTTTCATCTGGCTCAGGTCGCGCTCCATGGTGTTGCGTGTGTGCACCTTGTAGAGATGGACGACGAGCCACACTATGCCGAGGATGAGGGCGGCGTAGAGCAGTCGGGCCCACCATGTCTCCCAGAAGGTCGGACGGACGTAGATGTCGAGCCTCGCCGTGCGGTCGAGCCATTTGCCGTAGCTGTTGGTGGAGCGGAGCAGCAGCCGGTGGTGGCCGTGGGAGAGGTGGTTGAAGGTGATGCTGTGCTCGGTGCCGATGTTGTTCCACGCCTTGTCCTCGCCCTCCAGCTTGTACTGGTAGCGTATCATGTAGTTGTCGCGGTAGTCGAGCGAGGCGAAATAGATGGTCAGGTTGCGGCGGTTGGCCGGCACGTCGAGCTTGCCGTTCAGCGGCATGTGCATCTTGTTGTCGCCGTGGAGCATCACGCCGTCGAAGACGAGCTGCGGCACGTAGTCCTCCTGCCGCATGTTGTCGGGCATGAAGCTGATGATGCCGTGGTTGGTGGCTATGCTTATCTCGCCGTTCAGCGGGCTCACCACCGACTCGGCCTCGGTCAGCACTGTGCCCTCGCCGAGGTGGCTTGGCCCGTAGCGCCATATCTGGCCGGTGGCCGGGTCGAACATGTTGATGGTGTTCTCGCAGCCTATCCACAGCGTCTGCTTGTCGGCTGTCATGTTGAGCACTGTGCCCGACTCGGCCCCCAAGGGCCAGAACTGGCTGAAGTGGAGGTGCTCCTGCAGCAGGTTGCGGTCGGTGATGCGCTGCACGCCGCCGCCCACCGTTGCCACGAGCACGGTGGTGTCGTTGTAGACGTAGGCTTGCATCACGTCGCTGGTCATGATCGACGTGGAGTCGCCATGCTCGTATTTCTGGGCGTAGAAGCGGATGGCGCCCGGATGGGCGAAGTTTTCGGAGAACGTGATCAAGCCGTTCGACGCCGACACCACTATCACCCCGTCGCGCGTCTCGGTCAGCCGCCGCGCCTTGTTGTAGTCCTTCACCGGGTAGCCCTTCAGCAGGTTGCCGCTGTGGATGAACTGCTTGCCGCTCAACAGGCATATCCCGCTCTCGAAAGTGGCCACCCAGATGCGGTGGTGGTGGTCCTCCATCACGTCGTAGACTTGGTCGCTGGGCAGCGACATCGGGTCGGCGTCGCTGTGGAGGTAGTGGCTGACAGTGCCGTTGGCTTCCAAGCAGTAGAGGCCGTCGCCCTTGGTGCCTATCCACGTGCGCTTCTGGCTGTCCTGGTAGAGGCTGTAGATGTGGGTGGAGAACGACTGCGCCTCGTGGTGGAGCCGCCCGTCCTTACCGAGGTAGCCCAGAGGTTGGCCGTCGGTGTCGTAGGCGGCAATCTCGCCCTCCAAGTTGCCGGCCCAGAGGCGGCCTTGGTCGTCGTACATCAGGCTGCGCACCTCCTCAAGTCCCGTGGTGTGGCGCATGTAGTTGTAGCGGAAGCTGACGAGCACCATGTCGTGGTCGCCCTTGTACCACAGGTTGCCCTGGTGGTCGAAATACGGCTCGTCGACCACGGGCTGCAATGGGCTCATGCGCATTGGGAAGCCGACAAGCTGCTGCAGCTTCTCGTCGTAGTAGCCCGAAAAGCCCCGCTCCGTGGCCACCCACACGTTGTGGAGCAAGTCCTCGTAGAAGAATGTGTGGTTGGTCTGCTTCAGTGTGGAGAGTGGGGTGGGGGTGATGTTGGTGGCAGTGCCTTTCTCCACGTCGATGAGATAGATGTCGTCGTTTGCCGTGGCGGCCCAGAGGCGGCCGTTGCCGTCGGCGTGCATGGCCTTTAGCGGTCCTGTGGCGGCTGATGGCGGCAGCAACGGGATGAGGCGGCTGCGGCGCGTGTAGGTGTCGTAGACAAACACGCCCATGTCGGTTGAGGCCACAAACAGGTGGTCGTCTATCTGATTCACGATGTTCACCTCGCTCACGCCCGCCGGCATCCTCAGTTCCGCAAACTTGCCGCTCTTCTCGGTGAAGATGGCCACGTGGCCGTCGGTGGAGGCGAAGAACACGTTGTCGCCCACCTGCTGCAAGTATTCGTAGGGTCTCTGACTGCTGTATTTCCCGTCGGAGGAGATTACCCTGCGGTTGGTGGTGATCCACTGCCGCTTGGTGCTGTCCTCCACAATCCAGTTCAGCACCTCGCCCTTCTCGCTGAGCAAGCCGCGGTCAAACTTGGTTATGCCGTCTTTCTCGGCGTAGGCGTCGTCCTTCACCCTGAAGAACGGGCCGCCGGCCACGGTGTTGAGCAGCCACGTGGTGCCGTCGCTCATGGGCAGGGCGCGGTTGGTGTGGAAAACGATGCCGAACCTCTCGCTGATCATCTTGCCGAAGTCGACATACTCGCACGTCTTGCGGTCGAAGAGGTAGGGGTTAAGGTCGTACGACACACACCAGATATTGCCCGTCTGGCTGGGCTGTATGTTCAGTATGCGGTTGGTGGTCAGTGTGCGGCGGCTGTCGGTGTAGTCGTGGAAGTTCATGAAGTGGTAGCCGTCGTAGCAGTTGAGGCCGTTCCACGACGACACCCAGACGAGCTGGTCGGGTGTCTGTATTATGCCGGTTACGGAGTTGGAGGCCAGTCCGTCGCGCAGGTTGAACGTGCGCACTGTGCAATATGGCTGCGCCACCGCTGTCAGGAGCGGGGCCGCGAGCAGCATCACCGCCGTCAGCCCCCGCCGGATGGTGGTCAGGTTAAGGATGTTCAGTCTTCCAGGCATTTCTCGTTTTCTTTAGTTAAGGGATTAAAGGCATTGCAAAAATACAAACAATAACTGAAAGAGCGAAACATTTTGTCAGAATTTTCGTTGGGGGGGAGTGAAGAGCAAAAAGTTTCGAATATAATGCAGTGCTAATTCAGTCAGTAAGGAAGTACTGTAAGGTGCTGACATTAAGCATAACCACATTGAAGGGGCGTGATTTATCATGCCCACAATCGGCGAAATGGTTGCATTTCGGGCATGATAAATCATGCCCCAACGGCTTGTTTACATTAGCTGTCAATTAATTATGCTACATTTTCTCAAGCGGATGCAGCATGAAATACGAAATGTTCAAATCTCTGGTGCGAAATGTTCAAATCGTTCCAACGAAATGTTCAAATCTCTGGTGCGAAATGTTCAAATCTCGGTTGCAAAGTTAATGAAAACTCTGCAAACAGACCCCCATCTTGAATATATTTTAGACTGATTATTGATTATTTTTGTGGTAATTCACAGTAATTTACCAGTAATTGTCCAGAAATTATTATTCCATCCACTTGCAGGGGCCGTGCCTTGTGCCGGCCCTCATACAATGTCCCAACCGCTTTGTTAATAGGTCGAACATCAATTATGGCCGCCACAGGGGGCGGCCACTGCATTGGGAGACCCACGAAAGTAATATGTAGGGGCATGATTTATCATGCCCGCCAGTGGCAACATTTTGGCCTACATTATTCATGCTTACGCTGTTGAAAACTGCCAATGTTGACCCCACTTGCAGGGGCCGCGCCTTGTGCCGGCCCTCATACAATGTCCCAACCGCTTTGTTAATAGGTCGAACATCAATTATGGCCGCCACAGGGGACGGCCACTGCACTGGATGACCCACGAAAATACAAGACATCTCAATATGTAGGGGCATGATTTATCATGCCCGCCAGTGGCAACATTTTAGCCTACAT
>CAZRSL010000120.1:0-5023 GCA_964602785.1 uncultured Prevotella sp.
GGGCGGCTCTGGTCGGGGCACAAGAACTGCTGCCTTGACATTGCTTGTTCGCCCTTCGAGGCTCGTTTATATACACCCTGTTTAGGGAGTTATGCCATATTCTGTGATTAAACACATTCCATCACTTGGAGGGAATGTGCGTGTGGGTTGGCGAAGTAGCGAGAGCAAGAGCCCACGGTTATCGGGTGGCGAGGGTGTTTTCTGACTGATGCGTAACAAAATCGTGCCAACTTGGGAACTTGTTTCGCAACATGGGAATGTTCTGTAAATCAGTCGATTGAGTGTATGGTGGTATCAAAATAGGAACTCTTCTTTGTGATGATAGTGTAGCAGTTTGGGAACTTTTGGGGAGGGTTGAGGATTGAGAATTGAGAATTGAGGGTTGAGGATTGAGAACTCAAGTTTCGGAAGTACAGTAAAGTGCTGACATTAAGCTATAGCCACATCGTAGGGGCATGATTTATCATGCCCGCAATCAGCAGAATCGTTGCATTCCGGGCACGATAAATCATGCCCCTACGGCTTGTTTCCATTGATTGTCAATGAATTATGTACTTCCGAAACTTGAGTTGAGAATTGAGGATTTTTTCAGCGGTTGGGACATTGTTTTATGGCCGCCACAAGGGCGGCCACTACATGAGGATGGGTAAGGCTTTGTTTATCAGGTTTTTCTGCTGGTAGCGTATCGTTTTGGGAACGCTAATTTGGATAGGAGAGGGGGAGGAGTATGGAGCAAGTGGTAACAGTTTGGGAACTTGCCGCATTCAATCCAAATCGGTTGTTAATCTGTATTATGGTTATCCGCATATAGCAGAAAACGATCCAATGCAGGGTGCGGCCCTTGTGGCCGTCCGCCGCGCAATGTGGATGCGGACGGCCACAAGGGCCGCACCCTGCAATTGGCAGGTATAACGACCAAAATCTATGAATAATGCAAATTAACCTACATTATTCACGCTTAAGCTGTTGAAAACTGCCAATGTTGACTCCACTTGCAGGGGCCGTGCCTTGTGCCGGCCCTTATTAATGTTCGACCTATTAAAAGAGGTAATTACATTGTTTTAGGGCCGGCACAAGGCACGGCCCCTGCAAATGGATAATGTATAAGCATAATCTATGCATTATGCAAGTTAAGCCTCTGCAAGGCTTCTCTGCCGATTGCGTTAGGCCAGTTGGTGGGGTGGGGAAGGGCACGTTTTGTACCACTGTGGGTAGCGGTGGTGATAGGTTCCCATATTGTTACACATTATGTGGTAACGTTTTCAGCCCCACTTTGTTACGGTAGGAGATGAAAGTTAGTCGGAGGCACGATTTTGTTACGCTTTTGTGGGGAGGGATGGATTGAGATTTGAGGATTGAGAATTGAGAATTGAGAATTGAGGATTGAGGATTGAGGGTTGAGGATTGAGGGTTGAGGATTGAGGGTTGAGGATTTTTTCAGCGGTTGGGACATTGTTTTATGGCCGCCACAAGGGCGGCCACTACACGAGGATGAGTAAGGCTGTGTTTATCAGTGGTTTATGTGAGAAGCGTATCGTTTTGGGAACGTTGATTTGGGTGGGAGAGGAAGAGTGGGGGGGAGGGAGTAAGGGGCTGGTGGTAACAGTTTGGGAACTTGCCGCATTCAATCCATATCGGTCTAATCTGTATAATGGTTATCCGGATACAGCAGAAACATCCCGATGCAGGGTGCGGCCCTTGTGGCCGTCCGCATCCACATTGCGCATCGTTTGTGCGGCGGACGGCCACAAGGGCCGCACCCTGCATCGGGATGTGCCATGTCTTGTGGTTAAGCGCATTCCAATATGTAGGGGCATGATTTATCATGCCCGCCATTGGCAACAATTCCGTGTATCGGGCATGATAAATCATGCCCCTACGATTTCACTGTCATTGGCTTCCAATGTTCCTCGTCCTGCGATTAAGCACATTCCAACGTGTGGGGGCATGATTTCACTGTCATTGGCTTCCAATGTTCCATGTCCTGTGGTTAAGCACATTGCAACATGTGGGGGCATGATTTATCATGCCCGCCATTGGCAACATTGTGGCGTTTCGGGCATGATAAATCATGCCCCTACGATTTCACTGTCATTGGCTTCCAATGAATTATGTACTTCCGCGACTTGATTTTGTTATGCCAGGGTGGAGGCAGATTTGTGGGCAAGATGAACCATTCGCCAACGAAGAGGAAGCTCGCATGAGGATTTCGGGCCGGGTCTTTCATGCTTTTCGGGCGATTTCTGGCTGACATCAGGTGGATTTCCACATTTTTTTCGTGCGCCGTTGGGTGGTTTCGGGGCAGTTAAAGCAAAGCGTAACAAAATCGTGCTAACAGCTTACATTCAAACAGTTTAACCCCAAATCGTATCAAAATGGGAACAAAAGGCGAGCGTAACAAAATCGTGCCGTAATCGGCTGAGTATTGGTTTGAAAGTCAACAAATTATGACAAATGCGTAACAGTTTGGGAACTATAAAACTTTAACAGTCAGTCGATTATGCGGCGAGTGAAAAAATTTGCGATTTTTTGGATGAATGTTTGGTGGTGTCAATTGTTTGTTTTAAATTTGCAGTCAGAAAAATGGATTTAGACCAACTTGAGCGCGAGCTCCTATCAATCCACACCGAGCGCGGGGTATATCCCGCCGAGGTGGTGGCGCCCCTCCGGGGTGGCAACTACACCCTGCGCACGCTGCTGCGCTCGGTGCTGCTGATGAACCTGCGCTTGGCCATCAATGGGCAGGTGGTGTGGACCGAGGGCGACGTGGGCCTCAGGCTGAAGCAGCTGCGCCACGGGCGCGGCCTCTCGCTGCGGCAGGTGAGCGCCGAGGCGGGCATCACTTCGAGTCAGGTGGCTCGGATAGAGCGCGGGGCCGGGTGTCGCAAGCGCACGCTGAGCGCCTACCTCCAAGCTGTCGGGGCCGACTTCCGGCTCGACCGGTGATGCCTCGGGGGGGGGCTTATAGTACCAATAGTACTTATAGTACCGATAGTACTGATAGTCTCTATAGTCTGGGGCGAGCTGAATGTAAAACATTTTCGCCATGGTGGCTATGGATTGGCGAGGGAGAGATGGAAAACGGCGAGGGCTGAGAAATCGGCCAAAGCTATATAAAATAATAAATTAAGAAATGAACAATATGCGAAATCCCAAAGAGCAAATGGTCATCGACTTTGGCCAGAGCGACGATGCCATGCAGGTGGAGACAGGCCATGGAGTGGCCGAAGGGCTGGAAAAACCGATTGCGAAAAATGCTGACATTCGTTCGGCCTCCCCAACTTCGAGAGACAAGGCCGCGACGCGCAAGCGGCAGAGCAAAGTGCGCCAGCCGAAGAAGCTCACGAAGAAGCAGAAGGAGCTGATAGCCGGTGCGCTGCCAGTGGACGAGCAGACGTTCATCATCACTCCGCTTGCCTTCACCTACATGAGCCAGGACTACTCGGCCATGCAGAACAAGGTGATCACCTTCATGCTGGAGAAGTTGCAGGACGTGCTCCACAACCTGATTTCCAACAAAATCACCGACATCACGAAGCTCTCGCGGCTGCAGGCCGGCGACATCAAGAACGACCACGGCCTGTCGCTCAACCTCTATTTCAAGGATTTCGCCGTCAGCAAGAACCACTACCCCGAGCTGCGCAACGCCCTGACCGCCCTGGCCACGATACCCGTGCAGATACCCTACAAGAGCTCGGAGGGGCGGAAGTATAAACGCGTCACCAACCTGTGCGACGTCTACATCCCCGAGGACGCCCGCAACCCCTACGTCAACATCCACATGGACGAGGACATCGCCAAGGCTTTCGTCAGCGTGGAGCTCGGCTACCACCTGCTTGGCAAGGACACCGTCTACAACACGCGCAACAAGTACACCCAGCGCATCTTCCTGCTCATCTCGGCGTGGATGGACCGCGGCTACGTTACGTTCACCACTGAGTATTTCCGCAAGATACTCAACATCGACAAGAAGTACAAGGCCTTCCGCCACGTGGTGCAACGCGTGATCGACCCCGCCCACGACGAGCTTAAGGAGCTGGCCCAGCTGGGCTACTGCGCCTGCTGGTTTGAGTATGAGAAGATATACAACGGGCGGCGGCACATCGGCGAGCCCGACTCCATACGCTTCATCATCCACAAGAGCCCGAAGCTCCTGGAGAAGAACGACGACTACGCCGAGACGGGGCAGCGCGACTACTTCCGCGACCTGCTCGTGAAGTACTTCCAGATGCCGCAGCCGCGGGCCGAGGAGCTGGCGCGGTGCCTCTGCAAGGCCAACTACACCCAGGCGATGGGCAAGATGATGTCGCTGCGCAGCTATGTGGCGCGGCCCGACCAGAAGATCAACGACGTGGCGAGCTACGTCTACCGGTCGATGCTCAACTTCTTCCAGCAGGACGAGAGAAGGGCGTTTGTGGGGTGAAAAGTAGGTGAAAGTTTTAAGTTTTAAGTTTATAGTTTTAAGTTTATAGTTTTTAAGTTTTAAGTTTTTTAGTTTATAGTTTTAAGTTTTCTCATTTTTCGCTAAGAGAATGTGGCTCTTGCAGGGTGCGGCCCTTGTGGCCGTCCGCATCCACAAACGATGCGCAACGTGGATATACCTCTTGCAGGATGCGGCCCTTGTGGCCGTCCGCGTCCACAAACGATACTCAACGTGGATATACCTAATGCAGGTTGCGGCCCTTGTGGCCGACCGCATCCACAAACGATGCGTAACGTGGGTGCGGACGGCCACAAGGGCCGCAACCTGCAAGAGGAAGTTCCATGTTCTGTGATTATGCACATTCCAACGGGTAGGCTTTCTAAAAAATGATGTCGGAGACATCACCGCTCTATAACCGTGGGTGCTTGCACCCTCGGCAAGTGGAATGTCTATCCTCCGACCCTATCGGGGTCGCCGCACTTGCACATCTTCACAACTCCTTGATACAGAGGGGCGACCCCGATAGGGTCGATTGATTGGAGAGTCTGTGATTCCGTGGGTGCAAGCACCCACGGTTAAGGAGCGGTGATGCCTCCGGCA
>CAZRSL010000121.1:0-4969 GCA_964602785.1 uncultured Prevotella sp.
TGAAGCGAATGTTTGCCAATGACGGGCATGATAAATCATGCCCCTACGTGTAGGAATGTGTTTGCCAACGGTATATTGCATCACTTCCAAAACTTGAATAAGAAAAATCTATCACCTATAAACCTCAAACTATAAACTATCAACTAAAAAACTATCAACTATAAACTTTAAACTATAAACTTTAAACTATAAACTATAAACTTTCAACTATCAACTATAAACTTTAAACTAAAAAAATTCTTACCTTTGCACCACTATGGATGCACAAAGACGCAAACTATATTGGGGCAAGACCGTGGTCTCGTTCCTGCTGGTGCTGTTCACCATGCCCTTGGGACACGCACTGATGATGATCATGGGCCACACCATGCAGCCCGCCGCAGTCCACACAGCCGCGTTCCTCATGGGACTGGCCGGCTGGGCCATCGTCGTGTGGGGTGTGTTCGTCAAGGGCGACACCAAGCAGACGCTGCTCGGGCTGATCGGTGGCCTGCTGTTCTGGACCGGGTGGGTGGAGTTTCTGCTGCAATACTACGTCGACCGCTACGGCATGCAGCCCCAGCTCCAGCCCGACGGCCACACCACGCAGCCCGAATACCTGATTCTGCCCGCCACCTTCGGCCTGTGGATGATGATGATGACGGTCTACCTCTTTTGCACCAAGTCGGGCTGCTGCTTCATCAACTGGACGCAGAAGCGCCTCTTTGGCCGCCGCAAGGCCCAGATAGCCCAGTTGCCTCTGAGCCGCCACACGTCGATAACCACCTTCATGGAGCTGAACATGATGCTCTGGACCAGCTACCTGCTCACCATGTTCCTCTACGACCCGCAGTTCGCCGGCCCCCGCAGCCCCCTCACCATCGCCATAGCCTTCGGCTGCCTGATAGGCTCGGTGGCCATGTTCGTGCGCGAGCTGCACACTGCCACTTGGGGCGCCAACATACGCATGGCCGTGGCCACGGTGATAGTTTTCTGGGTGTGGGTGGAGGTGATGATCCGCCTCAAGTTCATGAAGGAGATATGGCTTGAGCCCGAGAAATACGCCCCCCAGATGCTGGCCCTGCTGGCGGTGTTTGTGTTGCTGCTGGCCTACGTGGCGTATGTGGCCTGGCGGCGGAAGAGATAGCCTTTTTATAGAAGGCGTGGCGCCTATAGTATCTATAGCAATTATTGGCGCTATGTGGTCTTCTCCCACTTGCAGTGGCCGCCCCTGTGGCGGCCATAATTGATGTTCGACCTATTCTTTGAATTGAGATTTGAGAATTGAGGATTGAGATTTATTCAGAGGAAAGGACATTGCTTTATGGCCGCCACAGGGGCGGCCACTGCAAGTGGATGATATGCCATTAATTCTCTATTCTCTATTCTCTATTCTCAATTCTTTAGAATTTTCTTTACATTATTTCGACACTGATTAGCCTTTCGGGGGCAGTGTCAGAAAATTGGACTGACACTTTGCTCGCATTTCGGGCAATTTGCTTTCTTTTTGCATACTTTTTCTACCATTTTGCTAACCGTTTTGTTGGGATTTCGAAAAAATCGCCTTGATTTCCGAAAGAGCCTCTTTTGGATTGCGAAAGTGCCCCTTTTGGACTCTGAAAGTGCCTCTTTCAGGATGCGAAAGAGGCTCTGACACATTGCGAAAGAGGCTCTTTCGCAATGCGAAACAACCACTGCGAAAAATCAGGACAAAGGGATGGGGAGGGGATAGTACTGATAGTATCGATAGTACTGATAGTTGCTATAGTACCGATAGTTACTATAGGGGCTATTGGTACTATCAGTACTATCAGTACTATAGAAAACCATTGAAGCCATGGCTTCCAAATGGGGGCTGGCTCAGGCCTTGGGCAGCGTGAAGTCGAAGCGGAGGCCGCCGGTGGGGTTGTTCCGGGCGCTGATGGCGCCGCCATGCACGCGCACGGCGTTCTTCACTATGGCGAGGCCCAGGCCTGTGCCGCCCATCTTGCGGCTGCGGCCCTTGTCGACACGGTAGAACCGCTCGAAGAGGCGCGGCAGATGCTCCGGTGCCACGCCCACGCCGTTGTCGCTGAACGTGAAGTGCCACACCGCGTTGTCGCCGTTGGCCGTCAGGGTGATGGTGGTGGCGGTGCCGGCGTAGGCTATGGCGTTGTCGGTCAGGTTGCGGAAGATGCTGTAGAGCAGGCTGCGGTTGCCGCGGACGATGAGAGGGCGGGGCAGCTTCACGCTCATCGTCATGCGCTTCTGCTCCAACCCCATCTGGCATTCGCGGGCTATCTGCTCCACGAGGGCGGCCACGTCGACGTCCTCCATCGCCATCATCTCGGCCCCGTCGTCCATGCGGTTGAGCGTCGACATGTCGGCCAGCAGCGACGACAGGCGGCGGCTCTGGGCGTAGCACCGCTCCAGGAACTGCTGGCGCGTCGGCTCGTCAACCTTCGGGTTCTCCAGTATCGTCTCCAAGTAGCCCTGGATGCTGGCCACTGGCGTCTTCAGCTCGTGGGCCACGTTCTGCGTCAGCTGCCGCTTCAGCACGTCCTGCTCTCGCTGTGTGCGGCGCAGCTTCAGGTAGAGCTTCACTATGCGCTCGGCGGTCTCGCCCAGCTCGTCGTCGGAGAATCCCGCCAGCTCGTCGGCCTCGATGGTGCCGCCGTGGCCTGCCCTTGCCGCAAACTCGTTGAGCTTGTTGATGTTGCGTCCCAGCCTGTGGGTGAAGCGGTAGAGCACGACGGTGAGCACGAGGAACACGCCGAGGGCGAACCAGAGGTAGTGCTGGTCGGCGCTGAGGTTGTTGGCCAGGTCGTTGTTGTAGGGCAGGGCCGAGCGCAGCAGGTAGCCGTCGTGGGGATAGTAGGTGGCGCTGTAGAAGTAGTCGTGGCCCATGGTGGCGCTGTTGCGGTCGACGGCTGAGCCGCTGCCACGGCTTAGCGCCTCGGCCACCTCGGGTCGGCGCGCGTGGTTGCCCATGGCGGCGTAGTCGGAGCGCATGTTGTCGAACGCCACGCTGCCGTCGGCCATGACCACCGTCAGGCGGAGGCCCTCGTGGGCGTGGCGGCGCAGATAGGAGCGCAGGAACTGCCCGCTCTCAGCCACGGGGCGGTGGCCGAGTGCGTCGTGCAGACTGTTGTTGAAGTCCTGCAGTCGCAGGTTGAGCGTGTCGACCTTGTACTGCTTCTCGCGGTGCTGCTGGAAGACGATGAACGCCACGGCGAACACGAGGAATAGCGACGCCACGCTCAGGTAGAGGCGGTTGCCTATGGAGAGTCGTTTCATTTCTAAATCTCGAAATAATAGCCGAAGCCGAGGCGCGTGTTGAGCCTTGAGGCGTAGGGGCCGAGCTTCTTGCGCAGCCGCGTCATGTTGACGTCGACGGTGCGGTCGCTGACGAGCACGTCGGTGGGCCACACCTGCCTGATCAGGTCGTGGCGCGAGAACACGCGGCCGGGATGCTCCAGGAGTGTGCACAGTATGCCGTACTCGGTGCGGGTGAACACCACGTCGTGGCCGTCGACGCTGACGATCTTGCGGTCCAGGTCGACCACGAGCCCGCCGCACCTCAGCGTGCGCGGCTCCGGCTCCTGTTCCGGCTGCGCCGTGGGTGGCTCGGTGCGGCGCAGCACGGCCCTGATGCGCAGCAGCACCTCGCGTATGGAGAACGGCTTTTGTATGTAGTCGTCGGCGCCGAGGTTGAAGCCCGTCACCTTGTCGTTCTCGGTGCCCTTGGCGGTGAGGAAGATGATGGGCACGTGGCTCGTCGCCGGGTCGGAGCGCAGCTGCCGTGCCACGGCGAATCCGCTCATGCCGCCCATCATGACGTCGAGCAGGATGAGCTGAAAGGAGGCCACGTCCATGCTGAGCGCCTCCTCGCCCGACTGCGCCGTGCTGACGGCGTAGCCCTCGGTCTCAAGGTTGAAACGTAGTATCTCGCAGAGGTCTTCCTCATCGTCGACCACGAGAATGCGTGTCTGCTGTTTTGTTTCCATCGTTCTAATGTGCAAAAATAAGTATTCTTTTGCAAAGTAACGACTATTTGGTTGCTTTTCCGTTGCTTTTGTGTTACATTTCTGTTACAAATCGCCCGATGGTAGAAAAAATCCGCCGTGCTTGGCGCATCGGGAAAGTTTTGCTACCTTTGCCGAAGCAATAAAGGAGAAACAACCATGAACAGCGAGAAAAAACGACTCACCCGCTCATCTTCCGACCGCTGGATAGCCGGCGTGCTGGGCGGCGTGGCCAACTACTTCGGATGGGACCCGGCCATAGTGCGCATCGTCTACCTGATACTCACCGTCGGCACCGCTTTCTGCGGCGTGCTGGTCTACCTTGTGCTGTGGATTTGCATGCCCCTCGACTACAAGCAATATTGACCGAGGAGGGCTAAGGCGTTCTAAATTCCAACATGTAGGGGCATGATTTATCATGCCCGCCGTTGGCAAAAATCCAGAGTCTCGGGCATGATAAATCATGCCCCTACGATTTCTCAGTCGTTGGCTTCCAATGAATTGAATGTTCCAATGCAGGGTGCGGCCCTTGTGGCCGTCCGCAGCACATACGATGGCGCAATGTGGATGCGGACGGCCACAAGGGCCGCACCCTGCATTGGGATGTCACGTGTCCTGAGATTAAACACATTCCAACATGTAGGGGCATGATTTATCATGCCCGCCATTGGCAATAATTCGGTGTTTTGATACACCCCCCCCCTACAGTTGCGACGCATCATTTCCCAAACCTGGGTAAAGAAATAAGCCCAAATTATTCCACTTGCAGTGGCCGTCCCCTGTGGCGGCCATAAAGCAATGCCCCAACCGCTTAAAAAGAGGTCGAACATTAATGATGGCCGCCACAGGGGACGGCCACTGCAAGTGGATGATGTAGGGTCATGATTTCACAGCCATTGGCTTGCAATGAATTGAATGTTCCAATGCAGGGGCGGCCCTTGTGGCCGTCCGCAGCACATACGATGGCGCAATGTGGATGCGGACGG
>CAZRSL010000122.1:0-4894 GCA_964602785.1 uncultured Prevotella sp.
GGAATCGAACCCGCCTCCCAGGCTTGGGAAGCCCGTGCACTACCGATGTGCTAATCCCGCATGAAAATTGCCCTTGAAAAGAGCCGATACCCGGACTCGAACCGGGGACCCACGCATTACGAATGCGTTGCTCTACCAACTGAGCCATATCGGCCTAATGCGGTTGCAAAAGTAATATAAAATCTGCAAACAGCCAAATGATATTCAATTAAAAATGAAAAATAAAAAAATTAAAGTTCATTGTGGCGGGGTATAGTACTGATAGTACCGATAGTCCCTATAGTTTCTATAGCAACTATAGAAGCATAAACCTCAATTCTCAATCCTCAAATCTCAACCCTCAACCCTGAACAGGCTGAAGTTGACGCTGCCGTAGTGGCGGTGGTCGATGAAACGGGGGTGCTGTGAGAAGTCGTGGTCGTGGCCATGCTCCAGCACCATCAGGCCTCCGGGACGCACGAGGCCGGCACCGAGCACGAGGTCGGGCAGCTGTGGCAGCTCCTTCATGGCGTAGGGCGGGTCGGCGAAGACGAAGTCGAACTGCCTCTGGGCCGACTTGATGAAGCGCAGGGCGTCGCCGCGCACGAGGTCGTAGTTACGTGCGCCCACCTTGCTGACGCACTGCTCTATGAAGCGGGCGTGGTCGCGGTCTATCTCCACTCCCACCACCGTGGCGCAGCCGCGCGAGAGGAGTTCGAGCGAGATGCTGCCCGTGCCGCTGAAGAGGTCGAGGGCGTCGGCTCCCTCCAGGTCGATGTAGCCGCGGACGACGTTGAATATGTTTTCCTTGGCCATGTCGGTGGTGGGCCTGGCCTTAAACGAGCGCGGCACGTCGAAATGGCGGCCCCGGTATATGCCTGTGATTATTCGCATGGGGTGACGATACTACCAATTATTTACTTTGTCTGCAAAAAATCTAATTGATGCGAGAAGTGGGTCAAGTTCCTCACTAATGACCTGATATAGGTCGGTTCTAAAAATTATGTCGAGCTGGATTTTGAGTTTGTGCGAGTAGATTTTTGCAAGTGAACGAGGGAGTGTAGCGGGCTACACGACTGAGCGAACTTACAAAAAGATGCCGCAGAAACCAAAATACAGCCGAATTGATAGAATGACCTTTCATATTTATTTTTATTTCAGAATTTTTAGAACCGACCTATATTGTGTCGGCATCAACGTCGAAATAGTGGTGGGCTATTATATCCCTCATGCCCATAACCTGCTTCCATGGAATGGCTGGATAGGTTGGCAGCAATTGGCCGCTTGTGATTTTGTCAAGGTTCTTAACGCTTTCACCGATTGTAATGAGCATCATGCAGACTGCGTCAAGCTTTTCCATCCCCTGTGACGACTTGGCGAAGTCGTCGCCGCAATGGATCATGCTTGTTCGCGCCTTGATGCGCTCAATCGCATCTTGCAGCTTCTGCAAAATATGCAAGACGACCTGCTTGTCAGCTGAATATGACGACTCTGTCATTGTTTATCTGTTTTAAGAAAAACTCGTCCATGCCAGAATGAAGTCTGACAACATCGACACTACAACCAAGTTTTTGTTCCAAGTATTGTTTCAACCCCACTTGCAGTAGCAGATTGGGCTTCATGTCGACCAACACATCCACGTCGCTCAGATTGGTTTGCTCGTTTCGGGCAAAAGATCCAAACAGGCTCATCGAGCTCACGCTGAACAGCCTCGAAAGTTCGGGCCTGCTCGCCTTCAGTTTACTTATGCACTCTTCTCTGCTTAACATGGTTGCAAATTTACAAATAATTAATAATCTGTGCAAGCCGCCCTTACTCCTTTGGGCTTCCCTCGCCGAGATAATATGCCAGCAGGTCGTAGGGCACGCGGCTGTCGGCGGTCAGAGGGTGGCGGTTGAACTCGGCCGAGGCGTTGGTGGTGTAGACGCGGCGGAGGTAGAGGCGCAGCCGCTCGGTCAGCCATTCCCCGTGGGGCATCTGACCCACGAGGTGCAGCTCGTCGTGCTGGGCATCCATGCCGAGCTGCCGCCACGTGTAGAGCAGCACGTAGAGGGCGTCGTGGGCATGGGTGGCGCTGTAGCTGTTGGCGAAGAGGAAGCGCGAGTGGTGGAAGCTGAACACCGACAGCTTGCGGTCGTGGAAGTAGCCGTAGAGCTTGCGGCTCGCCCCCGGCAAGCTGCGCTGGTGCAGGTGGAGCCACACTGGCACCTCCACTGCCATGATGCTGACAGTGGGGAAATGGTCGGCAAGCACGAGGCGCAGGTCCTTCTGCACGCCCACTGCCGCCACAGAGTCGAGGCCGGGCAGTGGCGTGGCCACCACGAGCTTGCCCTCCTGGCCGCTGAAGGTGTAGCGGTAGAGGTCGGCCAGCGTCTCGGCCTTGGCCTCGCTCTCCGGCACGAGCATCACCGGCGCGTCCACCAGTGCCACCACCCTCTGGCTTCCGGCCCGGGGCAGCTGGCATTCCTCCATGGCTTGGCGCAGGTTGGCGCTTGGCGACACGCCGCCGCGCATGGCGTAGGGCTCATAGCTGACGTCGCCGCCGCTCTGCCTGACCGAGAACGACATGCCTCCGGCGCGGCTTATGCGCACCAGAAGCTCGTCGGTGGTTGTGGTGGGTTGGTTCATATTGTATGTGTTCTTTATAGTTCTACTGCAGACGGTCGTCAAAACATCATTATGAGACCGCAAGCCACATTATTATATATAATGTGTCAGCGCCGCCGTGGCAGCGTCAGCTCCAAGCCGGGATAGCGGTCGTCGTCGGCCGCCTTCTCGCGGAGCCGCTCCATGGCCGAGGCGTCGGTGCCGCTCAGGTACTGGCCGTATTCCGCCGCCACCCTCACCATCGGCTCCTGCCGGCCCGTCGACCCGATGTCGACTGTGGCCTCCAGCTCAAACTCCTGCCGTCCCGAGTATGGCACGAAGCGCATCGAGTCGGCCAGCAGATGGCAGCCCACAAGCTCGGCGAACGACCCCGTGTAGACTCCGTGGCCCTCGCGGTAGCGGCTCTCGGCCTTGAGAATGACCTCCATGCGCTCACTGACCACCCGCTCGCGCCGCTCCCGCTGCCGGTCCTGGCGCAGAGGTTGGCTGATGCTGAGGGCGCAGAGGGCAAGCAGCGCCACCACGGCTCCGGCGAGAATATAATTGGTAATTTTGCTCACTGGTTTGCCGAAATGTTTGTAACTTTGCAAAGTTACAAAATAGTTTTCTAATCTCGGCAATGATTTCAGACGAAATAAAGCACCGGGTGCTCACGGAGCTGGGCTACAGCCCCACGCGCGAGCAGCTTGAGGCCGTCGACGTGTTCTGCGGCTTCATCACGTCGCGGGCGGAGCGACCGGCGATGGTGCTGAGCGGCGCGGCGGGCACTGGCAAGACCATTCTGGCCGGTGCCATGGTCAGGGCGATGCGCTCTATGGGCATGCAGGTGGAGCTGATGGCGCCGACGGGGCGCGCCGCCAAGATGCTGGCGCAGAACGCCCGCTGCCCTGCCACCACCATCCACCGCCGCATCTACCGCGAGGGCACTTTCAGCGGCACCTCGAGCACCTTCAGCCTCGGCTTCAACAGCAAGAGCGACGTGCTCTTCGTGGTCGACGAGGCATCGATGATCAGCAACCAAGGCTCTCAGCAGGAGGCCTCGTTCGGCTCGGGGCGGCTGATGGACGACCTGATAGGCTTCGCTTTCCAGCAGCGCGGATGCCGCTTGATGCTCATCGGCGACAGGGCGCAGCTGCCACCTGTGGGCGAGACCGTGAGCCCGGCCCTTAACCCCAATGAGCTTGGCGGCTACGGACTGCAGGTCAGTGTGGCCGACCTGCAGGAGGTGGTGCGCCAGAGGCTGCAGTCGGGCATCCTCTACAATGCCACCATGCTGCGCCAGATGCTCAGCCACGACCAGATGTCGGGCCTTCCGCGCGTCAGGTTCCAGAGCTTCGCCGACATCGTGATGGTGCCGGGGCAGGAGCTGGTCGACGAACTGGAGCAGAGCTACCGCGAGGTGGGCATGGACGAGACCACGGTGATCACGAGGTCGAACAAGCGGGCCAACATCTACAACCAGGGCATACGCCGCACGGTGCTCGACCGCGAGGACCCGCTCTCGTCGGGCGACATGGTGATGGTGGTGCGCAACAAGTACTTCACCGAGGACGGACGCGAGAAGTTTCTCGCCAACGGCGACCGAGCGGTGGTGCTGCGGGTACACAACTCGCGCGAGCTCTACGGCTTGCACTTCGCCGACTTGGACCTGCGCTTCCCCGACTACGCCGACCGCGAGATGACACTGACCACCGTGGTCGACACGCTCTGGAGCGACCAGCCGCAGCTGAGCCGCGAGCAGCGCGACAGCCTGTTCAGTCAGGTGATGGCCGACTACTCCGACGTGCCGCTGAAGAAAGACCGTCTGGCCAAGGTGCGCGACGACGAATACTACAACGCCTTGGAGATAAAGTTCGCCTACGCCATCACGTGCCACAAGGCGCAAGGCGGCCAGTGGGAGCACGTCTACGTCGACCAGGGCTACGTGGCCGACGACATGATGGGGCCCGACTACCTGCACTGGCTCTACACAGCCTTCACCCGAGCCACCAGCAAGCTCTTCCTCGTCAACTGGCCCGAGAGGATGAGAGGGGATTTGGAATAGTCACTATAGTCTCTATAGTACCTATAGTATCTATAGTAACTATAGGTACTATAGAGACTATAAGTTCTATCTATCATCCTTTGCATTGAATGCGAATTATCTTTACATTATTTCGGCCTCGATTAGCCTTTCTGAGGTAGTGTCAGAAAATAGGGCTGACACTTTGCTCGCATTTCGGGCAGTTTACTTTCTTTTTGCAAAGTTTTTCTGCCATTTTGCTAACCGTTTTGTTGAGATTTCAGAAAAATCGCCTTGATTTCCGAA
>CAZRSL010000123.1:0-4807 GCA_964602785.1 uncultured Prevotella sp.
GCCGTCCGCATCCACATTGCGTATCGGTTGTGCGGCGGACGGCCACAAGGGCCGCGCCCTGCAAGAGGTACATTCACTTGCGAAAGTGGAGAACACTATTCAAGTTTCGGAACCGCATAATTCATTGTAAGCCAATGGTTGTGAAATCGTAGGGGCATGATTTATCATGCCCGAAACGCTGAATTATTGCCAATAGCGGGCATGATAAATCATGCCCCTACATGTTGGAAGGTGCTTAATCGCAGGATATGTAACATCCCAATGCACACCCTCCTACGATTCTCTACTCTCTTCGAGACTGTTCCTGTCCAATACTTGTGCCAGCCCTTTTTCTGCTTTTTGCGGATCATTTTGGGTGATATTGGCAGGTGTGCAAAATAGTAAGGGGACTTCCGACATTTGATAATATCAACCGATGAGGTCGGAGGCCATCGTGTGGACGAACCACAATAAGGACACCCTCGGGCAATATATCTCCGCAGGCGACGTTATCAAAATAAGCCCTCAAGACGGATTTAAGAATCCGCTGGCTCTTGTGTCGCCAAATGGCATGATATGATGAGACCGACAAGGGTGGGTGAAGTGTTCTACCAGTTTGACCGAACCAACAGCCATGCCCAAAGAGCGCATTTACTACATCGACGCAATCAAGGCTATCTGCATCGTGCTTATGATCACGATGCACGTGCCGCAGCATTGGCCGTTCGACCGATGCTTCTGGAGCCCAATAGCCGAGATATTCTGCATGGCTGCGTTTTTCGCAATGAGTGGCTACACCACCGAGATAAGGAGTCCTCACGTAAGGAAAAGACTGCGACTGCTGATTCCTTTCCTGCTGTTCGGCGTAGCGTTGACACTCGCCAACTCATGGCCACTATCCTCATTCTTCACCACCGTCTACAAGAACGGCTATTGGTTTCTGTGGCTTATGGTGGTGTTTGCGGTCGGCGAATATGTCGTGGGCAAATTGAAAGCGAATGTTCACATGGGCTTCCTGCTTGTGGAAATAATCTTCGTGGCTATGTATTTGGCCTTTCCACCATCCATCAGCCACACTCTCTCCCTGTCATGGTGCGTACTGTATTGGCCCTTTATCTACTTGGGGCAACTGATGAGAAGCCGAAAGGTGTTCTACTTCATCACAAAGCGTTGGGGGGTCAGCGTTGTCGCCTTCATTGTCTTGACAGCGGCCTACCATTGGGCCAGTTTGACAGATAGAATGGCCGCTGAGATTGTGGCAAAGCTCTACGCGGTGCCCATCATTACGCTGCTTTTTATTATAGGATACCAGCTGTGGGGCAACAGTTCCGCCCAAGGCAAAATGGAGAAAGCGGTGTCGACAGTTGGACAAGGCACCCTCCAAATCTACACGCTCCACTTCTTCTTCCTCGAGGCGTTAGACATTTCCTCTGTCCGGGCTTTCACCCTAAACCACACATCATGGGTCTACGACTTGACGCTGACACCCATCATCTCGCTCATGACGGCCATTCTGTGCATAATAGTGGCCAACGTCATGTACCGGCTGCGACTTGGCTGGCTCTTCGGCAGATGACATGCCAATGTCAGAACGGCCACAGCAACGGCAACACAAACGTCATCACCACGCCTATTATCAACTGCAAGGGCAATCCAACTCGCAGATAGTCGGTGAAAGTGTAGTGGCCGGCCTTCATCACCAAGGCGTTGGGCGGCGTGGAGAACGGCGAGGCGAAACACATGCTCGCGCCAAGCGTGACGGCCATAAGCAGCGAGTAGGGACTCAGGCCTGTCTGCTGGGCCGCCACCATGGCTATCGGTGCCATGAGCACCGCCGTTGCCGTGTTGCTTATGAACATGGTGAGCACAGAGGTGGTGAAATAGACACCGGCAAGCAGGGCATAGGGGCCGAGCGAGCCGAGGGTGGCCACAAGCCCATCAGACACAAGGGCCGACACGCCCGTCTTTTCTAAAGCCGTCGACATGGGCATCATGGCAGCGATGAGCACTATGCTCTCCCAGTTGATGGTGCGGTAGGCGTCCTCCACCTTGCGGAAGCAACCAGTAAGCACCGTGAGCAGGGCGGCGATGATGACCGCCACAACAGGCTCGACCCATCCCGCCACCATCAGCAGCACCATGAGCAGCATGATGGCGGTGGCAACCGGGGCTTTATAGTCGATTGTCACGCGGCTGGCAGTCTTGGCGGGTTGGCCGAGCAGCACCCAGTCGGTGCTGTCGTTGCCGAGCGAGAGCAAGTCGTCCCACTGCGCCTGCACCAGCAGCACGTCGCCGCCGTGGGGGCGTATGTCGCCAAGGTTCTCAACAATGTATTCGTGGCCACGGCGGATGCCGAGCACGTTGATGCGGTCTTTCTCCCTTAAACCAGACGAGCGTATGGGCACACCTACAAGGCGCGACTGCGGCAGCACCACCATCTCGGCCAGTCCGATGTCGTAGAAGTCGAGCTGTGCGCCGGTCTGCCTTTCCAGCCCATACTCCCCCTCCATGCGGCTCATGCCGTCGGTGCTGCCCATCAGGTAGAGGATGTCGTCCTCCTCTATCACACTCTGGCCCGACGCTATGCTCTGGATCACATCGCTCACCATGCCCAAGGCCTTGCGCCGCTCGCTCCTAATCTCAACCAGCGAAGTGTCGAAGAGGCCTCTCAGCCCCAGTTCGCCGACCCTTTTGCCCACTATCCTGCTACCAGCGGGCACTCGGTAGCGCCGCAAATTGTCCTGTAGCTGGTATTCCTCCACAAGGTCGCCCAGCGACTTGCCGGCCTTGCGCTTGCCGTGGCTCGTGCGCCTCTTGACGAGGGTCTTGCTCGTTGGCAACAAAAACAATATTCCCACGGCTATGACTATGATGCCAACGGGCAGAAAGGAAAAGAAACTGAGCTCAGGGAAGCCATTGTCGATGAGCGACTCGTTGATCACAAGGTTGGGTGGAGTGCCGATGAGCGTGAGCATTCCGCCGAGACTGCCAGCGAAGGCGAGCGGCATGAGCAGACGCTGACTGCTGAAGCCGGCCTGCGACGCCATGCTGACAACGATGGGCATCATCAGGGCCACCGTGCCAGTGTTGCTGACAAACGCGCCTATCACCGACGTGGTGAGCACCACGAGCAGCAAAGCCCGCGTCTCACTGCCCCGGGCCAAACCCATCATCCTGTTGCCCACTTCGCGGGCCAAACCCGTGCGCAGTATCGCTCCACCCACCACAAACAGCCCAGCCATCATAACCACCACCGACGACGAGAAGCCGGCAAGGGCCTCTGCGGGAGTGAGCACACCAGCCAGCGTCAGTGCCACAAGCGCCGACAAGGCAACAATATCGCTTCGCAAACGCCCCCAGACGAACATCACAATCGTGAGGGCCAATACCAAAAGTGTCGTTGTCATAATCAGGATTGCAAAGTTAAGCTTTCTCCTCCGCAGCCCCAAACCTTTTATCAACCTTTAAGAACTTCTAACTCACCTTTCGTAAAGTAAATGTACCTCTTGCAGGGTGCGGCCATTGTGACCGTCCGCAAGCTACATAGCATGTCAATATTCTCTGTTTCACAGGAAATATTACTATTAATGGATGCGGACGGCCACAAGGGCCGCACCCTGCATACGGATGTTTGTAACTATGCGAAAGTCGAGAACTTCTAACAAGGTTTGTTCAAACCAAATCGGTCGAACATCAATGATAGCCGGCACAAGTGGGCATCCTATCCGTAGGGGCATGATTCATCATGCCCGTCAGAGGCGGACCTTGCACTCCAAGGGCTGTTCGGCGCGATCACACTCGGCAAACGAGAATGACTCGCCTTGCGGAAGTTTACGCTCTGGCGGCCTTTTGTTTGGCCGCCTCCGCTTGTAAACTTCCGCAAAGCTCTTTCTATTTGTTTTTAAGGAAGAACTAAAGGGCGAGGCGCAAGCCGAGGTAGTCGCCGCGGAAGCCGGGTGAATACTCGAGGCGACCCCGCACCTCGCAGTTGCCGCCAAGGTGGTACCAACTTCCACCGCGAATCACACGGTTGGAACCAGAAGAAGAACCTGTAGGTTCGGTTTGGTGGGATAAAGTATATTTGCCATACCTGTCCTGGCACCATTCATAAACATTGCCGCTCATGTCGTAGAGGCCAAGCTCGTTGGGCTGCTTTGTTCCGACATTGTGGGTGGTTTTCCCACTATTGTCGCTGAACCACGCCACATTGAATGCGTTGTTGCTGCCAGAACACTCATAGCCATGGCTTAGATTTCCGCCACGGGCGGCGTACTCCCATTCGGCCTCGGTGAGCAGACGAAAATGTTTGCCAGTCAGTTTGTTCAGCCTGTTGATAAACTTCTGGCAGTCGTTCCAGCTGACCATATCCACTGGCCGATTGTCGCCTTTGAATTTGGACGGATTATTACCCATCACCGCCCGCCATTCGCATTGCGTAACCTCGTACCTGCCAATGTGAAACGATGACAGCGTAACCCGATGGACAGGTTTTGCTTCAATGTCGCCTTCTCTGCCCATAGTGAATGTGCCGCCCTCAACATAAACCATATTGTTGATGAGGTTGTCCAAGACACGCTTCCGCTCGGTCGACGACATGGCGGTGCTCTTCTTTGTGCCAGTCTTGCCAGTCTTAGTCTTGCCGGAAGTCGAAGGCTTCTTCTGCGTGTCCTTCTTCTCCGCGTTTGTCTTGGTCGTTGGCCTTATGATTTTGTGCTTCTGCGCCATTGCGGCACAGGGCATAAAAAGAACACACAACACCACAAGCAGCCAACCGGCATGGCCGCCCATCCTCCTGTAAAAACTCGTCGATTCCATTTGCATACACATT
>CAZRSL010000124.1:0-4622 GCA_964602785.1 uncultured Prevotella sp.
GGCTCATCGAGCCAGTCTTGATTTGTCCACTGTTGGTGGCCACGGCGATGTCGGCTATCGTGGTGTCCTCTGTCTCGCCCGAGCGGTGGCTGGTTACTGTGGCGTAGCCGTGGCGGTGTGCCATCTCGATGGCCTCCATGGTCTCGGTGAGCGAGCCAATCTGGTTCACTTTGATCAGAATGGCGTTGGCGGCACCCATCTTGATGCCCTTCTCCAGGAACTTGGTGTTGGTTACGAAGAGGTCGTCGCCCACGAGCTGCACCTTGCTGCCCAGAGCGTTGGTGAGTTTCACCCAGCCTTCCCAGTCGTTCTCGTCGAGGCCGTCCTCAATTGAGGCGATAGGATACTTGCTGACGAGCTCCTCCAGATAGGCTATCTGCTCCTCGTCGCTGAACTCCTTGCCGTTGGGATCCTTAGGCATACCGTTGTTCAGCTGCTTGTAGTTGTAGTACCACTTGCCGTCGCGCTGTGTAGCAAACTCCGAGGCGGCGCAGTCCATGGCGATGGTAACGTCCTTGCCCGGTTCGTAGCCGGCGTCCTTGATGGCCTGGCAGATGCTCTCCAGAGCGTCGTCGATGCCGTTGAGCTCAGGAGCGTAGCCACCCTCGTCGCCCACAGCTGTTGACAGGCCGCGGTTCTTGAGCAATTTGCCCAAAGCGTGGAACACCTCGGCGCCGCAGCGTATGGCCTCACGCTCGCTGGTGAAGTTGCGCGGCTGAATCATGAACTCCTGGAAAGCGATGGGAGCCGACGAGTGGGCGCCACCGTTGATGATGTTCATCATCGGGATGGGCAGCACGTAGGTGTTGGCTCCGCCGATGTAGCGATAGAGAGGAATGCCCAGGGCCTGGGCGGCTGTGTGAGCCACGGCGAGGCTGACGCCGAGTATGGCATTGGCACCCAACTTCGACTTGGTGGGTGTGCCGTCGAGCTCGAGCATCTTGTAGTCTATCTTGCGCTGCTCCAGCACATTCCAGCCGATGAGGGCCGGGGCGATTATGTCGTTCACGTTGGCCACAGCCTTCAGAACGCCCTTGCCGCCAAAGCGGCTCTTGTCGCCGTCGCGAAGCTCCAGAGCCTCGTTCTCACCGGTTGATGCTCCCGACGGGACGCTTGCGCGACCCACAACGCCATTGTCGAGCGTTACTTCTACTTCCACTGTCGGGTTGCCTCTTGAATCGAGGATCTCTCTTGCATGTACTTTCTCAATTTTCATGATTGTGTGTAATGTTTTTAATAATTTTCCGACTGCAAAGGTATCTTTTTAATAATGCCTGTGCAATACCTAAAGTTAATGATTCTCTGTTCCCACAATACCCAAAGATAGTGAGATTACACCCTAATCAGTGCAAACGGTATGCCATCAGAAGCGTTTAATAATTAATTAGAATTAATTATAAATTCGGAATGTAAAAAATTGGAATTTTTACAGTAACTTTGCGCCAAAGATAATAACACAAAAACATTAACTTATTATGGCAAAGAAAATCACTGACCACGTGAGCTGGGTGGGCAAGATCGACTGGGAACTGAAACGCTTTCATGGCGACGAGCTGTCGACCAACCGCGGCTCGAGCTACAACTCCTATCTCGTGGAGGACGAGAAGACCGCGCTCATCGACACCGTGTGGCACCCCTACGACAATGAGTTTGTGGCAAGACTGAAGCAGGACATCGACCTGAAGAAAATCGACTACATTGTGATGAACCACAACGAGGTGGATCACTCGGGTTCGCTGCCGGCACTGCTGCGCGAGATACCCGGCACGCCCATCTACTGCACCAAGAAGGGCGAGGCCATCCTGCGCGGCCACTACCACGAGGACTGGAACTTCGTCAACGTGAAGACGGGCGACAAGCTCAGCCTTGGCAAGTCGACTCTGACGTTCATCGAGGCTCCCATGCTGCACTGGCCCGACACCATGTTCACTTATCTCGACACCGACCAGATACTCTTCTCAAACGACGGCTTCGGCCAGCACTACGCCTCGGAGCAGCTCTACGACGACACTGCCGACCTGAGCGAGGTGATGTATGAGGCCGAGAAATACTGGGTGAACATCATCAACCCCTACGCCATGATGGCCAAGCGCAAGTTGGCCGAGATAGCGAAGATGAACTTGCCGCTCAGAATGATAGCCCCAAGCCATGGACTGATATGGCGCAAGAACCCAGGATTGATCATTGAGAAATATCAGCAGTGGTCGGAGCCATATCAGGAGAACCAAATCACAATCGTCTACGACACCATGTGGCAGTCCACCCGCCTCATGGCCGAGGCCATAGCCAGAGGCATTCGCGAGGCCGACCCGACAATTCGTGTGAAACTGATGAACGCCGTCAAGGACGACAAGAACGACGTGATGACCGAGATATTCCGCTCGAAGGCGATACTCGTTGGCTCCCCCACCATCAACTACGGCTACTCATTTGCCATCGCCGGTGTGCTGGAGATGGCAAAGGGCTTGAAGTTCAAGAACAAAAAAGCGGCGGCATTCGGCAGCTACGGTTGGAGCGGCGACGCGCCAAAGAAGATGACCGAAGAGCTGAAGGCTGGCGGATTCGACGTGGTGGACGACGGCATTCGCGAGCTGTGGGTGCCCGACGAGCAGCACCTGAAAGAGTGCGAGGACTACGGCAAAGCCTTCGTGGGAAAACTCTGACATTTATTTATAGTGCCGATAGTACCAATAGTTTTCTATAGCATCTATTGGTACTATCGGCACTATCACTACTATAGCAACTATAAAAACCTGAAACACTATGCGACTGAAAACCACTGCTCTACTGCTGCTCTGCGCCATCACCGCAAGCTCGCAGCCAGGTCCGCGGCCTTGGGGCGACCAGGGCAACGGCACCTACATCAACCCCATTCTGCCCGCCGACTACAGCGACCCCGACGTGATACGGGTGGACAGCACATACTATATGGTGGCGTCCGACTTCCACTTCATGGGCATGCAAATCCTGACGAGCCGCGACCTCGTCAACTGGCGGGTGGCGGCGCAAATCTACCACCGTCTGCCTTTCGCCGGCTACGACACCAACGAGCGTTATGCCGGCGGCTCGTGGGCTCCGTCGATAAGGTGGCACGATGGCTGGTTCTACGTCTACTTCTGCACACCCGACGACGGGCTGCTGATGACGAGGGCACAGCGGGCTGAAGGGCCGTGGGAACCTCTGACCGTTGTGAAAGCGGTGAAGAATTGGGAGGACTCGTGCCCATTCTGGGACGACGACGGCCAAGCCTATCTCGGCCACAGCATGCGTGGCGCCGGCCCCATCATCATCCATCGCATGAGTCCAGACGGCAAGCGGCTTCTCGACGACGGCACTACAGTCTATCAAGGCCCTGTGGCCGAAGGCACAAAAATTCACAAGTTGGGCGGCTGGTACTATCTGAGCATACCCGAGGGCGGCGTGGGCCACGGATGGCAGTCGGCCTTGCGCTCGCGCTCCATCTACGGCCCCTACGAGCGGCGCATCGTGCTGGAGCAAGGCTCCACCGCCGTCAACGGGCCGCATCAAGGCACAATTGTCGACACGCCCGATGGACAGTGGTGGTTTCTTCATTTCCAAGAGCTGTCGCCACTGGGCCGTGTGGTCCACTTGCAGCCAATGCGATGGAACGACGGTTGGCCTTTCATCGGAGTCGACCAGGATGGCAACGGCATAGGCGAGCCAGTCTACGTCTGGACAAAACCTGCCATTTCGACAGCCGCCACCGATACCATTCAGACAAGCGACTGCTTCGACTCGGCCATTTTGTCGCCCGTGTGGCAGTGGAACCACAACCCCGACGACAGCCACTGGTCGCTCACCGAGAACCCTAACCATCTGACGCTCCACGCCCTCCCCTCGCCCACTTTCCGCTTGGCTCGCAACACCCTGACGCAGAAGACTATGGGCTACGGTGGCCACGCTGAGGTGGTGGTGGGCATCGGCCAGCTCAGCCACAATACAAAATGCGGACTGGCGCTGATGGGCAAAGTGAACCACCAGATAGGCATAGCCCGGACAGCCAAAGGCGACAACATCGTCTATGCCTCACAGGAGGACAGTGTTGTGGCCTCGGCGCCACTCGGCCAAGTCGAGGAGGTTAGGTTGCGCATCGACATGAGGCCGCAGCTCGGCCACTACAGCCTGAGCTATGCCGTGGCCGGCGGCGAATGGCAGACACTCAGAAGCGACCTGACGGCCTGCTCCGGCTTCTGGAAAGGCGTGCGCGTGGCCCTCTACTGCTACAACACCAAGGCCGACAATGGCACAGCCCTCTTCTCGCGGTTCGTCTATCGGACGAAGGATTGAGATTTGAGGATTAAAACTACCAATGTCATCATACCCCATCAATTGATAATCACGTTCGCATCAATTGATAATCACGTTCTTTTCAATTGATGCGAACGTGATTATCAATTGATGGGGGATGATAACAAAGCCACTTTCGCACTAAGAACCACTTGTTTCTGAGGCGCAAACCAGCCTCTTTCCAAACACAAAAGTATATGGCTTCCGCGTCTTGGTGGAAGCCCTACAATTCAACATTCATAATTCAACAATAATATTCAGGTCTGTTCTAAAAATTCTGAAATAAAAATAAAGATGAAAGGTCATTCTATCAA
>CAZRSL010000125.1:0-4326 GCA_964602785.1 uncultured Prevotella sp.
GATACGCAATGTGGATGCGGACGGCCACAAGGGCCGCACCCTGCAAGAGGATGTTCCCATGTCCCGTGATCAAGCACTTTCCAACGTGTAGGGGCATGATTCATCATGCCCGACAGTGGCAACATTGTGGCTGTTCCGAAACTTGATTCACTTCTCGCTATGCCCACATGTCATCTCAGATGCCCCACAAACCACTCCGCCACCTGGCGCAGCAGATGGTGGCGCGAGTTGCCGCCGCGGATGCTGTGGTTGCGGTTGGTGTAGTAGTTCTCGTGGAAGTCCTTGTCGGCCTGGACGAGAGCCTCGGCATACTCGTAGGTGTTCTGCGGGTGGACGTTGTCGTCGGCGGTGCCGTGGCAGAGCAGCAGGGCTCCGCTCAGCTGCGGGGCGCGACGGATGGGGTTGGTGTCGTAGCCGTCGGGGTTCTCCTGCGGCGTGCGCATGTAGCGCTCGGTGTAGACGGTGTCGTAGAAGCGCCAGTCGGTGGGCGGCGCGATGGCCACGCCGCAGCGGAACACCCCTCTGCCCTCGCTCATGCTCATCAGCGTGCAGAAGCCGCCGTAGCTCCATCCCCAGATGCCGATGCGCGTGGAGTCGACGTAGCTCTGCCGGCCAAGCCACAGGGCTGCCTCCACCTGGTCGCAGCTCTCCATCTCGCCGAGCCTGAGGTAGGTCTGCTTCTCAAACTGGGAGCCACGGGCGGTGGTGCCGCGGGGGTCGACGCAGACGACGATGAAGCCCTGCTGTGTCAGATAGGCGTCGAACGCCCCACCCTGCCCCATCGACCCGATGGCCCACGAGTCCTTCACCTCCTGGCTGCCGGGGCCGCTGTACTGGTGCATGACGACGGGATATTTCTTCGAGGGGTTGAAGTCGGTGGGCTTCATCATCCATCCGTTCAGCACGACGCCCTCGGAGGTGGTCAGCGTGAAGAGCTCTTTCTGCGGCAACTGGAGCCGCTGCCACTTCTCCCTGAGTTCGTGGTTGTCCTCCAGAGTGCGCACGGTGCGGCCGCGGCGGTCGCTGATGGTGTAGACGTAGGGCGTGTTGCGGTCGCTCCACGAGCGCAGGAAGTAGCTGTAGTCGCCCGAGAATGTGGCCGTGTTCCACCCACCGCCCTCGGTCAGGCATCGGCTGCCGGTCTTCAGGTTGGCCACCCACACGGTGCGGCTCATGGGCGTGGGGCGGGCGGCCTGGTAGTAGACGTTGCCCTGCTGGTCGACGCCATAGACGGCGGTTGCGTCGTGGTCGCCCTGGTCGACTTGTCCAAGCAGCCGGCCCGAGAGGTCGTAGAGGTAGAGGTGCATGAAGCCGTCGCGGTCGCTGGGCAGCAGGATGTAGCGGTCGCTGAGCTGTATGCCCTCCACGGCCTCCTCCTTGATGTAGCGGTCGCCCTGCTCCTCGATGAGCATGTTGCACTGGCCCGACACGGGGTCGGCGCGGTAGATGCGCAGCAGGTCTTGGTGGCGGTTCATGGTGAAGAGGGCGATGCCTCCGGCGAAGGTGCGTATGCGGGGCACGTAGCCGTCATCGTCAATGGGCAGCTGATACCGGATGGTGCGGCCCGAGGCGAGGTCGTAGCTGAGGGCGCTGACGGTGGAGTTCCTCTCGCCGGCCTTGGGGTACTTGTAGGAATAGAGGCCGGGATAGGTGCAGTATTCGTCGCGGGCGGGCTTCATGCCACGATACATCTGCAGCTCGTAGGTCGGCACCAGCGACTCGTCGTAGCGGAGCCACGAGAGCTGCCGGCTGTCGGGGCTCCAGGCCATGGCGTTGTTGAACGAGAACTCCTCCTCGTTGACCCAGTCGGGCAGCCCGTTGATCACGCGGTTGCGCTCGCCGTCGGTGGTGACCTGGCGCGTGGTCTGGAAGTCGGTCACATATATATTATTGTCCCTGACGTAGGCCACGCGCTTGCCGTCGGGCGAGAACGTGGGCACCTGGGCGGTGCTGTCTTTCGTCAGCAGCGAGAGCTGGCGCGACTGCGTGTCGTAGACGTAGAACACGGCGGTGAACGAGCGGCGGTAGATGGGCTTGGTCTTGGTCTGCAGCAGCAGGCGGAGCCCGTCGGGGCTCACCTGGTAGCCGTCGATGGCTCCGATGTGGTCGGCCTTGGCCTCGGCGGCGTCGAAGATGGTGCGGGTCGGCTTGCCCGTGCGGAACGAGTAGGCCACGATCCGGCTCCCGTCGTCGCTGATGCTTGCAAACTCGGCCGTGCCGCTGATGGGGCGCATCATGCCGGGAGCTTTAGAGGAGAGTTCGCCGTCGGTTATCTGCTTGATGGTGAGTGGCTCGGCGGCCATTGCCGCCACAGTGGCCACAGTGGCTGCCATCATGGTTAGTGTGTGCTTGGTCATTTCTCTGATAGTTTGTTTTTCTCCATTGCTGCAAATTTCGCAATAATTTCTGAGATAAAAGACAAATCGACGCGGAAAATGCAAGTTCCACCGCTCCCAACGCCGCTGTCGCCGCCATCCCTTCCATTCCCTAAAGTCTCTATCGATTCCATCACTTCAATCGCACCCATCGATTCCATCGCACCCATCGACCCCATCGATTCTATAGAATCTATTAGTACTATTGGAACTATAAGTACTATAGAAAACTATAAAAACTATCAAACCCACAAAATAATAAAATAATAAAACAGTATCGACATAAAGCACCAAAGCAGTAAAGAACGCTGCAAAACAAGAGCACATAAGCCAAGATAAAAGGCTGAAAACAATCAAATTAAAGCCAATAAAATGAAAGTGAAATAAAAGAAAAGTAATAAAACAGTAAAGCGGTATAACTCTAAACGACGATAGAGTTATACCGCTTTTCTATTATAGCAAATTATACTCCCCTACCCTACCGCATGTTGCGGATAAGATAATCGAAGGCGGAACGGCAATCTTTAATCTGGTCGCCGCTGTTCGACAAGGTGTCGATGCGGGTCAACCCAATGTGCTGAGGGATGCGCGGAGTCACCTGGCCGAACTTCTTGAACAGGTCGTCGGTCTGCATATACGACTGGAGTTCTCGCAGCGTGCCGGAACGGGAGTCATACTTGTTGGGCACGAAGAACATCTCGGTGTGCATCCCGTCGATGTGGTCCTTCATCTCGTTCACCACCTCAATGAAGATGCCGGTGGAGTTGATGGTCTTCTTCTCATACTGATAGGGGCAGACGATGAAGTCGGACAGGGCGAAGAGCTGCACCAATCCCTCCTCGTTGATAGACCCAGGCGCGTCGAAGAGGAAGTAGCCAGGCGTGTTGTTTATCGACTCCATCATCAGCTGTACCGATTTCGGGTCCTTTAGGCTGAAGGCTTGCACCAGATAGGGCAACTTCTGCTTCTCCTCGTCTGTGAGGTTTTTCGGGTCGAGCCCCATCTGCCTCAGGTCGTCCTCGCGCTGGGTATAAATGGAACGCTGCAGGTCAGTGTCGACAACACACACGGGTTTGCCCTGACTTGCAAGGTAGTTGGCAAACAGAATGCACAATGTGGTCTTCCCCACCCCACCCTTTTGGTTGGCAAACACAATTTTATAATTCTTTTCCATCACACATTATTATATATAATAACAATACTGCATCAGCACCAGTCAAATCGCCGTCCTCAAAAAGGGCCTTTACTGACAAAGCACTAAATGTGATTGCAAAATTAGAAAAAACAAAGAAAACCACAAAACAATTAAACAAATAAAATCATTCAAGCCGAAAAATAGTTATATCTTTATTTCTTTCGTAATATTGTGCTTTTATATTTATATACTTTTGTTATATGGTTGTTTTGTCTTTTTGTGCTAAAGGTATAATTGGCTATATCTGTTTATAGTCATAGGTATAAACGCATAAAGGAGAAATGAAATATAACAAAAAAGTTAAAGCACTGAATAACAGACATATAGAATAGCAGAAAGACATAATAACAATAAGAAACATAATATAAAAAGTGAAAACAAGCGAAAGGTCTTTATTACTTTTGTTTTTTGGTGATTATATGTTATATAGCTTTTATACTTAGTTGTTTTAAAGATAAGCTATTATAAACCTATCAAGACAAAAGGCTAATTAATTAATAAGATATAATAAGATAATATGATAAGAACATCTACGTAAATAAGAAAAGGAAGAAAAAATGACTGCAAGAGGATATATCAATAATCCAATTATAGTCAGGCATAATAATATCCGCAATCTCCCAAACGTAGGGGCATGATTCATCATGCCCGCCATTGGCAACATTGTGGCGATTCGGGCACGATGAATCATGCCCCCACGATTTCACAAACATTGGCTGACAATGTTAGACATCCCGTGATAAAACACATTCCTAC
>CAZRSL010000126.1:0-4162 GCA_964602785.1 uncultured Prevotella sp.
TCGATAGTTTGGAAAGACAGTGATTCCGTGGGTGCAAGCACCCACGGTTATCGAGCGGTGATGCCTCTGGCATCATCTGTTCCTAATGACCGATTTGGGATAAAGACAAACAACTTCTATCAGCTATGGGGAAAGGCATTACGGGCTTTTCATGTCAAAAGGCGATCCGCCTATCTTTCGATTCTAAGCGCAATGGAAAATAATCCCCCTTCGTGCAAGGAATCGGGCAAAGCGGCATTTAAGCAATTGAAAACGATAACAAACAAAACAAAAAAAAGAAATGAAAAATTTGAAAGTATTAAGTTTGGCCCTCTGCGGCCTGATGGCAGCTTCGTTCACCTCTTGCAACGACGATGACGACACGTCGGCGCTCACCCCAACCGAGGTGCAGACGGCCTTCAACACCGTGAAGGGCAGCTACGAGGGCAACCTCATCTACGCCGCGTCTACCAATGGCAGCACCACCAAGGCCGACACCATCAGCGTCAGGTTCGACCTG
Organism: uncultured Prevotella sp.; assembly: GCA_964602785.1. GTDB lineage: Bacteria > Bacteroidota > Bacteroidia > Bacteroidales > Bacteroidaceae > Prevotella. Next base: position 500 of record CAZRSL010000126.1, read on the forward strand.
CTGACCGACTCCACGCTGACCATCCACAACGTGCCGGCCTGCGTGCTGAGCACCTACATCAGCGACACCACGCTCGTGAAAGCGCTGAAGAGCCAGGATGCCCAAGACATCGTGTGCAAGACGCGCTACGTGCGCCTGTCGCCGGTGGAGTGGGTGTTCGCCCCGACTGCCGCAAGCTACACCGTGGACTACAACGGCAAGACCGACTCCAAGGTGCAGATAGCTTTCGCCAGCAACGGCTACTGCTACGGAGCCTACAACGCCACAAAGAGCACCGTGCAGATGCAGGTGGTGGTGGCGGGAGTCTACATCGACGGCACCTACAACAAGACCCTGCTGCAACAGCCCTTCGCCTTCTACCTTGAGGCAAAAAGATAAATACCTTACACTCAAGTTTCGAAAGTACTGTAAAGTGCTGACATTAAGCTATAACCACATCGCAGGGGCATGATTTATCATGCCCGCAATCGGCAAAATCGTTGCATTCCGGGCATGATAAATCATGCCCCTACGACATATTTCCATTGGCTGTCAATGAATTATATACTTCCGAAACTTGAGACGTGAACTATTTACCCCAAATCGGTCATTAGAAACAGATGATGCCGGAGGCATCACCGCTCCATAACCGTGGGTGCTTGCACCCACGGAATCATAGGCTCTCCAAACAATCGACCCTATCGGGGTCGCCCCTCTGTATCCGAGAGTTGTAAAGATGTGCAAGTGCGGCGGCCCCGATAGGGTCGGTGGATAGACATTCCACTTACCGAGGGTGCAAGCACCCTCGGTTATCGAGCGGTGATGTCTCCGACATCGTTTTTTGAAAGACGCTTCCTAATGACCGATTTGGGTTCACTGTAACCAACCAGTGTAGTGGCCGCCCCTGTGGGGGCCTTCATTAATGTTCGACCGCTTAAAAAAGGAAGGACATTGTTTTATGGCCGGCACAGGGGGCGGCTACTACACTGGATGATAAAAAAACGCATGGGAATATAAACTTCAGGATTTCACACCACCCACAGTGGCAAAAAGCAGTCGGATATTTATTTATCTGACTGCTTTTTTGTAATTTTGCACCCGAAACCAAAAAGCAACACATCGGAATGGAACAAAAACAATTCAAGCGCACCACCGTTACCGCCGCCCTGCCCTACGCCAACGGTGGTGTCCACATAGGCCATCTGGCCGGAGTCTACGTGCCGGCCGACATCTACGTCAGGTATCTGCGGCTTCGCCGCCAGCCCGTTGTCTTCATCGGCGGCAGCGACGAGCACGGAGTGCCCATCACCATCAGGGCCAAGAAGGAGGGCGTCAGCCCGCAGGACGTGTGCGACCGCTACCACAAGATCATCAAGGAGTCGTTTCGCGAGTTCGGCATCTCGTTCGACATCTACAGCCGCACCACCTCGGCGACCCACCACAAGCTGGCCAGCGACTTCTTCCGCAAGCTCTACGACGAGGGCAAGCTGGTGGAGAGGGAGAGCGAGCAATACTACGACCCCGAGGCCCACCAGTTCTTGGCCGACCGCTACATCGTGGGCACATGCCCCCACTGCGGCAACACCAACGCCTACGGCGACCAGTGCGAGAAGTGCGGCAGCGACCTGTCGCCCATGGAGCTCATCAATCCCCACTCCACCATCAGTGGCGCCAAGCCGGAGGTTAGGAAGACGAAAAACTGGTATCTGCCCCTGAACGAATACCAAGACTGGCTGAAGCAGTGGATACTGGAGGGGCACAAGGAGTGGCGCCCCAACGTCTACGGCCAGTGCAAGTCGTGGTTAGACATGGACTTGCAACCCCGCGCCATGACCCGCGACCTCGACTGGGGCATCCCCGTGCCGGTGGAGGGGGCTGAGGGCAAGGTGCTATACGTCTGGTTCGACGCGCCCATCGGCTACATCAGCAACACCAAGGAGCTGTGCGACGGCGACCCGCAGCGCTGGGGGCCGTGGCAGAAGTGGTGGCAAGACAAGGACACGCGCCTCGTCCACTTCATCGGCAAGGACAACATCGTGTTCCACTGCATCATCTTCCCCGTCATGCTGAAGGCCCACGGCGACTACATTCTGCCCGACAACGTGCCGGCCAACGAGTTTCTCAATCTGGAGAACGACAAGATCTCAACCTCGCGCAACTGGGCCGTGTGGCTCGACGAATACCTGCGCGACTTCCCCGGCAAGCAGGACGTGCTGCGCTATGTGCTCACGGCCAACGCACCCGAGACAAAGGACAACAACTTCACCTGGCGCGACTTCCAGGAGCGCAACAACTCTGAGCTGGTGGCCATCTACGGCAACTTCGTCAACCGCGCCTTGCAACTGACAAAGAAATATTGGCAGGGCGTGGTGCCTGAGTGTGGCACCCTGCTCGACGTCGACCAGAACGCCATCGACGAGTTCAAGGATGTGAAGGGCAAGATGGAGCAGCTGCTCGACCAGTTCCACTTCCGCGAGGCGCAGAAGGAGGCCATGAACCTGGCCCGCATCGGCAACCGCTACATCACAGAGTGCGAGCCGTGGAAAGTGTGGAAGACCGACCCGAAGCGTGTGGAGACCATACTCTACATCTCGCTCCAGCTCGTGGCCAACCTCTCGATAGCCTTCGAGCCGTTCCTGCCGTTCTCGTCGAAAGACTTGAGGCAGATGATAGGCCTCGACGAGTTCGACTGGAGCCAGCTCGGCAGCATCGACCTGCTGAAGCCCGGCCATCAGCTCGGCGAGCCCCACCTGCTGTTCGAGAAGATCGACGACGAGGCCATACAGCGTCAGCTCGACAAGCTGGCCGCCACAAAGTTGGCCAACGAGCAGGCCGAGGCCGACAAGGAGTACAAGGCCGACCCGATAAAGCCCACAATAGCGTTCGACGCGTTCGAGAAGCTCGACATCCGTGTGGGCCACGTGAGGGAGTGCAAGAAGGTGAAGAAGTCGAACAAGCTGCTGCAGTTCACCATCGACGACGGCTCCGGCACCGACCGCACCATCCTCTCCGGCATAGCCAAGTTCTACAGTCCCGAAGAGCTTGTGGGCAAGGACGTGCTCTTCATCGCCAACCTCGCCCCGCGCAAGATGATGGGCATCGAGAGCCAGGGCATGATACTGAGCGCCCTCAACGCCGACGGCTCGCTCTCGGTTACCACCACGCTCGGAAAAGTGAAGCCTGGCAGCAAGGTGGAATAGCACAGTAGCCAAGCCTATTCACAGAACACTGCCATACATTATCCACTTGTAGTGGCCGTCCCTTGTGGCGGCCATAAAGCAATGTCCTTTCCTCTGATGGAAGCGGTCGAACATTAATAATGGCCGCCACAAGGGACGGCCACTACAGGTTGCAGGTGCAGCTGCCACATAAGCTAAAGCAGTCCCACATCTGCCCCACTTTGAGACACATAAATGCAAAAATCAGCACTAAAATTTTGCAGTTCAAAACTAAATGGCTAATTTTGCAGTCCAGAATGTTCCATGGTGTAATGGTAGCACTACAGTTTTTGGTTCTGTCAGTGGTGGTTCGAATCCGCCTGGAACAACAAAAAGGCCCGATTGCCAATGCAGTCGGGCTTTTTCGTTGGTCGCTTTACCTTCTGGAAGCTATCCGATTTGGGGTAAAAGCTCACTCCAAGTGCCCCAGTATATAGTCGATGGTCTCGGGATAGAGGCGGCGGGG
>CAZRSL010000127.1:0-4117 GCA_964602785.1 uncultured Prevotella sp.
GTTATTGATACTTAAGCCTCTCACGAGGCTTTTCTGCCGATTGCGGATAATCATTATATTTAATAATGTTGTATATCTCTTGGAAGGGAGTGGAGACAGTTAGTCGTTCATCCGTCACCACCATCCATATACCCGATACACTGTTTTCGGCTGGTTGCGTGCGTATGCCACGGCTATGTTCTCCGCCGCCCTTATGCGTGCTCGCTCGAGCTGGGTGGCGTCATTGATGGCTTTCTGCTGTAGGTTGTATGTACGGGTGGCCTCCAGCTTGGCCTGCGACTCTATCTTCCTCATCAGAGCCTGAGCCTGTGAATAGCATGCGGCGTTGGGATCAATCTTCGAAAGCGTGGCGATTACGTTGTCGGCGTTCTCCGAAGTGGGGTTTGCCGACCATTGCGCCGTGGCCTCGTTGAGATAGGATGCCGACTCGTGGTCTACCTTCTGCTTCATGCTGTTGCCCATGAGCGTCTGTGCCTGCTGGTAGCTGGAACATGCCTCTGGTATCTGTGCGAGTGTGTAGATGGCCTGGTCGTAGTTGCCACCCTTCAGCAGGGCGCGGGCTGACGCAATCATCTTCGGCGCGGCGCTCTCGTAGTACTGTATGATGCGTGTGGTGGCCACCTTCACCAAGGCCCCTATCTCGTCGGAATTACCCTTGAGGCTTCGTATGGCGTTCATGGCGGCCTCGTTGTCGTTGCGTCCCACGCCGGTAATCTCCAGCTCCCGCGAGCCGTAGCATGTCCCGTCGACACCGTCGCCGATGGCGAGTGTGGCGCTCATGCGGCTGACCACCTTCACGGGAGACGTGGCAAGTGCTTCCTTGCCGGTGACGATGAAGTGTGCAGTCAGCACAAAGCGTGAGTCACCGTATCGTGACAATATGCCGTTCTGTGAGAGAATGGAGCGCAGCTTGTTCTCCACGAGGCTCACCGCGTTGGCGTCGATGCCGTCCACACAGTTCTCCACAGCGTAGGGAGACACTTGTATCTGCGCGTTGGCGGAGCCGCCCAGGTACAGGGCGGCGGCCAGTGCAATGCATTTTAAGATTCTCATGACCGTAATGTTTATCTGGCTCCAATACGTACGATGATAGCCCCGAGACCACGTCCTTCAACGCGTGCCGGAATGCCGAGCGACTGCAGATAGGACTCGAGACCCTCCACGCGCGCCCACTCAGAGGCGTCCATCTTCACGCCATTCCCGTCCTGGAGCGGAATCCTTATGCCCCGGAAGTTCATACGGTTCTTTGTGCTGCCTGGTGCGACGGTGCCAGTGCCGTTCTTGCTGTGCTGCCTCACCCAGTCCTGCAGGGCTGCGTTGAGACGCTTGTCGCCAACCATGCTGAAGAGGTCGGTGCCGCTCTCCTGTGTCACGCGCACCATCATGCGTATCTCGCGGCCTTTCTCGGCCAGCGAGGTGAAGTAGGTCATCAGGTTGTTGGCGAGCTGCTCGAAGCCGCCCTCGACGGCTTCCTTGAGCATCACCGACAGACCGGTGCCGGCGGGCATGTTGTCGCTCTGCCGCTGCATGGGTGCGATGGTCTTGTTGGTGTAGGTGTCCTTGCCGTCGATGTTGACAAAGAGGCTTTTGCCCAGTCCGAGACCGTTCACCTGCCAGTTGATTTCAAGTTTGATGTCCGGCTTCACCTGAGTCATCAGCTGGTCGAAGTTGCTTGTCTGTGAGGCGTCCTCACCATCGGCCTCGAGGGCCATATCCTCGGCGTTCTCCTCTTCGAGGGCCTTCATCTCGTCCCACACGTTGGTAACGGTGAATCCCCTGTCGATAAACATCTGCGCGATGGTGGTCATCACGTTGTTGATGTCGGGGTTCTCGGTGAAGGCGCTATTCCAGTCAGGCACCTTCTTCTGCTCGCCGTTGACGGTGACCACCTTGAAAAAGCCGTTAGTGAAGAACCAGTTGTCCGAGGGCATCACCATGAGTTCCGGCTTGTCGGCAGTCTGAGCCTTGGCCGACAGGGCCGACATTAGAATCAATGCGAATAATAAGAGTCTTTTCATAAGTTGTGAATTGTTGTTTGGCTTGTCTTGTTAAAGCGGGAGTCCTCAGTCGAAGAGGAAGTCCAACGGCTTGATGATTTTCTCACCTTCGAGATAGTCGCGCAGTGCCTTGAGGTTGATCATCACCACGGTACCCACCTTGTATTTCCCGCTCTTCAGCTTGTAGATGTCTCCGACATCGCGCATGCCGTTGTTGGTGAGCTGCACGAACTGCAAATACTTGCCTTTGAAGAAGTCGTCGAAGAAGTCCTTGTGCGCCTCGTATCCTTCCGGCACGAGGGTCTTGACGCCGGCATTGCTCCCCGATCCAGGGCATCCCTTGAAGAGTATGGCATGCACGGCGTTGCGCATGCAGTAGTCATTGGTGAGCACCTTGCTGCGCCCGTAGCTCCACACCTTGACGATGGTGTAGCCGGGCGAGGAGGCCACGCCGGGGTAAGCGTCCACCTCGTAGTGGTAGAGGTCCTCGTCAACTTTGCCTGCCTGGGCTGCGATGGCCAGCCCAAGCAGACACATTGTAAGAAAGAGTATCCTTTTCATGGATTGTCGGTATTTCCCATTGTGGTATGATTGGCTTTCCCTGGGTTATTTCATCTGCCTCAGCAGTGACCCCTCGAGCATCTTCGAGCTGGTGCCGAGCCCGGAGTATTTCAGGTCGGCGTTGCCGGCATCCTTGTCGTCGTCCGTGGCGGCTCCCTCTATTGTCTCTCCAGCGCCATTGCGGTTGTCCCAAAGCTGGCCTTTCTGTATGGACACCTTGCCTACGACCTCGAAACCCTCTGAGCCGTCGTCATTGAGTACGCGCTGCAGCACGTCAAACTTGGTGCCTTCCTTGCAACCTTCTTTTTTGCCGACGTAGGCGAAGAGGTTCTCGCCGTCCTGGTGCAGTGTGGCCAAGGTCTTGAATTGGTCGTACTCCTTCTGCAGCTTGGCGATGGCTCCGTCGGTGGCCCGCACGGTGGCCCGTGAGATCATCTTGTTGTCGGCGTCGCTGGCAAAGGAGAGCTTGAGGGTGGCGGGGGCATAGTCCCAGGTCTTGCCTACGTACTTCAGTTTGACGTCGTTGTCGGTATATAGTCCGCAGATATCATTGGCATACTTCTCCACAATCTTGTTGATGTCATCCTTGTTGATGTCCAGCTGAAAGAGGTAGGTAGAAGTCTTTACGAAATAGCCTTTGAGGGCGGCTCCGGCGACAGTGCCGGCCAAGGAGGCTATTTGTCCGAACTTTCCTCCCACCTGGCTGGCCGCTGCCGTCGTCAGGGCCATGATGTCCTGGGCGGAGAGGTAGGAATAGCGGCTTACCATTACGAAGGTGCGGCTCATGAGGTCGGTCTCGGCAGACAGTGTCATGGCCTGTAGACCGCCGGTGAGACTCTTGGCCTTGGTTTTCTCCTCCTCGCTGAGGGTGTTGAGGCCCAGCTCCTCAATCAGCTTGGTGTCGATAGGCGTGGCCTGTGCTGGCACATTGTCAGGGCCGCCAAGCCATTTGGCCACGAGGCGTCCGGCCACGTTGGCACTGGTGAAGTATTTCTGCAGCTTGGCTATATACTGGGCGTCGTCAAGTGTGGAGTCGGCAGAGGTGGCCGTGGGGTCGGCGGCCTCTTTCTTGGTGAGACCCTTGGCGAACTTTTTGAACTTGGAGACTTTATGCGCTCCCTGGCTCTGGGCGGCCGTGACATCGGCATCGCTCACCTGGATGGCCTTGACGGCAGCCAGGTCGAGTACACGTTCGGCAAGGTTGAAGTTGTTGTACTTGTCGGGGAATGCCTCTTCGAGGAAGGCCTGCTGCACGATGGTTCTGGCGTCGCCCTCGAGCTTGTCGTCAGGCAGCATGATGGAGTAAAGGCTGCTGCGGCGGTAAGTGGTCTCCTGCTTGTCAGTCTGGCCGAAAGCCGTGATGGCAGCCAGCACAAGAATCAACGAAAAAATGGTTCTCTTCATGGTGTAATAAATTTAGTACGCATAATGCGTGGTTGATTGGTATTTCCTACTCTCTTAGGGATTTTACTCGCTGTCGTCATCACCAAGACCGTCCTTCACCTTTCCTGTCTTTCCGATGTTGTAAATTCTTAAATAAAGAGCGTTGATTATCAATG
>CAZRSL010000128.1:0-4078 GCA_964602785.1 uncultured Prevotella sp.
GTGGATGCGGACGGCCACAAGGGCCGCACCCTGCATTAGGTATATTCACGTTGCGCATCGTTTGTGGATGCGGACGGCCACAAGGGCCGCACCCTGCATTAGGTATATTCACGTTGCGTATCGTTTGTGGATGCGGTCGGCCACAAGGGCCGCACCCTGCAAGAGGTATATCCACGTTGCGCATCGGTTGTGGATGCGGACGGCCACAAGGGCCGCACCATTAAAACCTATTTTCCCCCGACGTACTCGAAGTGCTGGTAGTCCTTCACCGTGCGCCAGTCGCCGCCCCAGCGGAAGCCGGCCTGGGTGAAGAGGCGATGGCACAGGTCGCCGCGTGTGATTTTATAGTCGAAGTTGGCCTTGCGGTCGAGGTAGCGGCTGCCTGTGGCGGGCTGCACCACCCGCTTGCCCTTCACGGTGCGCACGCAGGGGTTGTAGAGCGGGTTGATGTCGATGGCCAGTCCGCGGCTGTGGGCTGAGAGGCGGCGCGAGCGGGCCACGCGGCGGAAGTTGAACGCCGACGAGTTGTTGGCTCTCATCGACAGTTCGTCGTCGGCGTTGTAGCGGTCGATGAGCTCCATGCGCTCTATCGGGTAGCGGGCTTGGTATAGCTCGCGCATGATGCGGCACACCTTGTTGGCTATGCGCCAGTTGACGACGAGCTGGCCCTTGTGGGTCATCCCGTCCTTGTCGATTATGAGGCAGCTGACGAGTCGCAGGTCTTTCCACTTCACGGTGCAGTCGGCCTTGTAGCTCTTGCCCTGCATCGTTTTGAAGATGCTGTCGGGTATGGTCGACACCCTGAACTGGCTCTCCACGTTGCCGCGTCGGGGCTCGGTGGCGACGGCTGCCGCGGCGAGCGCCATGGCCATGATGATAGGGGCTAACTTTCTGATGGTCATATTGTTTGGCGGGCATGATAAATCATGCCCCACGTTGGAATGTGCTTGATCACAGGACATGAAACATCCTCTTGCAGGGTGCGGCCCTTGTGGCCGTCCGCATCCACGTTGCGCATCGTTTGTGGGTGCGGACGGCCACAAGGGCCGCACCCTGCAAGGGGATGTTTATAATTCACGTTTTGGAAGTGCATAATTCATTGTAAGCCAATGGTTTTGAAGTCGTAGGGGCATGATTTATCATGCCCGAAGCGCCACAATGTTGCCACTGGCGGGCATGATAAATCATGCCCCTACGTGTAGGAATGCGCTTGATCATGGGACATGAAACATCCTCCTGCAGGGTGCGGCCCTTGTGGCCGTCCGCACCCACAAACGATGCGCAACGTGGGTGCGGACGGCCACAAGGGCCGCACCCTGCAAGGGGATGTTTATAATTCAAGTTTTGGAAGTGCATAATTCATTGTAAGCCAATGCCTTCGAAATCGTAGGGGCATGATTTATCATGCCCGAGGCAGCGCATTATTGGCAATGAGATAGCACACCCCGCTACCCATTAATTCAACATTCAAAATTCAAAATTCAACATTCTCCACCTCCACCTTGACGGGCTCGTCGATCAGCTTGCGCCACTGCTTCAGGTAGGCAAACCAGTCGTGGGCGTTGTGGTAGCCGTAGTCCTCCTTGTCGCTGCCGAAGGTGAGCTTGTAGCTCATGCGGCGGTTGGGCACGCTGACGACGTAGGTGTAGTTGTCCTTGTCGGCCGGCATCTCCTTCACGATGTACTTCCTTGGGATGTAGATGCCCATGCCGACGGTCTCCGGGCGGTAGTTCACGGTGTCCTTCGTGGGGTAGTCGGCTCCCCAGAGGCCGCGCAGGTCGCTGTGGTTGGAGTATTCCTCGCTGTTCTTCACGTTGATCAGTCCGGTGGAGAAGTTGATGTCGTCGACGGCGCGGTTGGTGGTTACGTCCACGTCGATCGTCCTGTTGCCGGCATAGAGCGTGTAGCGCAGTTTGAGGTCGATGCGCGGGTGGCTCTGGTCGACGCGCCAGCCGCGGTCCTCAAGCTCCACGATGGCCCTGACCGGCCCGTAGCTGACGATGCGCTGCGTGCGGTAGTCGACGTCGCTGAGCATAGTGGGCTTCTGGCCGTCCCACCCACGGAACGCCCCCAGCCCGAACGCGTCGCCGCACCAGAGAATGTCGTCGCCAAATCCGGCTGCCTTCTGCTCCTTCGAGGGGTAGAACTGCGTCTCGGGCAGCTCCAAGCCCTTGTGGAACTTGCCGTAGAGGTCGATGGTCTGCTTCTCGTTGAAGTAGAAGCGGTAGGCTATCAGCTCGTTCTCCATCACCGCCCCGTGCATGTGGATCAGGTGGTAGGGGTCGGCCAGCTTCTTGGGCGCCGTAACCTCGCTGATGTAGTTGTCGTGGCGGTTCTTGTCCTTCGACTTGGGGTTGCGCAGCACGATGTCGGCATAGACTCGCGACCTGTACTGCCTCGGCTCGCCCGTCGGGCTCAGCTCCACGCTGAACTGCTTGCGCTCCCTCGGGCCCAGGTTGGCCAGGAAGCACAGCTCGTCGTAGGTGCCGTCGCGGTCGAGGTCGTCTATCTGGCAGGGCACCTCCTCACCTTTGCACGTTACGAGGGCCGACTGCACGTCGACACCGAGGCCCGCGAGCCTGACCACCACCGGCGCGTCGGTGCGACTGGTGCGTGTGGGGTTGGTTACGTTGACGGTGAGCGTCCTCTGGCCCATCATGGCCGCCGCCCCCGAGAGGCACAGCAGCAATAGCAATATTCTGTACATTGTAGTGGATTGTTGGTTTCTTCAGGCAAAATTACCAATTAAATGGGTTCGAAAGCCGAAAAGACGGGGAAAAGTGTATTAAATTTCAATAAAATAAACTTAAATGTGGCCCAATGTGGAGAAATTTTGTTTTTTTTAGCTTATTTTTTTGGTTGATGAATATTTTTTATTAACTTTGCCAGCGCAAACCGTAATCAGCTTATCGCAGATTGAGAAAGGTATACTACTTGTTGCTGTTGCTAACGGTCCTCTGCGTGGCCTGCCAGTATAAATGGAACCCGCTGCAAGACGTAAGCCAGTCGGAGCAGATAAAGATAAAGCGCTTCGACAGGCTCGAGTACCGTTATCTCACCACAGGCGACTTCTCAGCCCTGCAGGAGATGAACACAGAGTATCCCATGGAGTACCGCACCCTCGTGGAGGACGTGCTGAAGATAGGCGAGGTGCGCGACCCGGAAATCAACTCCAAGTTCCTCAACTTCTACCAAGACACCACCCTGCAGAGCCTCATAGCCGAGGCAGAGGCCGAATACTCAAGCATGGACGACCTGAACAAGGAGTTCAACCAGGCCTTCGACAAGCTGAGGGGCTGGCTGCCAAAGCTGAAAATACCCGAGGTCTACGCCCAAATCTCAGCCCTCGACCAGAGCGTCATCATCGGCGACGAGAGCATAGGCATCTCGCTCGACAAATACCTCGGCAAGAACTACCCCCTCTACCAGAAATACTACCCCGAGAACCAGCGCGTGCAGATGACGCGCTCCAACATACTGCCCGACTGCATCAGCTTCTACCTGATGAGCCAGTATCCGCTCTCGGACATGGAGAACCGCAGCCAGCGCGACCGCGACCTCCACGTGGCCAAGATGATGTGCATAACCAACCACGCCGTGGGCCGCAAGGCGTTCAACACGCCCTACGTCAAGGCCGTGGAGAAGCTGATGCACTCCGGCCAGTGCCAGAACTACGAGCAGCTGCTCCGCCTCGACGACTTCAGCAAGTTCGACATATAATGACTAAAAACCCAAGATAATGCTTCCCCGCGCCGGGGTGGACGCCGCCACCCAAGCGCGGGGCTTTTTTGTGCCCGCACGTTTAAACCCAAATCGGCCGTCAGGGAATGTCAGAAGAGCCGATACATTGTAAGCCACTGGTTGTGAAATCGTAGGGGCATGATTTATCATGCCCGAAACAGCCACAATGTTGCCAATAGCGGGCATGATAAATCATGCCCCTACATGTTGGGATGTGTTTAATCCAAATCGGCCATTGGAAAGCATCTTTCAAAAAAATGATGTCGGAGACATCACCGCTCTATAACCGAGGGTGCTTGCACCCTCGGTAAGTGGAATGTCAATCCTCCGACCCTAT
>CAZRSL010000129.1:0-3838 GCA_964602785.1 uncultured Prevotella sp.
CATCCACTTGTAGTGACCGTCCCTTGTGGCGGCCATCATTATTTTTAAGCGGTTGCGACATTGCTTTATGGCCGCCACAAGGGCGGCCACTACAATTGGCTGTCTATGATTTGGGGTTATATTCTTTACCCATGTTTGGGAAACGACGCGGCACAACCGTAGGGGCATGATAAATCATGCCACTACAAATGGCTGTCTATGATTTGGGGTTATATTCTTTACCCATGTTTGGGAATCGATGTGGCAAAACCGTAGGGGCATGATTTATCATGCCCGTCAGGGGCAACATTTCTGCACTTCGGGCATGATAAATCATGCCCCTACATCATCCACTTGTAGTGACCGTCCCTTGTGGCGGCCATCATTATTTTTAAGCGGTTGCGACATTGCTTTATGGCCGCCACAAGGGCGGCCACTACAATTGGCTGTCTATATATAATGATTTGTTATTTTCTTTTCCCATGTTTGGGAAACGATGTGGCACAACCGTAGGGGCATGATTTCACAGAGATTGGTTCCAATGAATCATGCAATTCCGGAACTTGAATTAATTATACTCCGTCTCACAGGATATTTCCCTATCACTGGTTGCGGACGGCCACAAGGGCCGCACCCTGCAAAAGGTACGTTCTTTTGCGGTTTATCGCGACATCTCCCACACAACAGTTTAACAGGAATGTAACACCGTTGACACGCAGCTGTAACACCACCACCCTACCTTTGTGGCGGAAAAACACACACAACATCTTATATATGGATACCATCTATCTTTGCATCGTCGTGTTCCTGCTCTGCTTAGCCGTGTTCGACCTGTTTGTGGGCGTGAGCAACGACGCTGTCAACTTTCTGCAGTCGGCCGTCGGGGCGCGTGTGGCCAAGTTCCGCACCATCATCATCATCGCCTCGGCCGGCGTGCTGCTCGGCGCAGTGATGGCTTCGGGCATGATGGACGTGGCCCGCCACGGCATACTGCAACCCGACCACTACTCGCTCCACGAGGTGATGACCATCTATCTGGCCGTGATGGTCACCGACGTGATAGTGCTCGACATGTTCAACACCCTCGGCATGCCCACTTCCACCACCATCTCGCTCGTTTTCGAGCTGCTGGGCGGCACGTGCATGCTGGCCATGCTGAAGGTGGCGGCCGATGAGGGACTCGACTACGACCAGCTGCTCAACTCGTCGCAGGCCCTGAAGATGATCATCGCCATCTTCGTCTCGGTGGCCATCTCGTTTGTGGTGGGCATGGTGGTGATGTGGATCAGCCGCGTGGTGTTCACGTTCGACTACCACCGCCACGGCCGCATCGCCACAGCCATCTTCGGCGGCATAGCCTTCACCGCACTGGCCTACTTCATCTTCATGAAGGGACTGGGCCACAGCCCTTACATCCCCACTTCGGTGAGCGGCTACATCAACAGCCACACCGACATGCTGCTCGCGCTGACGTTTGTGGTCTCGACAGTGCTGATGGAGCTGCTGCGGTTGGTGCGCGTCAACATCTTCAAACTCGTGGTGCTGATGGGCACCTTCGCGCTGGCCATGTCGTTTGCCGGCAACGACCTCGTCAACTTCATAGGCGTGCCGCTGGCCGGCCTCGACTCGTGGCTCGACTTCTCGGCCCACAGCGTGGGGCAGAGTGCCGACACGTTCATGATGACGTCGCTCATGCAGAGCGCCCACACGCCGCCATTATTCCTATTCCTCGCCGGACTGATAATGATAGTGGCGATGTCGACGTCGAAGAAGGCGCAGAACGTGATCAAGACCTCGGTCGACCTGGCCCGGCAGGACGAGGGCGAGGAGATGTTCGGGTCGAGCCGCGCCGCCCGCGCCATTGTGCGCTTCTCGCAGTCCGCCGTCGAGCGCACGGCCCACCTGTTCCCCGTCGGCGTGCGCCGCTGGGTCAACAGCCGGTTCGACTCGCGCGAGGTGGAGCTGGAGGACGACAAAGCCGCGTTCGACGTGGTGCGTGCCGCCGTCAACCTTGTGATAGCCTCCATGCTCATCACCTTCGGCACCAACCACAAGCTGCCGCTCTCCACCACCTACGTAACGTTTATGGTGGCCATGGGCACGAGCCTGGCCGACCGCGCATGGAGCCGCGAGAGCGCCGTGTTCAGGGTTACGGGCGTGCTGAGCGTCATCGGTGGATGGTTCATCACCGCCGGCGCCGCCTTCCTGTGCTGCGCACTGGTGTGTCTGCTGATGTGGTATGGCGGATTTCTGGTGCAGGGACTCTTCATCGTGCTCGTGGTGGCCATACTGTGGCGCAGCAACCGACAGTACAAGCGGCGCGAGGCGCAGACGCGGGGCGGCGACGACAGCTTCCGCCTGATGATGCGCACACGCGACCCCGAGCTGGTGTGGGAGATGCTGCGCAAGGCCGTGCGCACCACACAAGCCTCGGCGTGCCGCTTCGCCTTGGAGCAGTTCGACCAGATGCTCGACGGCTTCGAGCAGCAGAGCGTGCGCACGCTGCGCCACACCGACCGCGCCCTGCGCAAGGCCGGCCCCATGCTGAAGAAGATGCGCCGCCAGCAACTGCTCGGGCTGAAGAAGTCGCCCCCAGAGGTGGCTCTGGAGCGCAACACGTGGTTCCACGTGGGCATGAACAGCGACGAGCAGTATGTCTACACCCTGCGCCGAATGCTCGCGCCCATCAAGGAGCACGTCGACAACAACTTCACTCCCGTGCCCGGAGAGTACATCAGCGAGTTCCGCCCCGTGCGCCGGCAGGTGGACGACCTGATGAAGCTGTGCTGCGAGGACATTGAGACCAACCGCTACGAGCAGTACCGCAGCGTGATGGAGGAGGCCGACGACTGCAAGAACAGCCTCTCGGAACTGCGCAAGAAGCACCTGAACCGCATGCAGACAGCCCCCGACAACAAGCGGCTGCAGGTGGACATGGTATACCTCAACCTGCTGCAGGAGACGCAGCAGCTGCTCAGCGCCATGCGCCACCAGCTGCGCTCGGCAAAAAAGTTTATGGAGGAGTGAGGGGGCGCGACAACAATGCTAATTTTCTTGCCAACAGCGTAAGTGACAATGCTCGCTAACGCACGGATGAGACGGACACCTTGAGGCCTCATCAGTTGCTATTATCACTCATGTTTCGGAAGTACATAATTCATTGAAAATCAATGGCTGTGAAATCGTAGGGGCATGATTCATCATGCCCGTCATTGGCAACATTTCCGGGTTTCGAGAGTGTATCAAAAATGAGGCCGGAGGCCGCAAAATTAACCCCGTCTCATCTTTGCGAATGCAAAGTGAGGCGGGAATTATTGGCGAGATTATAGTTCAGCCCGTGGAGGGCTGCCGCTGTCATGTCATTGAGCGTAAGGCGGAAAACAGCGGCGACGCTTCACGCGTCGATATAAATCCTTAGCTTGCATTATTCATAGACCGTGATAGTTATACCTGCCAATTGCAGGGGCCGTGCCTTGTGCCGGCCCACAAACAATGTTATAACCTTTTTAAAAGAAGTCGAACATTAAAGTGGGCCGGCACAAGGCACGGCCCCTGCATTGGGAGAATGTAATATCTGTTCTCTATGAATAATTAAGATTAGACTATTTGCCTGCATCACCGTGCTGACGCACGGATGAGACGGGTTATCTTGCGGTGAGGCCTCCGGGCTCATATTGATGCACCCTCCTACGATTTCACAGCCATTGGTTTCCAATGAAATGATTATCCGCAATCGGCAGAAAAGCCTCGTGAGAGGCTTAAGGTCGGTTCTAAAAATTCTGAAATAAAATAAATATGAAAGATCATTCTATCAATTCGGCTGTATTTTGGTTTCTGCGGCATCTTTTTGTAAGTTGTG
>CAZRSL010000130.1:0-3533 GCA_964602785.1 uncultured Prevotella sp.
GTAACATTGGAAGCCAATGGCCATGAAATCGTAGGGGCATGATTTATCATGCCCGGAACAGTCACAATGTTGCCACTGTCGGGCATGATAAATCATGCCCCTACAAGTTGCCGATATCCAATGCCATTTTGTAGGGGCTTTGATTTATCAAGCCCGAGAAACGAGATAATATGTCGCGTGTGAGAATAAAAACCCTAAAAAACATTCGTCAGTTTGCCAAATTATCAGTAATTTTGCATCACTAAACCTTAAGCCTTGAGCTTAAAAGCTTGGAGCGTAGAGCTTAGAGCTTGAAACCATAAACTTAAAACTATAAGCTTGAAACTTGAAACTCAAAACTTCAAACTTGAAACTTCAAACTTGAAACTTAAAAACTTGAAACTTAAGAACTATAAACTTATAAACTATAAACTTAAAAATTTAATTGCACTATGAGACACATTCTACTCATTGCGGCCTTGCTCATCACAGCAGCCGCGACAGCCGCCGACTGGGACGGCAAAACCATCGCCACAAGCTATGCCGGAGGCTCCGGCACCGAGGCCGACCCGTATCTGATCAGCAACTGCGAGGAGTTCGCTTACTTCGCAAAGCTGTCGGAAGAGGAGGGCTACACCCGTGGCAAATTCTTCAAGCTGACCAACGACCTCGTGTTCAACGACTCCGTCTACGACCGCGTCAACTTCCGCAACACGCGCCTCGACAAGCCCGACTGGCCCAACGTGCCCGCCGAGTATGCTGGCAAATATTCCGAGTGGACCCAGGTGCCCGACTCCATCCGCTGGCTCTACTACAACCTGATGCCCTTCGTCGGCAAGTACACCAAGCCCGACGCTGAAATAATCATCCCCTTCGAGGGCACGTTCGACGGCGACGGCCACGTCTTGCGAGGCGTGTTCCAGGACCGCATGCAGGTCTACGGAGCAGTGTTCGTCGCTGTTGAGAACGGCACCATCAAGAACCTCGGCATCGAGGACGCCTACTTAGTCAACAACTCGCAGTATGGCAGCTTCGCCGGCAAGCTCACCAACTCGCGCATGATCAACTGCTACATCAGCCGCAGCTTCGTCGAGAGCGGCGGCTCCTACGGCGGCGGCCTCGTGGGCAACCTGGCCGGCGACTCGCGGATGGAGAACTGCTTCGTCAGCGACTGCGTGGTGATGGGCAAGAACGGCGTGGGCGGACTGATCGGCCGCGTGGGCAACAACGCCAAAACCATCTACCACTGTGTGGTGAACAACTGCTATGCCGACGCATTCCTCAAGGTGAAGAAGACCGTCGGCGAGGACGAGCACGGAGCCTTCGCCGCGTGGGTGATCGACTCCGCCAAGGTGAGCAACGTGTGGTACACCCAGAAGGGCAAGGCCCGCATGGCCGTCTGGACGGCCTACAAGCACGGCGAGTACGACCACTTCGTCAAGGTCAGCGACGACGAGCTGAAGTCAGACTCCGTGCTCGAGCAGCTCAACGCCAACGCCCTGAAGATAGAGGGGGCGCGCCAGTGGGTGCGCGGCGCCAACGGCCAGCCCGAGTTCGCCCCGATGACCACCGGCATCAGCTCCGTCAGCGAGGCCACGGCGCCGGTCGTCGGCTACAGCCTCTTCACCGTCGACGGGCGGCAGGTCTACCGCGGCAGCCAGAAGCCCTCGGCCCGGAGCCGCGGCGTGTTCATCCTGCGCTCCGACGCCTCCGACGGCAGCCACACCGCGCGGATGGTGGTGATGTGATGGGATTGAGGATGGAAAGCCTCTCCCCGGCCCTCACCAAAGGAGAGGGAGAGTGGAATTGAGATTGAGGATTTATAGGCTTTATCCTAATTATTCACAGTGGTCTCCCACTGCAGGGGCCGTGCCTTGTGCCGGCCCTAAAACAATGTTCGACCTATTATAATAAGTGGTAATGACATTGTTTTAGGGCCGGCACAAGGCACGGCCCCTGCAAGTGGAGTCAACATTGGCAGTTTTCAACAGTTTTATAGTTAGAGAAAGTACCAATAGTAGCGATAGTCGCTATAGATACTATCAGTACTATCGGTACTATCGGTGCTATTGGTTCTACCTCCCCAACGTTAAACTTCCTTAACTCCCTGAAATGAAGAAAAAGCCCCTTGCCGCCGATTGCGAAAAAATTGCTACCTTTGCAGCCGATGTCACGAGATGGCAGCATAACAAATTCAAACCAACAAAGTTACATTAAAACACACAATGGCAACAAAAATCAGATTACAGCGCGGCGGCCGCAAGGGCTATGCGTTCTATCGCATCGTCGTAGCCGACTCGCGTGCGCCACGAGATGGCAGATTTACTGAGAAGCTGGGCACCTACAATCCCAACACCAACCCGGCTACCGTAGATTTGAATTTCGACCGTGCCCTGTATTGGGTAGAGGTTGGAGCACAACCAACCGACACAGTCCGCAACATTCTCAAGCGCGAGGGCGTCTACTTGATGAAGCACCTGCGCGGAGGCGTGGCAAAGGGAGCCTTCGACGAGGCCACCATGCAGCAGCGCTTCGACGCGTGGAAGCAGCAGCACACCGCAGCCGTCGAGGCCGTGGCCAACAAGGTGGCCGACGCCAAGAAGGCCGACGCCAAGAAGCACCTCGAGGCCGAGAAGAAAGTTGACGAGGCTATCGCCAAGAAGGTGGCCGACAAGAAGGCCGCCCTGGCAAAGGCCAAAGCCGAGGCTGAGGCAGCAAAGGCCGCCGAGGCCCAGTCAGCCGAGGAAGCTCCGGCAGAGGCATAATCAGTATCAATCATTTGGAGCAAGCCGCGCCGCCCGCAATGTGGGTTGGCGCGGCTTTTTTGTTGTGCTATGAAAAAGCTCGAGAAACAGTCTCGAAGAGACTAAAAATCGTAAGGGCATGATTTATCATGCCCGGAAACGCCACGATGTTGCCAATAGCGGGCATGATAAATCATGCCCCTACGTATAGGAATGTGCATGATCACGGGGCATGTAACATTGTAAGCCACTGTTTGTGAAATCGTAGGGGCATGATTTATCATGCCCGGAACGCCACAATGCTGCCAATAGCGAGCATGATAAATCATGCCCCTACACGTTGGAAGGTTCATAATCACGGGACAAGTAACATTGTAAGCCACTGTTTGTGAAATCGTAGGGGCATGATTTATCATGCCCGGAACAGCCACAATGTTGCCAATAGCGGGCATGATAAATCATGCCCCTACTTGTTGGAATGTTCATAATCACGGGACAAGTAACATTGTAAGCCACTGTTTATGAAATCGTAGGGGCATGATTTATCATGCCCGGAACGTCACAATGCTGCCAATAGCGGGCATGATAAATCATGCCCCTACGTGTAGGAGTGTGTTTGATCACGGGACAAGTAACATTGTAAGCCACTGTTTGTGAAATCGTAGGGGCATGATTTATCATGCCCGGAACGCCACAATGTTGCCAATAGCGGGCATGATAAACCCAAATCGGTCGTTAAAAGCAGATGATGCCGAAGGCATCACCGCTCGATAACCGTGGGTGCTTGCACCCACGGAATCACAGACTCTC
>CAZRSL010000131.1:0-3382 GCA_964602785.1 uncultured Prevotella sp.
ATTTTTAAGCGGTTGGGACATTGCTTTATGGCCGCCACAAGGGCGGCCACTACAATTGGCTGTCCATGTATAATGATCTGTTTTTTTTCTTTACCCTGTTTGGGGAATCGATGCGGCACACTCTCTGAGACACGGATTATTGCCAATGACGGGCATGATGAATCATGCCCCTGCATGTTGGAAACAAGGGCCGCGCCCTGCATTAGGATGTTTATAGCCATGCGAAACCCCCACTCAGCCCTGCGGGCATGAATGGGGGTTATCTTGCGTCGAGGCCTCCGGCCTCATCAATTACTCAAATGTCGGAAGACCCTAAAAAAAGCCTTACTTGATTTTGTCCACAATGGCCTTGAACGCCTCCTGGTTGTTCATGGCGAGGTCGGCGAGCACCTTGCGGTTGATTTCGATGCCAGCCTTGTGCAGGGCGCCCATGAGCTGGGAGTAGCTCATGCCCTCGATGCGTGCGGCGGCGTTGATGCGCTGTATCCACAGTGCGCGGAAGTTGCGCTTCTTGTTGCGGCGGTCGCGGTAGGCGTAGGTGAGGCCCTTCTCGTATGTGTTCTTGGCTACTGTCCAGACGTTCTTTCTGGCGCCATAGTTGCCCTTGGTGAGCTTCAGAATCTTGGTTCTCTTGGCTTTCGAAGCTACATGATTTACTGATCTTGGCATAATTTCGTGTGTTTAATTGTTTCTGACTAATGTTTACTTGTTGCGCTTTTTTTTAACGGAGCTTGAGCAGGTCGCGCACTTGCTTGAGGTTGCTCTTGTCCACAATCGACGTGTGGTTGAGGTTTCTCTTCTGCTTCTTTGTCTTCTTAGTCAGAATGTGACTGTGGTAAGCGTGATTTCTCTTGATCTTACCCGTGCCGGTAAATCTGAATCTCTTCTTGGCACCGGAGTTTGTCTTTGTTTTTGGCATTTTTTCTTTGTGTTTATTAGTTAATTATTATTGGTGGCAACGCATATACCCGGCGTTACGCACACAGTTTGCTGTTTTCTGTTATTCGTCGTCCAGCCTCAGGTTCTTCAGCGCGTCGGCGCCTTTGGCGTTGGCCAGCAGGCCGTTCTTCTCGGCCCTCACCTGCTCGTCGGCTTGCTGCTGCAGCTTGGCCTCAGCCTCGCGCTTCTCGTTGTCGCGCTTCTGCTGGCTCTTCTTCTGCACCCCGGCCTTCTTCGGCGAGAGGTAGAGAAACATGCGCTTGCCGTCGAGCTTGGGCATCTGCTCCACCTTGCCAAACTCCTCCAGGTCGTTGGCAAACCTGAGCAGCAGCACCTCGCCTTGCTCCTTGAAGAGGATGGAGCGTCCGCGGAAGAACACGTAGGCTCGCACCTTGTTGCCCTCTTCCAGAAACTCGCGGGCGTGCTTCAGCTTGAACTGGTAGTCGTGCTCGTCGGTCTGGGGGCCGAAGCGAATCTCCTTTATCTCCTGCTTCACCTGCTTCTGCTTCATCTCCTTCTGCCGTTTCTTCTGCTGGTAGAGGAACTTGCTGTAGTCGATGAGACGGCAAACTGGCGGCTGGGCGTTGGGCGAGATCTCCACAAGGTCGACACCCTGACGGTGGGCCAGGTCGAGAGCTCTCTTGGTAGGCATCACCTCCGAGCCGTTGTCGCCCACTACACGAACCTCCCTGACGTGGATTTGCTCGTTTACGCGGTACTGGAACTTCAATTTGTCGTTCTTCATCAAGCTTTACTTGTTGTTGTTTCTTTTGTTTTTGTTGTCGTTTTCTTCAAAATCGGGTGCAAAGTTACACAAAATCAATGTAACAAGCAAATTTCCAATTGGTTATTTTTGCAAGAAAGTTGTCCCGTCATTCATTCCAAGCTCCGCATTTGGGGCAGCGGGCGTGGCGACGTGGCAGCGGTGCGCCGCAATTGCCACAACGGTAGCGGCGGCTCCGGCGGTGGTAGCGGTGGATGGCGAACACGAAGTAGGCCGCCAAGAGCGGGTAGCCCACGTAGTAGAGCGTCAGCAGGCTGAACACGATGTAGTCGATGGCGCACACCGCCCCCAGCCCGCACAGGTAGAGCGTGGCCTCCTCGGCGCTGAGCTGGCTGAACATGTCGTCGACAGCCGCCCCGAGCACGATGATCATCACCCACACCGAGGTGATGAAGAGGCACAGTATCGGCGGCTCCGAGAACGGGTTTAGCGTGGGGTGGAAGTAGAAGTCCTGCCACGTGGCCGGCGCGAACATCTGTATGCTGGCATAGAGGGCCGCCGACGTGGCCACAAGCAGGCAGAGCAGGGTGGGGTAGAGCGAGTCGATGTCGTTGAAGTGCACTATCTTCGCGTCCTTCTTCATCAGCTTGCGCATCACGAAGGCAATCACCACCAGCGCCACCCCGCTCAGGAAGATGAGCAGGTGGGTGTTGGAGAAGGCAGAGATGAACTGCGAGATGGGGTCGTCGGGCGCCACGTGGCGCAGCAGATACGACTCGTGGGTCCACCCGAACTCCGACTCCTGTGTGGCCACCTGCAGCCACACCGAGTCGCTCCCCGCCGAGGGCAGGATGCGTATGTCGGCCACCACGATGCGCTTGTCGCGCCCGACGCTGAACGAGTCCACGCTCATCCCCGTGGCTATCTCCTCCGGCTGCTGGCGGTAGAGCGTCAGGCTGTCAGCCGATACCACGAAGTTGTAGTTGCGCCCATAGTGGTGGACGCTGTTGAACTGCGCGGAGTCGGTCTGCGCTGACGTGCTGTCGGGAGCATGCCTGAGCATGCCGCCCGTGGGCCGGCGGTGGTAGCACGACGCTGTGAGCAGCGCGGCGAGCATTATAACCAATATTGCAGGGCTTCGTCTCAGCATCTGGTTTTGAGGTTTGTCAGCGCAAAGTTAATAAAAAAATGCCATACCGCCAAGCCTATCCGCCATAGATGTTCATCAGGCCCATTCTCTTCAGCATTTTTGCGGCAAGCCCCACTTGCGTGAAAATCCCCCGTCATCAGTTGTGAATTGCTGAAAAATTAGTATCTTTGCATCGGCTGAAACACCATATCGACTACAACCCGTCGGAGAGGTTTTGTTGTGAATTGCTGAAAAATTAGTATCTTTGCATCGGCTGAAACACCTTGTTCTTGTTGTTTAACAAGGTCGTGATGTTGTGAATTGCTGAAAAATTAGTATCTTTGCATCGGCTGAAACACCTTTTTTTCAAACGCATAATACAAAATATTGTTGTGAATTGCTGAAAAATTAGTATCTTTGCATCGGCTGAAACACCTATTACCAAAATCCGTATTCATCAAAGACTGTTGTGAATTGCTGAAAAATTAGTATCTTTGCATCGGCTGAAACACCCGCTGGGCAGCAGAGCGAGAGAGGCAAATGGTTGTGAATTGCTGAAAAATTAGTATCTTTGCATCGGCTGAAACACC
>CAZRSL010000132.1:0-3293 GCA_964602785.1 uncultured Prevotella sp.
AAGAAATAAGCAAAAGAAAAAGCTAAAGTGTTTAAAATCAACACTTTAGCTTTTTAACACGTACCCAGACCCGGACTCGAACCGGGATGGATTGCTCCACTGGTGTTTGAGACCAGCGCGTCTACCTATTCCGCCATCTGGGCTTTTTAGCGAGTGCAAAGTTACGCATTAAATTCCTTAACGGCAAACAATATTTTGGAAAATGTGTAAAAACTTTTTGCCATACGGAAGTTTTGCATTATTTTTGTGGTACTGTTTAACTAAAGGATACACTACTTTTACCGATATGCCTACGAAGAACCACTATTATTGTTTGATGCTTGCCGGCGGAATGGGCAAGCGGCTATGGCCTTGCAGCAGGGAGGAGATGCCCAAGCAGTTCTTGGACTTCTTCGGCTCGGGCAAGACGCAGCTGCAGCAGACCTACACCAGGTTTCAGCGGCTGATACCCAAGGAGAATATATTTGTGAGCACCAACCGCGACTACGTCGACTTGGTCAGGGAGCAACTGCCCGAGGTCGACGAGACGCGCGTGCTGGCCGAGCCTGTCAACCGCAACACGGCTCCGAGTGTGGCTTGGGCCATCCATCGCATCGGCCGCATCGACCCTGAGGCGTGCATCGTGGTCGCGCCCACCGACCAGATGGTGATGGACGAGGAGCAGTTTGGCGCCGACGTGGAGGAGGGTCTCGACTTCGTCAGCCGCCACGACCGGTTGCTGACTATGGGCGTTATGCCCACGCGGCCTGAGCCTGGCTACGGCTACATACAGGTGGGCGAGCACAGCGGCGAGGACGACATATTCAAGGTCAAGGCCTTCACCGAGAAGCCTGAGCGCGAGTTTGCCCGGCTGTTCATGGAGAGTGGCGAGTGGTACTGGAACACCGGCCTCTTCCTTGCCAACGTGGCCTATCTGCGCCGCTGCCTCTACGAGTTGCTGCCCGTGGTGCTGCGCGCGCTGGACAACGTTGACCCCGATTGGACGATAGACACCGAGAACAAGTACATGTGGGAGCACTTCTCGTCGTATCCCAACGTGAGCCTCGACTATGGCATTCTGGAGCGGTCGGACAACATCTATGTGCTGAAGTGCCATTTCGGCTGGGCCGACGTGGGCACTTGGCACGGCGTCTACGAGACGGAGAGCAAAGGCGTGGGCGACAACGTGACGCTGGGCAGCGAGGCCATGTTTGACAATTCGCATGGCAACATCGTCAAGTTGCCCGAGGGCCGCTTGGCCGTGGTGAGCGGGCTCGACGGTTTCATCGTGGCCGAGGAGGGCAACGTGCTGCTTATATGCCCCAAGGAAGACTCGTCGGCACTGGTGAAGAAGCTGGCCAACGAGGTCAAGATGCGCAAGGGCGATAAGTTTGCCTGACAGTGGGGCCGCTTCCGAGGCCAGACTGCGCCTCCTTTGCGGTTTTCGACACGTGCCGGACAACATTTTGGCACGTGGCAAAAAAACATTTCGACACGTGCCAAACAATGTTTTGGCACGTGCCGCAAAATGTGGAACGGGCATCAAAGTGTCATGGGAGCATTACTGTCGATTTGCTCCCGAAGCTTGATTGGCAAGGGATAGTAGTCCCCTATGGCCGAGGCATTGGTCAGGACTGCGCCCCCGCCGTCTTCCGCTTTGAGGCTATGGCGCGGTTGTAGACTTCCTCATATCTGTGGGCCACGGCCTGTTGCGAATAGCTCGACTTCACTTTCTGCAAGCAACTGTCCTGCAGCTGTCGCGGGTCGGCCTCGGCGAGCACCCAGTGGATGCCCTCGCTGAGGTCGTCGGCATCCTTATAGGCGGCCACGTAGCCGTTCTTCCTGTGGTCGATCATCTCCGGGATGCCTCCGACATTGAATCCCACACACGGCACTCCGCACGCCATGGCCTCCATTATGGTGTTGGGCAGGTTGTCCTCGAGCGAAGGCAGCACAAACACGTCGGCCGAATTGTAGACGTCGGTTATCTTCTTCTGGTCGCTCACATATCCGAGTGAATGGGCCTCAAGTGGCAACCGTGCCACGAGCTCCTCGGAGTGGCCGCCAAGCAGGGCCACAGCGGTGTCGGCCTTCATCTCGGGATGCTTGGCGACGAGCTTTTCCAAGGCATCGACGAAGTATGCCATGCCCTTCCGCTCGTCGGCTACACTCTGCGAGACGAAGAGCACAATGCGCTTGTCGGCAGGCAGTCCAGTTCTCCTTCTGGCCTCCATCTTGTCGTTGGGGCGGAAGAGATGGGTGTCGATAGGGTTCGGTATGGCCTCAAGGCTGACATCGGCAAAGAGTGCGCTCTGGCGAGCCTCGCCGGCAAGCCACTTGCTGCACGACACGAAGTGGATGCCGCTGCCTCGGTACAGTTTCAGCTTGCGGCGGAACCGTCGGGTGGAAAGGTCGCAGGCAGAGCCGCTGCCCGGCAGCAGCGGACACCGGCAGCACTCGCTCTTGAAGGCGTTGCAGCCACGGGCGTAGTGGCATAGTCCCATGGCCGGCCACAGGTCGTGCATGGTCCACACCACTGGTTTGCCGCTTTCGAGTATCTTCCTGATGCCGCCGAGCGAGAGCATGCCATGGTTGATCCATGAGAGATGAATCACGTCGGCCTCCCTGAACTCCGGCAGCCGCGTGATGTCCATGCCCCAGCGGGCCGAGTCGAGCTCCCAGAGATGCCGCTTGCCCAGCCTCAGGTGGAGCCATATATCGATGCGCTCCAAGAGGAAAGTCATCATGCTCAGCCAGTGGCTCTTCATGCCCACCACCTCGATGGAGTCGGTCTGCTTCTCGGCCACAAGCATTTTGGCCTTCACTCCGTTGTTGTTGAGCGCTTGCATGAGCCGCTTTGTGGCCACAGCCGCGCCGCCCTTGTTCTCGTAGGTGTTGACTAACAATACTTTCATGCTCTTCCCGTCGTGTTTTTCCGTTGGAATGACAAAGATACAACATCATTTTCGAATATTAAAGCAAAAGAGCCGAAAAAGTTAGTTTTTGTCGTTGTGTACGCTAACAAATAATTGATATAAATCAAAATAACGGTCGGAAAATCACAAAAGCGCATTCCGTTTCTTGTCTCGAAATATTATAATGTGTAACTTTGCAGTGTCAAAAGGTTAATAGATTGTTTAGGTTAGTAGTAATAAATTTAGGTTTTTAGTTATTAGATTAAGGTAAGAGTTTAACGAATTGTTCAGGGATGGCAAAGCGAATCGCGATGATTCCCTTTGATATCAGAAATGGATTTTTAGTTAAACATACTTTTAGACGTTGGAGCTCGTGGTGAGTTTCAGCGTTTTTTTGTG
>CAZRSL010000133.1:0-3096 GCA_964602785.1 uncultured Prevotella sp.
TACGTGTAGAATTGTATTTACTACCAGGAGACTACTTATCATGCCCGAAGCACTGCACTTTTGCCAATGGCGGGCATGATAAATCATGCCCCTACGTGTAGAATTGTATTTACTACCAGGAGACTACTTATCATGCCCGAAGCACTGTACTTTTGCCAATGGCGGGCATGATAAATCATGCCCCTACGTGTAGAATCGTATTTACTACCAGGAGACTACGTTACTTCAGAAACTCGAGTAATTCAAAATTCGTAATTAGTAATTCGTAATTCGTAATTCGTAATTAGTAATTCGAAATTCCCTACGCATAGCTGTGCATGCCCGAGAGGAAGTAGTTTACGCCGAAATAGGTCATCACAATGCTCAGGAACGCCAGCACCATGTAGAGGTGGTAGAGGCGCGGGCGGCGGAGCCAAGCTATCGACTGCTGGTGGAGGGCCACGGCATAGATCATCAGCGTGATGAGCGCCCACGTCTCCTTCGGGTCCCAGCTCCAGTAGTTGCCCCAGCTGACGTTGGCCCATATTGCGCCGAGGAAGACGCCGATGCCCAGCGTGGTTATGGCCGGATAGAGGAACACGCGGCTCAGCGCTTGCAGCTCCTCGGCGTGGCTGCCCATCAGCAGTCCCATCACGCCGCAGATGAACGTCAGCGAGAGCAGCGCGTAGCTCGTCATTATTATGCCCACGTGGAGCGAGAGCAGCGGCGAGTTGAGCACGGGCATCATCTGGCCTATTGCCGGGTCCATCTGGTTGATGTGGCTCACGAGGAGGAAGAAGCCCGAGAGCAGGAAACCGAACGTGAGCACTATGCGCAGCCGCCGCATCACGACGATGGCTATCAGCTGGACGATCCAAGCCACCGTGAGCATCGTCTCGTAGCCGTTGCCCATCGGTATGTTGCCGCTGATGATCCACCTCAGGGCCAGTGTCAGCGTCAGGGCGAGGAACGAGGCCACGAGCAGCACCGGCAGCCCCACGTCGAAGAGGCGCACACTGCGGCGGTGCGTCAGATGGTAGATGAAGTAGAACAGAGCCACGAAGCCCAGCGTCAGATTGACCATGAAGAGCACAGTGGCCATGGGCACGGCGTTGTTGATGCGCTCGGCCCGGTACTGTGCCTTGGTGGGCAGCGAGCGGCCCGCGCTCTGCCTCTGGTAGACCTCCATCTTCTGGAAGTACTGCCCCGCACGGTAGATGTTGCCCCGCTGTATGTCGTTGTAGATGAGGGGGAACACGTGCTTGATGTACATCCTGTGCTGCGTCTCCATCTGCTCGGGCAGCGAGTCGGTGGGCGCATACCACGTGGTCTGCCCCCGTTCGGTGGTGTAGGGCAGCATCTTCAGCGAGAGGCCCTGGCGCAGGGTCATTATCAGCATCACCTTGTCGTCCACCGCCGCAGCTTGCTTCGACAGTTTGTCGCGCTGGCCGTTGTAGTAGCCCTCCACGAGCTGGGCGAGGCGGTAGCCCGAGGTGGGGTTGAAGAGCGAGTTGAGCGAGCAATGGCCGCTAAGCCCCATCTGCTGCCTCAGCTGCGAGCCCTTCACCTTGATGAACGGCTCGCGGCTCCACTCGTTGCCATAGAATATCCATCCCGTCAGCACCTGCTCGGCGGTGAGGCCCTTGTAGCTGCGCGCGCCGTAGATCTTCTTGCAGAAGTCGAGGGCGTAGGTCTGCACGGGGCATATACGGCCATTGTAGAGCATGCACAGGCGGCCAAACTGCTCGGCCTGGGCCTTGGGCAGCGTGGTCTGGGCTGAGGCCGTGGCCGCGGAGCCGACGAGCAGGGCCGCCACGAGCGAGCCGTTGCGCAGCAACGGACTGCGCAGCAACCGCCGGTAGCCTCCGCGCGGGTCGAAGAGCATCCACACGAGCGAGACGAAGAGCAGCGCGTAGCCCGTGTAGGTGATGGGTATGCCCCACGGGTCGCTGTTGATGGAGAGCGTGCTGCCGCGCCCGTCGCTGTCGTAGCTGGCCTGGTAGAAGCGGATGGAGCGGTAGCTGAATATATGGTTCATCGACACGGCAGCCTCCACCCGCTTGCCGCCGTCGATCACGGTGAACTCCGACTGGTAGTCTTGTGCCGCGTCGGTGCCCTCGTGGTATTTGGTGGCGAAGCGGTTGAGCCTGAGCTTGAAGGGCAGCCGCGCCTTCTCCATGCCGTGGTTGCCGTCGGAGGCGACATACTCGTCGGTGGCCTTGCCTATCCGCAGGTTGATCATGCCTTGGCGCGACGTCAGGTGGGTGGTCAGTGCGCCGATGAGGATGATGACGAGCGACAGGTGGAGCGCCAGCGTCGAGGCCCGTCTGACGTGACGGCGGATGATGTAGGCCACGCCCATGGCCACCAGCAGCGCCCACAGCGCTATGAACCACCACGAGCCGTAGATGGCAGAGTGGACGTAGTCGGTGCCGCGGCTGTTCTCGACTATCGTGGCCGTGGCCATCGCCACTATCAGCATGACGTAAACGACGCCTATAATCTTCTTCAACATGGATATCCAACTTATTTTCACGCTGCAAAATTACTGAAAAAACCGCTCATTGTCGCCACCCGCGCCTCCCAATCTGAGGCGAATCATCATTTTTAGGTATATGATGATTCGCTTGTAGCAGAAAACAACCCAATGCGGGGTGCGGCCCTTGTGGCCGTCCGCTTATATTTTTCCACTTGTAGTGGCCGTCCCTTGTGGCGGCCATTATTAATGTTCGACCTCTTTTTAATCGGTTGGGACATTGCTTTATGGCCGCCACAAGGGCGGCCACTACAAGTGGATGAATTTGCCCGGGAGGTAGCGCATTATCCTACGATTTGCCAGTTGCGGAGGGAGTATCAAAATGAGGCCGGAGGCCTCATCAGTTGCTATTGCTCCAAATGTCGGAAGGGCCATAAATCATGCCCCTACATTTTGAAATGTGCTTAATCATATGACATGTAACATTCCAATGCAGGGTGCGGCCCTTGTGGCCGTCCGCATCCCACATTGCACATCGTTTGTGCGAGCTATAACCACAACGTAGGGGCATGATTTATCATGCCCGTGAAGCGAATGTTTGCCAATGACGGGCATGATAAATCATGCCCCTACGTGTAGGA
>CAZRSL010000134.1:0-3000 GCA_964602785.1 uncultured Prevotella sp.
AAGGCTTCCACCGTTGCTTCTCTGGTGCAGACCCTCAAGGAGCAGGGAGCACTGCCCTACACCATCATCGTTAGCGCAACAGCAGCCGACCCTGCAGCCATGCAATACTATGCGCCGTTTGCCGGTGCCGCCATTGGCGAGTACTTCCGCGACCGCGGACTTTCGGCTCTCGTTGTCTACGACGATCTTTCGAAGCAGGCCGTGGCCTACCGCGAGGTGTCGCTTATCTTGCGTCGTCCTTCAGGTCGCGAGGCTTATCCTGGCGACGTGTTCTACCTCCACAGCCGCTTGCTCGAGCGTGCAGCCCGCATCAACGACCAGCAGGAGATAGCAGAGCAGATGAACGACCTGCCGGAATCGATGAAGGGCCATGTGAAAGGTGGCGGCTCGCTCACCGCACTCCCCATCATCGAGACCCAAGCTGGCGACGTGTCGGCCTACATTCCTACCAACGTGATTTCAATCACCGATGGTCAGATTTATCTGGAGACCGACCTCTTCAACCAGGGCTTCCGCCCAGCCATCAACGTCGGTATATCCGTGTCGCGTGTGGGTGGCTCGGCTCAGATCAAGAGTATGAAGAAAGTGGCTGGAACCTTGAAGATAGACCAGGCGCAGTATCGTGAGCTGGAGAGCTTCTCAAAGTTCTCAAGCGATATGGACTCGGTTACAGCAATGACGCTCGACCGTGGCCGCAAGACCAACCAGCTGCTCATACAGCCACAGTACAGCCCTATGCCCGTAGGTGAGCAGATAGCCATACTCTATTGCGGCGTACATGGTCTGCTCCACGAAGTGCCTGTCAACAAGGTAAGGGCTTGCCAAGACCAGTTCCTCGAGACAATGCGCAACAGCCACCACGACGTGATCGACAATCTCGCTGCCGGCAAGCTCGAAGACGCCGACACCAAAGTGATAGCCGATGTCATGGCCAATGTGGCTGGACAATTCAAATGATAAACCTCTAAGCTTATGCCGTCACTGAAAGAAATAAAAAATAGAATAGCCTCGGTCAGAAGCACGCGCAAGATTACGAGTGCCATGAAGATGGTGGCGTCGAGCAAACTCCACCATGCCCAAGTGGCAATCGGCAACATGCTACCCTACGAGGAGCTCCTGGAGCATATTCTCAAATCTTTTCTTGTGTCGATGCCAGAAGCGAGAACCTCCTTCGAGATTGAGAGGCCTATCAGGAAAGTTGCCATAATCGTCTATTCTTCCAACAGCTCTCTGTGCGGTGGCTTCAACGCCAACGTGATCAGAAAGCTTATTGAAACGGTAAACGAATACAAGGACTTGGGCAAAGAGAACATTCTGGTCTATCCAATAGGCCGAAAGGTGGCAGAGAAAACTGCCAAGCTGGGGCTCCCAGTGGCTGGCGACTTCACGCCACTGGCCGACAAGCCCAACTCTTCGCAATGCCGCGACATAGCCGTGGAGCTTGCCACCAAGTTTATGAAGGGTGAGGTCGACCGCGTGGAAATGATATACCATCACTTCAAGAGCGCTGGCTCGCAAATCCTGACGCGCAAGAACTTCCTACCCATCGACCTTAGCAGCGAGCTGACCGGCAACGACCGCGACCTCAGTTCCAACATGGCCACTCTCAAGGCACAGGAATACCTGCGAGCCCACGGGCGGAAAAAGGAAAGCACCGACGAGGTGGAGGCCGTGCCACTCAACGACGACTTCATTGTGGAGCCGAACTTGAGCGAGGTGCTCACCAAACTGGTGCCGAAGCAACTGCACCTGATGGTGTACACAGCTCTGCTCGACAGCGTAGCCTCTGAGCATGCCGCGCGCATGGTGGCCATGCAGACCGCCACCGACAATGCCGACGAGCTGCTGCGCGACTTGCAGCTGCAGTTCAACAAGAGCCGCCAGCAAGCCATCACCAACGAGCTGCTCGACATCGTGGGCGGATCGGCAAATTGAAAATGAAACAACAAAACTCCGAAAGCCTGCTGTGGCGTGATAGCTGCAACAGGCTTTTTTATTACATTAGATGAAATGTATAGCCCGAAACGTCCAAACTGTCGTAGGGGCATGATTTATCATGCTCGCAAAGGCACTTCAAAGCCGGGCATGATAAATCATGCCCATATATTCAGATAATTGCAAATATTCTTATAAGATTTTTAAAATGAACATCGATATACTGAAACCACAAATTGAGAACCAAGACGGACTGAGCCGAACGCTCGGAATGGAATTCTTATCAACTCCAGAGGCCGATACGCTAATGGCAAAGATGAAGGTTGACGACCGCAACAAGCAAGTGTTCGGCTTCCTATCAGGTGGGGCCACCATCTCGCTCGCCGAAAACCTCGCTGGTCTGGGTTCCATGGCTCTCTGCCCCGGCAAGATGGCACTTGGCATCAACGTCTGCGCCAACCACATGAAGGCCATTGCCTTTGGCGACACCATAACAGCCTACGGCCGACTGCTCCACAGGGGCAACACCCTGCACGAATGGCATGTGGAGCTGAAGAACACCGCTGGCGAGCTAATCTCGGTGGTGGAGGTAACCAATTTCATCACCGACGACTTCCGCAAATAGGAATCCCGTCAGTAAGCAATAATCTGTCTTTCGCGCACTATAGGCTTGATTAGCCCGATTGGGCTTTAGTAGCATCATTGACTGATTTCTTGTAAAGTAACCACACCTTGTGTATGTAACGCCAGTGATCCTCATGACACCAACGATTATTTGGTTAAGCCACAAGAGCTGAGAGCATTTACCTACGAGTTGAGGGTACAAGGCTACAAAATCGGTTAGTAACAATTACGACAACTCACCCAATCTTATTCTCACAGAATAAATTGTGTGAGTTTTTAATTTTCCTGCTTAAATTTCATTTGGCATTGCCAAAAAGTTAGTACCTTTGCAATATCCTTTCCAAAAGGCCGATGCATTAGCAGATGCCCGAGGGGGGGGAGACATTTATGGGAAAGCGTTTACTAACGCTTGTTCTTGACGATTGGAAATCTTGCAACCTT
>CAZRSL010000135.1:0-2853 GCA_964602785.1 uncultured Prevotella sp.
GAGAAAGAAGAATACAACCTTTAATGTGATGTATTTTTATGTGCGTTTTCCCTGGGCTGAGGCACTTTCATCGGTTTCCATCAATTGTCGGCAACGTGATTATCAATTGTAAATCACGTTCCCATCAATTGATAACAACGTGATTTTCAATTGATGGAAGATGCTGACAGTGTAGTTTTCGGGCGGTAAAAGGGTCTGCGTCAAACTGTTACGGCTCAGCCCATACGATGCCGACGCGGCTGTAGCCCATGGCGCGGAAAATCTCTCGCATGGTGGCCTCGGCCTGGCGGCGTGCATAGGCGAGGTTTTGCGGTGTGCAGTCGCGCCGCAACATCTCAGAGCGGGCTTGCTGGTAGAGGGCTTCGCGGTCGGCTGCGGTCCAGTTGCCTTTCTCGAAGAATGTGGTTGTGGCGGCCTCGTCGATGAAGTTGCTGTCGAGCAGCTCTATCTGGGGCAGCGTAACGAAGAGACTGTCGTCGCCCACATTCCGGATCCATCCCTTTTGCGCCTTGCTAAGGTCGAAGCCGAAGCGCAGACGGCCACGGTAGATTTTCGAGAGTCGGCTGCGGCCAAAGAGGGCAGCCTTGGCAGTGTCGACCATCACCTCGTCGGCCACGCCGAGAAACTCCATCTGGCCCATGGCCTCTATCTGCCGGATTTGCGTCGGCGTGATGCCGATGCCGTCGGCCACCTCGACTTGTGGCCTTTTGCAACTGCGCACAGTCAATATCGTGGCCACAAGCACCACGGCTATCACCACCGCGGCGGCGGCCAGTACCCACGTGGCCACGCCCGACAGCAGTCTGATGAATCTGTCCCAACCGTTCTCCATCTGTCAACCTTTGTTTTTCTGTGTGCGGAGCGACCGTATCAGTTCGTCAACGCTGAAGTCGTCGCTGAAAGTAATGGTTATGTTCTCCTCGCTGAAGCCCATCTCCACGAGCATCGGCACCAGCACCCTCGCAGCGTTGGCCCGCGCCTGCTCGGCTATGCGGTCGGCGGGAATGGCGGCAATGATGGAGTCGCGCCCCTGCCGCTCATAGCTTTGCAGCTCGGCGTCGGTGAAGTTGCCACGCAAGAGTGGCACCACCTGCCGCGTCTGCTTGTGGTCTATCTTTGTGGCTGTCAGTTCTATGTGCGGGTTTGGCAGTGTAATCTCTATTTTGTCGCCTTGCCGATGGACATTGGAGGAGCTGAAATTGCTGAAGTCGACGTAGGCTTTCAGCGTGGCAGTTATTGGTATGGCCACACGACGCTCGCCGAGAGGCAAAGCCACATCGATGTCGTGCCCCATCAGCCGCCCCTTCACCTTGGCCTCATCGGTGTGGGTGATGATTTTGTTCACTATCACGTTGGTGGTGTAGAGGCGGGCGCACTGGCGCACCCGACCCGCCACAAGTTGCAGCGTGTCGGCGGGTTGGACAGCCGTCTCCACCTTGGTTTTGTGGCCGCAAGCCGTCATCAAGGCCACAAGGGCAATCAGTAGCAGGGAGTGTTTCATCTGACGAGAGCCTCACAAAGTTTGCGTTGCAGCACCCGCGCGTCGAGCACCGACATGTCGTTGTCCATAATGGCGAAGGCGAGCAGATGGCCGTCGGAGCCACGGGCGTAGCCAGCCAGCGAGCTGATGCCGTAGGGATGCGACAGCGTGCCCGTCTTGCCACGTATGTTGCCACGGAACTGCGGCTTTGCGAGCTGCCGTGCCAGAGTGCCGTCGACCCCCGCCCACGACAGCGTGCTGTTCACCATGTCGTAGATGCGCTTGTCCTTGTGGGCGTAGCATAGCACCCGGACCAGCGAGCGCGGCGAGAGGTGGTTGTAGGTGCACAGGCCGCAACCGTCGTGGATGACGAGGCCCTTGTCCTTGATGCCCAGCTCGGTGGCGCAGAAGCGTCGCAGGTATTGCACGCCCGTGGTGGCATAGTCGGCTTTGGGGTTCAGCTTGTAGCCGATGGCATAGAGCAGCGAGGTGGCGTTGGTGTTCGAGCTGTTCTTCAGCATCCGCTTTATCACCGGGCGAATGGGGCGGTTGAAGCGCAGCAAGCAACGGTAGTCGCGAGTGGTAACTCCGTCAACCACCTGGCTGTCGGTCACCTGTATGCCACGGTTGCGCAGGGCACGCACGAGAGCCTTGCGCACGCGGTCCTCGCCCTTGAAGAGCACGCCGTAGTGGGAGAAGGAGAGGTCCCACGGATACCAGTGCTGCTCGCTCCTGACGGGCTGGCGCATGGCCAAGTCGAGCACCAGGTGGCCGGTGAACCGCTTGATGCCAGCCTTGCGCAGAGCCTGGGCGAACATGTCCATGTCTTGCGGCTGCAGTTGCGGATCCATGCGTCCTATGAAAGCCACGTCGCCACGCAGAGTGTCGCCCACCACGGGGCCACGGCAGTAGATGGCGGTGCGGAACATATAGTCGGCGCCAAGCAGATGGAGGCCAGCCACAGCGGTGATGAGTTTCAAGCAAGAAGCCGACGACATATACTGGTCCTGCCCCACCCCATAGACGGGCTTCTGTGCTGTGATGTCGTAGACGTAGAAGCCGAACTGGCCTTTCACCCTCGGCCGCTCGGCAAACTCTTTCAACCCCGACTTCAGCTTTGGATTCACCTCCGGCAGCTGTTGGGCCTCAGCGTCAGGCTGTTTCTGGGTTTTGTCTTTGTGGCCGCAACTGGCCAAGCAAAGCGACAAAACCACAAAAGCCATC
The DNA here is from genome assembly GCA_964602785.1 of uncultured Prevotella sp. Lineage (GTDB taxonomy): Bacteria > Bacteroidota > Bacteroidia > Bacteroidales > Bacteroidaceae > Prevotella. The sequence goes on from CAZRSL010000135.1 coordinate 2,705, forward strand.
AATATATTTGTGCGAAATCTCATGTTTCAAATCAATTACGCTGCAAAAATACAAAAAATAATCGGTATCTTGGCATTGTGGTCGAAATTGAATTAAGGTCTGTTCTAAAAATTCTGAAATAACAATAAATATGAAAGGTCATTCTATCA
>CAZRSL010000136.1:0-2814 GCA_964602785.1 uncultured Prevotella sp.
TCATAATTCAACACTCATAATTCAACACTCATAATTCAACACTCATAATTCAACATTCTTAATTCAACATTCTTAATTCAACATTCTTAATTCAACATTCAACATTCAAAAAAACTCTCCCCCGTCATCCATTTCTGGACAGCGGGGGAGACTCTTTTTGCTTATTGCTAAGCTTTCTCTGTGCGGCGGCAGGCCGCACAGAGAATTAAACCTGTTGTTTTGAATGCTTAACACCCATTGGCCCCGACATCACGTCGCGCCCGCAGGGCAACAGAATTGTATATGAAAAAAAAGATCTCTTTGTTTGTTTGGTCAGACTGCGCCTCAGACGGTGGGCAGCACAATGCCTGTGGTGGCTGTGCTGTCGTCGTCATCGTCATCGTCGATGGGTATGTCACCCCCGCTCACGTCGATGCTGTCGGTATGGGCCGGCCGCTTCAGCGTGGGCTGCTCGGCGGTTTGCTGCTCCTGCTCTGGCAGCATCACGCTGTCGCCGGAGCAGGAGGCGAGTGCCACTGCCATGAGCAGGATGAGGCATGGTCTGAATGCTTGGCTCATCACGTTACTCGGTTGTGGTGGTCGAGCTTGTGCCCTTTATGATTGGGCGGACAGGGCAACCAAAGTAGTAAGCCTGGTTGTAGAAGTTACCCTCATCTTCTCCGTCAATCCATTGAAGGTTTGCGCCGTAGCCCACGCGATAAGTGTAACCGTCATCGCCTGACTCGTAATTTGCCTTGAACTCTGACGACCAATAACGCATCTGAGTGCCTTGCTGGTAATATTGGCCAGCAGCTGGACTCCAATAGCCAGCGGCGGGGAAGAATATGCTCTTGTTGTTTGTACCAACAACCTTTATGCCTCTCACGCCATTAACCGATGTCCATTCTGCGTTTTTTGCATTATCAATCAGCTCAATCCAGTCGTCCTGGGTAGGAGTAACCCAATACTTTCCTTCGGGTGCATTAGTTGAGCCAAGTACCTTTTTCGATGTGTCGTAGTTAACACCGTCAAAGTCGTCGTCTTGATAGCTGTAGAACTTGCCCCTGACAACAGCTTGATAGTTATTTAGGATATTAAGCATAAGGCCATAGCCCAAGTAGTCACTAAGAGTAGTTGATGTCATGTGAGCAGTACTTTCACCCCATGCGTAGTAGTCGCCATACTCCTCTGGCTTACTGGCACCTATGTTGCACGAAGCCCAAAGGTTGCCGCTTGGCAAGTCGAGGTCAACGTATGGTGTATCATCAACGACTGGCAAACGATAGATAGAGGCACGACCCGCCCTGAAGTTGCGGCCAGCCACCTCGGTGAACACTTGATCCTCAGTTCCTTCTGCCCCCTTGACGGTGATAGTAAGAGTGTTATTCTTCAAGTTGGTCGGGCTTATCATAATGTAAGCAGTAAGCGTGTCTCCTTTCTTTGTTTCGCTGCGGTCTGTTATTGTTATGTTATTAAGGTTGAGCGTAACAGTGCCAGCCTGAGCTGTCGGTGTAACAAGGGTCTCGCCCCAAAGGTCGAGCTTGGCAGCTGTGGTGAAGGCGGTGCTGTTGTTGTCGGCTGTGATGGTCACGGCGTTGTAGGTGCCAGCATCAACAGCCATCTTCAGTATCACGATGTGGCCTTGATGTGCCATTTCAAACCGTGCGTTGTTCTCCGACGTTGGCGTTGTGATGGCCGACACGAGCACGTCCTTAGCGGCCAGGTGGTCGTAGTTGTCGTTGGCGCTCTGAGTCTGGTCGAGGTAGTCGTAGGTGAGGTCCCACTTGGCCAATGGGTTGCTGCTGTAGACGGCACGGTACTGGTGCTCCGGCACGAGCGGGTTGCTCTCGCCGGTCAGGATGCCGTCGCTGGTGCCCAGTCCGCCGGTAACGTCCTTGAGCATGAGCTCAGAGCTGACATCCTTGTTATAGATTCTGATGAAGTCGCCTTCGCTCCAGCTGAACCTCATGATGTTGTTAGGAAGGTCGAGTGTGAGTGCTGTGCGGGTCTCGCCGTCAGCCTGCCAGTCGGCCACAGTGGCGTGCACGTTGCCCGTCTCCGCCGTCTGGGTGTCGGTGGTAACATCTTCGTTTTGGCACGCGGCCAGCATCAGAGCTGCCACGCCCATAAGGATTATTTTCTTCATAGTCGGAATAGTTGTTTAGTTTCTTTTTTAAATTAAATCGTCGCTCCAGATGCTGCTGAAAGCTTTTTTCGCTTCGATGGTGAAGTCGCTGCCGCCGGTGTGAATACCACTGCCGTCGTCGGTGGTGTCGTCATCGTCGTCGAAGTCATCGTCATCGTCATCGTCGTCGATGGGGAAGCCGCCCGGGTCGACGACGTGTATGGCCGTTCCGGCAAAGAGTGGTATAGCCGCCTCAAGGTCGAAATATGCCGATGCCGGCTTGAGATAAACTTTCTTGTTCATATTCTTTTTTCTTTTATTATACCTCTCTAAATATACATTTCGCTGCAAAATTACGATTTTTCGCCCATCTGCCACCTTAAAATTGTAGCATTATGGTAACAATTGTGGGGCTGATGGGTAACAAGTTCGCAATTTAGACTTCTGTGTAACTGAATCAGACAACGGTTGTGGCATTGCTTTTTACTCAATTTCGGAATTGCATAATTCATTGAAAGCCAATGGCTGTAAAATCATGCCCCTACATTTTGGAATGTGTTTAATCATGGGACATGGAACATTGTAAGGCAATGGCTGTGAAAATCGTAGGGGCATGATTTATCATGCCCGAAACACCGAATATTGCCAATGGCGAGCATGATAAATCATGCCCCTACACATTGTGCCACATTGATTCCCAAACAAATATA
>CAZRSL010000137.1:0-2802 GCA_964602785.1 uncultured Prevotella sp.
GAGAGCCTGTGATTCCGTGGGTGCAAGCACCCACGGTTATGGAGCGGTGATGCCTTCGGCATCATCTGCTATTAACGACCGATTTGGGTTCAAACATAATATGCAAGTAAAAATTACACTTTTCAAAGAAGTGGGGGCGGCAAACCAATGCAAAATGGGCTCTTCCGACATTTGATAATAGCAACTGATGAGGCTGGAGGCCTCACCGCAAGATACCCCCACTCATGCCCGCAGGGCTGAGTGGGGGTATATCGTAAAGTAGGACATCGACCCGAGCAGGGTCGCCGCTGTTGAGTGGTAGAATATCAGCATTCTATGTAGGAGCGGCGACCCTGCTCGGGTCGATTGTATGAGATGAGCTGTAGACCCCGCCTCACCGTGCTATCGCACGGATGAGACGGGGTTACTTTGCGGTGAGGCCTCCGGCCTCATTTTGATACACCCTCTTACCTTGCGATGAGTTCTCCAGGCTCAATGCCATCGCGCATCACTCCAAATGTCGGAAGAGCAAAAAAATGATGTCGGAGACATCACCGCTCTATAACCGAGGGTGCTTGCACCCTCGGTAAGTGGAATGTCTATCCTCCGACCCTATCGGGGTCGCCGCACTTGCACATCTTTACAACTCCCTGACAAAGAGGGGCGACCCCGATAGGGTCGATTGTTTGGAGAGCCTTTGATTGAGGGTGTATCATAATTCAAATAATGTGCAATCACAATTACTCCTTCCGTCATAGACTATACTATGAACAGTAATCCACTGCAGGGGTCGTGTAGGTAGGGTTAGGGCCGGCCCTAATTAATGTTCGACCTATTTAAAAGCGGTAATGACATTGTTTTAGGGCCGGCCCTAACCCTACCTACACGGCCCCTGCAAAGGGAAAAATCAAGACGAACCCTTTTAATGGCCTGTTTAAGGCTTTTTGATACACCCTCTTATCGAGCGGTGATGCCTTCGGCATCATCTGCTATTAACGACCGATTTGGGTTCAAACAAAATATGCAAAAATACACTTTTCAAAGAAGTGGGGCGGCAAATCAATGGAGAATGCCGTTTGTTTTCAGTTTGGCTCGTGGTTTCGTGCCCCAAGGCGATGGCTGCACCTCGAACAAAAAACGCTGAAGCTCCACGGAAGAACTTCAGCGACAGAGGCCATTATAAATAATGTAGGGACGATCGGGTTCGAACCGATGACCTCCGCAATGTGACTGCGGCGCTCTAAACCAGCTGGGCTACGCCCCTATTAGTTTGGCTTACGGGTTGCAAAATTACAAAAAATATGTTACACCGCAAATTTTTTCGAAGAAAAGTTGCTAATTTTGTATTCCGAAAGCACAACAGAGGCAATGAGGAAACTCAAGACCATAGAAATGGACAGGCTCAGCGTGGAGCAGTTCCACCAAGCGCGCAAACTGCCGATAGTGGTGGTGCTCGACAATGTGCGCTCGCTCTACAACGTGGGCAGCGTGCTGCGCACAGCCGACGCATTCCGCGTCAGCCGTGTGGTGCTGTGCGGCATCACCGCCACACCCGACCACAACCCCGTCGAGATACACAAGACGGCGCTCGGGACCGAGGACTCGGTCAGCTGGGAGTATGCACAGTCGGCAGTCGATGCGGTAGGCAGGCTGAAAGCCGAGGGCTGCTACGTATGGAGCGTGGAGCAGGTGGAGGGCAGCACCAAGCTGCAGGACTTGGCCGGCAACATGCCAGAGGCTTCCATGCAAGCCATCGTGTTCGGCAACGAGGTGGCGGGGGTGGACCAGCGGGTGGTCGACATGAGTGATGGTTGCCTTGAGATACCGCAGTTCGGCACCAAGCACTCGCTCAACGTTAGCGTTACGGCGGGCATCGTGATGTGGGAGTTTGCCAAAATGGAACTGGAGAAACTGAAGGGATGAAACGCACGGCACTGATCATATTATCACTAAGCATGGCCTTGGCCTCGGCGGCGCAAACCGACAAGGCTCAGCCGACCGTCAACCCCGAGGACCGCGAGGTGGACATGGACAGCCCCACTTTCGTGCCGATGGTGAAGGTGGGCAAGACGCTCGTCGACGGCGACTCGATACAATATGTGCAATACAACAAGATCTACGTCTACCCTGCCGTGCAGTTCAGCAGCGAGAAACAGCGGGCGGCCTACAACCGGCTGGTCTACAACGTGAAGAAGGTGCTGCCTATAGCCAAGGAGGCCAACCAGATAATACTGGAGACCTACGAATACTTGCAGACGCTGCCCGACAAGCGTTCGCGCGACCAGCACATGAAGTATGTGGAGAAGAGCATTTTCAAGGAGTATAAGCCGAGAATGAAGAAGCTGACCTACCAGCAGGGCAAACTGCTCATCAAGCTGGTCTACCGCGAGTGCGACTCCTCGACCTACGACCTGCTGAAGGCTTTTCTCGGCCCCGTGCGCGCGGGTTTCTGGCAGGCTTTCGCCTTCACGTTCCACGCCAGTCTGCGCAAGGGCTACGACCCCGAGGGCGCCGACCGGCTCACCGAGCGTGTGGTGAGGCAGGTGGAGGCCGGGCAGCTGTAGCGTGCGCTTCTATGATAGCTCGCTGGATCATAGTCGTAGGGGCATGATTTATCATGCCCGCAATCGGCATAATAGTTGCATTCCGGGCATGATAAATCATGCCCCTACGATTTCACAGCCATTGGCTTCAATGAATTATGTACTTCCGAAGCTTGAATGAATAATAATAAAAAGAGGTGTGGCATCCGCACCTGTCTGACAATACACAAAAAAACGCTGAAACTCACCACGAGCTCCAACGTCTAAAAGTATGTTTAAC
>CAZRSL010000138.1:0-2780 GCA_964602785.1 uncultured Prevotella sp.
TCACGGGACATGCAACATGCTGTGAAATCATGCCCCTACATATTGGAACGGGTTTATTCACGGGACATGCAACATGCTGTGAAATCATGCCCCTACATATTGGAACGGGTTTATTCATGGGACATGGAACATCCTGTGAAATCGTAGGATAATGCGCTACCTCCCGAGCAAATTCATCCACTTGTAGTGGCCGCCCTTGTGGCGGCCATAAAGCAATGTCCCAACCGATTAAAAAGATGTCGAACATCAATAATGGCCGCCACAAGGGACGGCCACTACAAGTGGAAAAATATCAGGTTCTTCCGACATTTGGATACACCCTCTTACCTTGCGATGAGCTCTCCTGGCTCAATGTATTCGAGTGTCCCCCATGTCGGATGAGCCAAATGGGCGGGGATAGTACCAATAGTACTTATAGCTTCTATAGATGACTATTGGTACTATTGGTACTATCGGTACTAAATGACACTTGGGTCTCGACGGGACTATTCTCTGATTATGGTGGACAATCAGAACTTCTACAGCCCCATCACCGCCTTGACGAGGTAGCAGGCGATGGGCACCGTAACGACGGCGATGCCGACGATGTCGATGATCACGCCGCTCTTTATCATCTTCGTGATCGGCACGTAGCCGCTGGCGTAGACGATGGCGTTAGGCGGTGTGGACACTGGCAGCATGAAGCCGAGCGACGCAGAGAGGGCCACGCCCACAGCAACCGGCACTGGGCTGAAGCCGGCGGCGAGGGCTGCGCCGATGGCCAGCGGGCCCACCATGTTGGTGGCGGCGGTGTGCGACGTCAGCTCCGACATGAAGAGCGACACGAAGCAGAACACTGCCACGAGCGTCAGCTCCGACGGGTTTCCACCCATCCAGACCACAATCTGGTCGCCTATCCAGGCCGACAGACCCGAGCTGTACATCATTCCGCCCATTGCGAGGCCGCCGCCGAAGAGCAGCAGCGTGCCCCACTCCACGCCTTCCACGGCTTGCTTCCACGATATGACGGTGGTCTTGATGCCGTCGTCGCGCTTGTTGCCGGGCAGGAAGAAGAGTATCAGCGCTCCCACCATGGCCGCGATGGCCTCGGGGAAGAGGCGGTTGTAGGTCTTCAGCACCTCATGGTCGTTGCCGAGGATGATGTTCAGAACGCCGGGGGTAACCCAGAGCACCACGGCGATGATGAAGCCGATCAAGGTGTTCTTCTGGGCGCGGGTCCAGCGGCCCAACCCCTTCACCTTCTCCTCGATGAACTCGTGGGCGCCCTCAATGTGCTTCACGTCGGCGGGGAACATCTTGGTCAGCACGAACGAGGCGAACACGAAGTAGATGATCATGGCCACGAAGCCCCACACCATCCACTGGAAGAAGCCGATGTGGATGTCGCACATCTCGTTGAGGAAGCCCATCATGATGATGTTGGGGGGCGTGCCTATCGGGGTGAGCACACCGCCGATGGAGCAGGCGTAGGCCGTCATCAGCATCAGGCCGGTGGCATACTTGTAGGTCTTCAGGTTGATCACCTTGCCGCGCGCCGCCATCATCTCGCGTATGGTCTCGAGCAGGCCCAGGGCGATGGGGAACATCATGGCCGCCGTGGCCGTGTTGCTCACCCAGCCGGAGCAGAGCATGCAGGCCACGCCGATGGCGAGGAAGATGCGCCGCGGCTTGTCGCCCACCCACTTCATCGACATGATGCCGTAGGCTATGCGTTTGTCTATCCCGTTCACCATCATGGCCTTGGCGATGATGAAACCGCCCATGAAGAGGAATATGGTGGGGTTGGCAAAGGCGGCGAAGGCGTCCTTCATGCTCGCCACGCCGCAGATGACGCACAGCGTGGGGCCGACGAGCGACGTTACGGGTATTGGCACGGGCTCGCAAATCCACCAGAGGCAGACGAGCGTCATGATGGCCAACAGGCGGTGGGCCTCGGGGCTAAGGCCGGCGATGGGCGTTATCCACACGAGCGCGGCACAGATGGGGCCACCGATGGCACCCACGATCTTGCGACGGCGGTCGAACTTGGAGTCTTGGTTCTCTGCCGCTTCGATGGCGGCTTCGGCATTCGGTTTGGCTGTATCCATAAGCTTGATGGTATAAAAAGGTGTTGGTTGTATAGGATGTTTGGTTTCTGAGGGCAAATTTAGCCTTTTTTCTTGATACAATGACACAAAAACTGGCAAAAAAACAACACAAAGTTGACTTTTTTTGAAATTTCCCTCTTTAACGCTTTGCCATAAGGCGAAAAAATTGTAAATTTGTAGGCGTTAGAGTGCGCGACCACACAGTTTCACGGCTCTGGCACGTAACCTTAAAACCACTATTGAGCATGAACAGCACCGTTGTCATCATCATTGTAATAGTAGTTGTACTGGCCTGCATGCTGGTCAGCTACCGCTCGCGCCACAAGTACCACTACAGCCCGGAGCAGCTGAAGAAGGCCGTCGACGAGATTTTCGCCGAGGCGGGCAAGGACGAGGTGGAACGCAAGCCTTTCCTTGAGGCCTTGCGCCACAAGTTCGACTGCACGCGCAAGGAGGCTCTCTACCTCTATGGCGCCGCCCACCACCTGGGCTACCTGCGCGTGAAGAGCAACTCCGTGGAGAAGGTGTAAGCCAGGATTTTGGCTCTTCCCACATTTGGAGTGGAAGAACAATTCATTGTAAGCCAATGCTGTGAAACCGTAGGGGCATGATTTATCATGCCCTAATCACTGACTTTTTTGCCAAGGGCGGGCATGATAAATCATGCCCCTACATGTTGGAACGGGTTTAATC
>CAZRSL010000139.1:0-2769 GCA_964602785.1 uncultured Prevotella sp.
CATCTTTAAAACTCCCTGACACAGAGGGGCGACCCCGATAGGGTCGATTGTTTGGGGAGCCTGTGATTCCGTGGGTGCAAGCACCCACGGTTATCTATCGGTGATGCCTTCGGTATCATCTATTCCTAATGGCCGATTTGGGTTTAATGTTGAAACGATTTTCTGGGCTCTTCCGGCATTTGATACCCTCTTACGACACAACGACACAACGACACAACGACACAAATAGCTTTTTCCAATGCTCGTATTCGTTAAATTATAAATTGTTTTCAACACAATTATAATTAGTATAACTTATTATAATACATTATATTATATAATATATAATAATATTAATATGTAATATAATTTTACTCAATAGTCTCAATTTGGCGCTTGTTTTCCGCAGTGCCATTTCTCTATTTGTGTCGTTGTGTCGTTGTGTCGTCAAAGCCCTGACATTTTTTGGATTATATTGCAAAACTGTTTCGACAGCAGTGTTTTTGCCCAAGACTCTCCCCAATCAAAATAAATTGTGCACAATTGCAGTCAGCATGGTAAACTGCTCATAACAACATCCATGGCAAACATCCCGACTTTCGCAAAGTGAACATACCTCTTGCAGGGTGCGCCCTTGTGGCCGTCCGCGTCCATTTCCAACATGTAGGGGCACGATTCATCATGCCCGCAATTGGCAAAGATGCGGCGTTTCGGGCATGACAAGTCATGCCCCTACGACTTCACAGCCATTGGCTTCCAATGAATTATGCGCTTCCTAAACATCCTCTTGCAGGCCCGCACCCTGCATACGGATGTCTGTAACTATGCGAAAGTCGGGTTGTCTTGCGGTGAGGCCGCCGCCCCCGTCAGTTGCTTTAACCACAAATGCTGGAAGAACCAAAATATAATGTTTTCCGGCGTCATCACTCATCGACATTACGCCTGCAAAGGGGCTGTTTGTGGAGCGTAACCCATTGGTTTCCAGAGTCCAAGTGATTTTTTCGGCTACCGCTCCAAAAATCTGCGCTCTGGCGGGCGTAATCCTTTGGCGGAATGGAAAGTTTTTTGTAACTTTGCATCATACTAATTGAGATTTGAGATTTGAGGATTGAGATTTGAGGATTGAGATTTGAGATTTGAGGATTGGGGGTTGTGAAGCCGTCGGTTCGCGCGATTTAGAAAAAACTTTTCGCTGAAGAAACCCTCCTTTTGGTTGAAAGTATTTGAGATGTGCCGCCCTTTTCATTACCTTTGTGCTCAGAAGGAGACATGCTGACAATGGAACTGACAAGAAAAATGAAGAGACACCTGACGCCAAGCAAGGAGACGCTGGTCTACGTCGCGCTGTGGGCAGTGCTGTTTGTGGCGCCGGTGGTGATGGCCTACTTCCGCGCCACCACCGACGGGCAGGCGTTCAGCTGGAGCGAGGTGCTGGGAGCGTGGGGGCTGCTGGGGGTGTTTCTGGCCATATTCATCGTCCACGACCTCGTCCTCGCCCCCCTGCTCATCGTCAAGCAGCGCCGCCTGGCCTACTGCCTCTCAGTGGTCGTGCTGGCCACGGTGTTCATGCTCTGCGAGTGCGCCCTGCGCCCGGGCGACAAGGCCATGGGGCCGCGCCCGTCAGACGAGCCGCAGATGGTGGGTCAGCGGCCGCCCGAGCCACCCGGCCACAGGGCCGCGCCGCCACAGAAACCCGCCGAGGGGCACGAGCCATCAGTAGGGCACGAGCCTACCGCAGGGCGCAAGCCCATGGCGCCACCCTCACAGCGCAAGCCCCCCATGCGGCAGCAGCCCCCGCTCATCATCGGGCAGGTCGACGTGGTGGAGCTCGTGATGCTTATCGGGCTGCTCGCCGTCAACCTCGTGGTGAAGCTCTACTTCAAGAACCAGAGCGACCGGCGCGAAATGGAGGAGCTGGAGCGCCGCAACCTCAGCCAGCAGATAGCCTACCTGAAGTACCAGATCAACCCCCACTTCCTGATGAACACTCTGAACAACATCCACGCCCTGGTCGACATCGACCCTGAGAAGGCGAAGCAGTCGATTGTGGAGTTGTCGAAGATGATGCGCTACGTGCTCTACGACGGCGACAAGGCCATGATCACGCTGCAGAAGGAGGTGGCGTTCATCCACAACTACCTCAAGCTGATGGGGCTTAGATATGCCGACAACCTCAGCGTGGAGGCCGACATACCCGACAACCTGCCACCGGCGCAGCTGCCGCCACTGCTGCTCATCACTTTCATAGAGAACGCCTTTAAGCACGGCGTGAGCGCCACCGAGCCCAGCTTCATCAGGATAGTAATGGACGCCGACGACGGCCATCTGCTCTTCCAGTGCCGCAACAGCAAGCACGCCGCCGACCCGACCATGCCCCGAGAGGGAGGGGTGGGGCTGCGCAACGTCGGCCAGCGGCTGAAGCTCATCTATGGCGACGACTACCGGCTCGACATCCACGAGACCGAGGCAACCTACAGCGTCAGCCTCGACCTGCCGCTGAGCCCCAAACCTCGGGACAAGGCGGAGAGGGAGCATACGACGGAAAACACGAACGTGACGTAGTGGCAAACACGCAGTTGCACCGTAGGAAGGTGTGTCAAAAAAAGTATTAAATGAAATGTCCACTTGTAGTGGCCGACCTTGTGGCGGCCATAAAATAATGTCCCTTCCCATTTTTAATAGGTCGAACATTAATGATGGCCGCCACAAGGGAGGCCACTACAAGTGGAATAGTATTAAGGTCGGTTCTAAAAATTCTGAAATAAAATAAATATGAAAGATCATTCTATC
>CAZRSL010000140.1:0-2715 GCA_964602785.1 uncultured Prevotella sp.
CCCGAGGCGAGGGCATGATGGAGGGAAGAGCAAAGGGAAGAGCCGAAGGAAGAGCTGAAGGAAGAGCCGAAGGAAGAGCCGAAGGAAGAGCCGAAGGCATAGCCGAAACCGCCCGCAAGATGAAGAGTGGCGGACTTTCGGTGGAGCAGATAGCCCAGTTCACAGGATTGTCGGCTGAGGAAATAGCAAAACTATAATAACCACACCCATGAAGAGCTCTTCCGCCCCCATACAGCTCAACCTCTTCGACGACTTAGGCAACCCGCTGTTCTCGGCCAACACAAACCCATACGTTTCGGAAAAGAAACCGACCCAACCAAAACAAGCCAACACTTTCGACGAGAGCCTTCGCAAACGCTCCCACCGCAAAAAGCTGAAAGTGTCGTTTGCCAATGGCAGTGTCATTTGCTGCACCACAGCCACCGCCACATACCTCGAGACACTCCGCACTGTCGAGCCTGAGAGGCTGGCTGCTGTAGGCTTGGAGATAGGGCACCAGAACATTTTCAGCCGCGAGCTGTATCCGAAATACGACGGATGGATGAAGCCGCTGCACGACGGTTGGTATGTCAACATGCAGAGCGACACGCAGCAGAAATACTTGCAACTGAAGATAATCAACGACAAGCTCCAGCTCGGCCTCACTATTGAGATGGCCGACGACTTCGTCGAGAGCAAGCGACAGCCAGAGGCAAAGTTCAGAAGAAACGTGGGCGGACTGTCGGTAATTTTCCCCGACGGAATGGTGATAAAAGACAGCGACTCGCAGTCAACATTCATAAAAGCTGCAAGACACATAGGTCTCGAACTGATACGGCGCAAGGGCATACAGTATCAGGGCAAAACTCTTGTGGCCACAACAAGAATCAGCAACCACCACATCAGCGTGGCCGACAAGTGGCTGCTCGTGCCCAGCAACACCAAGGACAAGGCCAAATGCCTCATCTCTATGTCGGCGATAATGCGCCTTGGCCTCAAAGTGACAGTTGCGAAAAAAGCCGAATGACCTCACCGCATTTATAAGTAAAGGAGGCACAAAGCTCAGAGCTTTGTGCCTCCTTTACTATTATTATAGTGCCATTTATCTGATAGGTGGGTAATATTCGCCAGGATGGAAGAAGTCAACAAGGCGAATGTCAAAGATGAGGTTGCTGTAGGCCGGGAAAGAGGATGATGAGCTTTCCTGCGAGCCGTAGGCCGCCTCGTATGGTATGTAGACCATCCAGTGGTCGCCACGGTGCATCAGCTGGAGTGCAGTGTTGAAGCCCTCAATGCCGCCGTTGGCGACGAACTTGATGGGCAGGGCTGTGGTGGAGCTGAACGTGCCCGACCACGACTTCTCGAAGTTGTAGCCCTCGGGATGCTCAGTGGTGGGTATGAGCCTGCCGCTGTAGTGGATGACCACGGTGTCGGTGGATATGGGCGACTCTGTTCCACTTCCACTCTCCAACACCTGCACCACGATGTGGTCGATGGGGCGTGTGGCGGTGGAGTCGGTGAGAGCCCAAAGGGGGTAGATGCGCCACGACGTGTCGCCCGCGGCTATGCGCTGCTGGGTGCTGGCGTAGAGCGTTGTCCAGTATTCATCGTTGCGCTCCTGCCAGTTGGCATACTCGTCCTCCTCGCCGTCGCTCTCACTGCAGGCCACGAGCGAACAGGCGGCCACCAGCGCGGCAAAGGCGAAAGCCAAGAATTGGATGCCGTATCGTTTACTCTTCATATCGGTCAGACGTCAAGTTTCTTAAGCAGCGAGGTGATCGACACACGATCCTCAATGATTTCGCGAAGCCGCTCCACGGGCACGCGCTCCTGCTCCATCGTGTCGCGGTAGCGCAGGGTTACGGTGTTGTCCTTGAGCGTGTCGCCGTCCACTGTTACGCAGAACGGCGTGCCAATGGCATCCTGGCGGCGGTAGCGTTTGCCTATAGAGTCTTTGGCCTCGATGTGGGTGTTGAAGTGGAACTTCAGCTCGTCCACTATCTCCTGCGCTTTCTCAGGCAGGCCGTCCTTGTTGACCAACGGCAGCACAGCGCACTTCACCGGAGCCAGAGGTTCTGGCAACTTGAGCACCACGCGCGAGCTGCCATTATCGAGTTGCTCCTCTGTGTAGCTGTGGCACATCACGCTCAGGAACATTCGGTCGACGCCAATCGACGTCTCCACGTCATACGGTGTGTAGCTCTCGTTGCGGTCGGGGTCGAAGTACTTTATCGAGCGGCCGCTGAACTTCTCGTGCTGCGACAGGTCGTAGTCGGTGCGCGAGTGGATGCCCTCCACCTCCTTGAAGCCGAACGGCATGCGGAACTCTATGTCGGTGGCGGCATTGGCATAGTGGGCCAGCTTCTCATGGTCGTGGAAGCGGTAGTTCTCATCGCCCATGCCAAGAGCCTCGTGCCACTGCAGACGGTGCTTCTTCCAGTACTCAAACCACTTCATCTCAGTGCCCGGCTGGCAGAAGAACTGCATTTCCATCTGCTCGAACTCCCTCATGCGGAACACGAACTGGCGTGCCACTATCTCGTTGCGGAAGGCCTTGCCAATCTGGGCTATGCCGAAAGGCAGCTTCATGCGGCCAGTCTTCTGCACATTGAGGAAGTTGACGAAAATGCCCTGGGCCGTCTCTGGGCGCAGGTAAATCTTGCTTGTGGCATCGCTTGTGGAGCCCATCTCGGTGGAGAACATCAGGTTGAACTGGCGCACGTCGGTCCAGTTCTT
>CAZRSL010000141.1:0-2678 GCA_964602785.1 uncultured Prevotella sp.
CTGGGGCTATTGACACTTTAGTCTCTTCGAGACTATTCCCGCCACATTCTTGTACTGGTCTTTTTCTGTTTATTGCGGGTAATCATTTTGCATCTTACTCAGCTTTCGCAAGTGAATTTACCTCTTGCAGGGTGCGGCCCTTGTGGCCGTCCGCCGCACAAACGAAGCGCAATGTGGATGCGGACGGCCACAAGGGCCGCACCCTGCAAGAGGATGTTCCATGTCCTTTGATTAAGCGCATTCCAACATGTAGGGGCATGATTTATCATGCCCGCCATTGGCTTAAAGTGCCATCCAGTGCAGTGGCCGTCCCTTGTGGCGGCCCTCATTAATGTTCGACCGATTTAAAAACAAGAAAGGACATTGTTTTATGGCCGCCACAAGGGACGGCCACTACAATTGACGACCACGAAATATATATATTGGTAATTACTGGAGATTTACCGTCTGGAAGCAACTCGGGAATGATAAATCATGCCCCTACATTTGGTTAAGGCGGATATTCATATTTTCTTTTATTTTCGTGGGAAAGAAAATCTTTGGCAATTACTCCAGCACATCCACGCTGATGCCGCCAAGACGGCCTATCATGTAGACGGGGTAGTGGTGCTCAGGCCCGCTGATGTCGCTCAGGCTGGCCGGCTCGCCATTGATGAACAGGTGGCATGCGAAGGTGTCGCCCACGCTCAGGTGGGTGTTCTCGGCGTGCTCTATCACGAAGCGCGCCTCGCCCAAATGGCGCACTTGGCAGACGCGCCCTGGCTCCCACCTGATCAGCAGCCGCGCCCCCACAGGCAGCTTGTCAGCCTCAACCGACGCCCCCACCACCAGCTTGCTGGCGCTTTCCTCGGCTTGGCGCATCTGGCGCGAGCAGAAATCGTCGTAGCCCGTGCTGCCCACGAAGCGCGACAACACGTCGAGGGTGTAGCGGCTTGGCGACACCCCCTCGTTGTTCACTCCCCACAGGCGGCGCAGCGTCGACCCGCTGACGCTCTCGTGCATCACCTCCATCAGCCGCTCGCTCAGCCACTCGAAGTCGCGGGGCAGTCTGAGCGTGCGTCTCAGTTTCTGCTCCACCTGTTGGCGCAGCAGTGTTATGTTGTTATCGTTCATTCTTCCACTATCTTCTTGAAGCATCCCCACAACGATTTGCGGTAGTCGTCGGCGCTCCCTTTTGGCACGTGCAGCGTGGTCTGGCTCAGATGCTCGCGGTCGAAGGCCTGGAGCGGCTTGCAACCCCATATCTTGTTGCCAAATTCAGGCGGCTTGGAGTCCGAGAAATAGATGTCGCGCAGCCGCTTGCACCCATTGAAGCAGCCGCGCATCAGCGACCCATAACCCTCGAAGTGCAAGCTGACGGCCACGAGCGTGGTGTCGCGGGCAAAGGCGTTGAAGCCCAGCTCGCCTACATCCCACTTCTTTCCGCCATACACCACGCTGGATGGTATGTTCAGTATGCTGTCGGTGAAATATGGCTTGCCCCGCTTGTCGCGTGCAAACGACACCGACGTGGAGTAGTCGTTCCACGACTGGTAGCGCAGCACGCCCACGCGGAAGTCGGCCACCTTGTCGGTGGGCAGTTCGGCAGCCTTGTACGACCCGTAGCCGATGCCACTAACCACCACCACTATCAGCGGCAGCAGCCATGCGAGCATCCTCCTCCGTCGGCTCCGCCTCATCGCCGAGCGCATGGCGGCCACGTCGGCCCACCGCCCGTCTATCGGCAGCAAACACCGCTTTATCGCCTTGGCCCAGTCCCGTCCCAAGTCCATCTGCCCGAGTATCAGACCGAGGCTGTAGATGTCGTTGCGCGAGTCGGCCTCGCCGCCCTTGCGCTGCTCGGCTGACATGTATTGCTCTGTTCCCGCCGCCTGCTTAAACACGGCGTAGCTGTCGGAGTCGGCCAGTCCGAAGTCGATCAGCTTCACGTGCTGCCCGTTGCGTGTTATCAATATGTTGGTGGGCTTCAGGTCGCGGTGTACTATCTGATGGCGGTGTACGGCCTCCACTGCGTCAAGCAGCTCGTCAGCCACGCGCCGCCGCTCCTTCCGCTTGTGCCCCGAGGCGAGCCACTGGCTCAGCGTCTGCCCGTCGACCCATTCCATCACGATGCACTCGCCTATCCCCGCAACGTCCTCCATGCCATCGACGCTCACCACGCCGCTGACGGCCATCTGCGAGAGCAGGTCGTACTCCTTGCGCAGCAGGTGCTGGAAGTTGGCGTCGCCGCGGAGGTCAGCCTTCAGCCCTTTCAGCATCCACCACCGCCCGTCGCGCTTGGCCCGCACAAGTATGTTGAATCCCGACGACGACACCACCTGCATGTCGGTGAACTGCCGCGAGAAGCCTTCGCCGTCGTCGGGCACCACACCCGACGGCGGCACCTCGCCCCATGCGTCAGTAAGTTTGTTGCCGTCGTTTTCTTTCATAAATACATTTTTTGTATGCAAAGTTAGCAAAATTTCCCAAACTACAATAATAAATCTCCAGTAATTCCCAGTTATTCTCCAGTAATTTACAGTAATTAGCCAGTAATTTGACCATGACTTTCTTTTTATAGCGTAGTGCTGCTCCCCAACAGAAAATAATTTCTGGTCAATTACTGTAACCTGAATTATTCATAGAAATGATTATCCGCAATCGGCAGAAAAGCCTCGTGAGAGGCTTAAGTATCAATA
>CAZRSL010000142.1:0-2597 GCA_964602785.1 uncultured Prevotella sp.
TTCACCGTTCTTGGATAGAGAGTGACCAATCCACGGAAAATATCCGCTGCGCCTATTAATGTCTTGTACGACTATGGCACAGAAAACTTACACAGTGAAGATGACCGTCAACAGACAGACGGCAATGGCAACATTCTATGACAATCCGACGTCGAGGGCTATCATCGCGCAGATGCCGATGACGCTCGACATGCTCGACCTCTACGACAACGAGATGTGCTACCGCTATCCCGACGCTCTGCCCACCGACAACGTCCAGGATCGTGGCTACGAGGTTGGCGAGATTATCTACTGGCCGCCAGCCCACTCTTTTGTAATTCGCTATGCTCAGAACGGTGAGGTGTTCGATATGCAGAGCATAGGTAAGGTTGACTCCGGACTGGAGCTGTTCGGACACGGTGACACTCAGGTGTCCTTTGAGCTCGTGACTTCTACAGGAATTGAAAAGGTTAAAGCCGCCAACAACAATAATAAAAAGAAAGGTGTCTACAGCCTTACCGGACAGTATCTCGGCAATGACACTGCCCGTCTCCCCCGTGGCATATACATAATTGACGGAAAGAAAGTCAGGATTTAATTACCTTTAGACAAGCGTTTATATATTATACAAAAGGCAGCCTCTGTTTAGAAAGCTGCCTTTTTGTGATTCTCCAATTATTTACATCTTCGTAAATAGTCTGCTGCAAAGATTGTGCAAACACGCACAAAGCCAAGCAAAGCTATGAGCATTATAGTGTGACCAAGGCTTGGTCATCGTGTGACCAGGGCTTGGTCACCACGTGACCAGGCTTTGGTCATCACGTGACCACAATGTGGTCACTTCGTAGCTGTGGTGCGAAACAACTCCACATCTGTGGGGTTGCGGTGGCCTTATAGTCATTGACGACACACGGAAGCTTATCACGGCTGTCATTGAGGAGATGAAGCTTTGTGTCGTTTCTGAATGTAAGGCCTTTTGTAGTTATGGGTTGCCAATGTTGTTATAATCTTCCTTGTCGAGGAAACGGTACCACTTCACGCCTTTCTTGTCGGGATTGGTGTTTGTAGCGAGGTGAGCCATGCGTGAGCCTGGAGCCGCACCATGCCAGTGCTTCACGCCCGGTGGACACTTGGCCACATCACCAGGGTGCAGCACTTCCACCTTTCCGCCCTCTATCTGATGATAGCATACGCCGTCGGAAACGATAAGAATCTGCCCGCCTGCGTGCTCATGCCATGCGTTGTAGACACCCGGCTCAAACACCACATTGTGGATGGAGGGCGCACCTGAGGCGTTGTCATCACCCAACGTTTTCGACAGTCGCACTTCTCCAGTGAATGTCGGCAACTTAATGAGCGAGTCGGCGGGAGCGAACATACTGATGTCTGACGGGGTCTGATGGTTGCGGTCTATCGTGTCAAGGTGGGCATAGTACTCATCAGAGACGAGGTTGTCAGCGTCGTGGTAATTGGCGCCGTCATTCCACTTGTTATCGTAGATGACAATCTGTTGGAACCACTCACTGGGGAAAGAGCCGTGCCAGTGGCGCACACCTGCGGGAATGTGCACCACATCGCCCTTTCTCAACACCTGCGCCTTCTTGCCTTCCTCCTGATAGATTCCGACGCCGCCAGTGACGAGCAAATCCATGCCACCATGACGGTGCCAATTGCTGTGTGAGCCGGGGGCGAACGTGATGACGTTGGTCTGAGGAAAGTTGAATACGCTGTCGTTGGCAATGATGTTGTTGATGTATGCCTCGCCGTGGAAAGCCTCTTTCGGCAAGGGAGCGCCGTACTTGAACGGCATCGCCTGTTGTGCTGCCATTGTAATGCTTGACAGCACAACAGCGACTGACAATAATAATCTAAACCTCATAGCCTTATTTGTTTGCTGCAAGCTTGGCAGTAAAGAACGAGCGGATCTTGTCGGTTATCTGGTCGACATACTCCTTGACGAAATACGTACGGATGTGTGTGGCACCGGAAACGATGAACAGTTCCTTGTCGGCAGTGTGGTTGGCCTTAGCGAAAGCCTCCTCACTCATATAACGGCTGTCGGCAATGGAACCGGCAATGATGAGCAGCGGCTGAGTGATAAGGTCGGCGTGGTCGGTAGCGTCCCAAGCCATCATGTCCATCAGAGAGCTCTTGAGATATGTGCCCGGAGCATTGGGCGACTTATGTGTCACGCTGTAATAGAAGTAACCGTCGCGATAGAGGTCAACCTTTATCTTTCGTGCCTCGTCGGGAGTCATATTGGTGAAGCCCATTACTTCTGGCTCAGCACCGGCAGCCTCTTTCTGACGGGCAAGCGATACGTCACGAAGACGCTCGTCGATATTGTTCATCTGCGTGCGCATATATCCGTTGCGGCGCACGTCGCCGGTATTGAACAGGCTCAGCGTTGCAATGGCCTTTATGCGGTGGTCCTCAGCGCCGGTAGCGAAGGTATAGCCGCCACCCCCACAGATGCCGAAAGCGCCGACACGCTCAGGGTCTACACCGGGGAAGTTCTGAATGTAGTCAACGGCACCCATTATATCGCCCATGCGGTTGGCAGGCTTGTCAGTACGGCGTGGCATTCCTCCACTCTCTCCCTGATAGCGTGCGTCGAA
>CAZRSL010000143.1:0-2284 GCA_964602785.1 uncultured Prevotella sp.
ACCAATAGTACTTATAGTTTCTATAGATGACTATTGGTACTAAATGATTGTCCGCAAACACATGAAAAGGTTAATACACAGCGTCGGAGACGCTGAATCATGCTTAACACTAAGCAAAGACTGGGGTGTCATAATGGTATAACAGCCGTGCCCCGATGGGGCACAAGCACTGCTGAAGTGGCACTGCTTGTGCGCTCTTCGAGGCACGTTGAAATTCGCCCGTATCCTAACCCCACACTGCGCTTTGCTTAGTGTGGGGTTATTGATACTTAAGCCTCTCACGAGGCTTTTCTGTCAATTGCGGATATTCATCAAATCTTTTCTCACATTATATATATAATAAACGGCGTGCCACAGCGTTTCTAAAGTTGTGAAGATATTGATTATAGAAGACGAGCGGCGGCTGTCGGACAGCATCCGCCGCTACTTGGAGGGGCAGGGCTATCTGTGCGAGCAGGCGTTCACGTTCGCCGACGCCAAGATGATGGCCGGCAGCTACGACTACGACTGCGTGCTGCTCGACCTGATGCTGCCCGGAGGCGACGGCCTCGACATACTGCGCTCCCTGCGCAGCCGCCACAAGGGCGAGGGCGTGATCATCATCTCGGCCAAAGACTCCATCGACGACCGCGTGAGCGGACTGGAGATCGGTGCCGACGACTACCTGCCCAAGCCCTTCGCGCTGGCAGAGCTGTCGATGCGCATCTACGCCCTGATCAGGCGCAAGGAGTTCTCGGCAAGCAACACCATCAGCAGCAACGGACTGACCATTGACCTGCTGCAGAAGACGGTATCGGCCAACGGCCACCCCATCCCGCTGACGCGCACCGAGTTTGAGCTGCTCACGTTCTTCGTCGGCAACGCTGGCAAGGTGATCTCCAAGCCCGCCATCGCCGAGCACCTGAGCGGCGAGATGGCCGACATGATGGACTCGTTCGACTTCATCTACAGCCACATCAAGAACCTGAAGATGAAGCTGGCCAAGGCTGGGGTGAGAGACTGCATAAAAACCGTTTACGGAACTGGATACGTATGGACAGAATGAAAGGGGAAAAGACGCTGACACGCAGGCTGATGGAGCGCTTCGTGGTGTGCATGATGGCACTGATAGTGTGCGCGATACCCGTGCTCTACTTCATCACCACCCGCTTCTATGCCGAAGATTTGGCCGACCTGGTGCTCGACTACGGCATCAAGAACCCCGACATCGACCTGGAGCAGGACACCATCGTCGGACTGTTCATCCAGTTCATGTCGTTTGTGGCCATTCTCGTCATAGCCGTTTTGGTGGTGATGCGCTATGTGCCGCAGCGGCTGTGGCGGCCTTTCCACGACACGCTGGAGAAGGTGAAGCTTTTCAAGGTGGAGAAGGGCGACATACCGCAGCTCGGCCACTCCGGCACAAAGGAGTTTGACGAGCTGAACACCACGCTGACCACAATAATGACCGACTCGGTCAGAAGCTACCAAGTGCAAAAGGAGTTCACCGAGAACGCCTCGCACGAGCTGCAGACACCCTTGGCCATAGTGCAGAGCAAGCTCGACAACCTGCTGCAGGACCCCGACCTGACCGAGCGGCAGGCCGACGAGCTGGTGCAGATATACCAGGAGATACGCCACACGTCGCGCCTGAGCCGCAACCTGCTGTTGCTCTCGAAAATTGAGAACAACCAGTACAGCACGATGGCGGAGGTGAACGTGGCCGACAAGATTGGCTCCATCCTGCCCCAGCTCAAGAGCATAGCCGGCGACTTGGAGATAACGACCGACTTCAGCGACCCTAACCTCACCGTCAGCTGCAACGAGACGCTGCTCGAAAGCCTCATCAACAACCTCGTGGTCAACGCCGTGCGCCACAACCGCAAGGGCGGCACCATCAGCATCAGCGTCGGCGACGGCTGCCTCACGGTGGCCAACCCGTCGGACGAGCCGGCTCTCGACCCCGAGCGCGTGTTCTCCCGCTTCTACCGCACCAAGCAGCAGAAAGGCAACGGCCTGGGCTTGGCCATTGTGAAGAGCATCTGCGACTACCACCATTGGCGCGTCGGCTATCAGTACAGCGGCGGCCAGCATCGGTTTACTGTCAGGTTTTGAGGATTGAGGATGGATAGTACCAATAGTACCTATAGTCGCTATAGATACTATTGGTACTATTTGTGTTTCGAGGGTGTATCAATAATCCCAAATCGGTCGTTAGAAGCAGATGATGCCGGAGGCATCACCGCTCCTTAACCGTGGGTGCTTGCACCCACGGAATCACAGGCTCCCCGTTCAATCGACCCTA
>CAZRSL010000144.1:0-2224 GCA_964602785.1 uncultured Prevotella sp.
GCGTGGTTAGGAAGCCCTCGAGCACGCCGAAGTTGGCCTTGTCGCGCAGGAGCCTTTTCATGGCCCAGTCGAAGCGTACGTACTGTGGTTCTTTCTGCATATTGTTTAGTTTTTTTGCAAAGATAGTGGAAAAGAGCTGAACCACAAAAGAAACGAACAGTTTTTTAGTTTTTAGATTGGAAATTAAAAGCCAGGCAAGTCTAATGGCTTGTCTGGCTCACAATGTGATAACAGTTGATTTGTCGCTCAGAAGTCAACCTCAATTCCTGCGCCAAACACCTTATTGGTACGGGTGAAGGCGTCGGTGTTGTGTGTGTCGATGGTCTGCCCGGCCAGCGTCATCTGCGAATCGCTCTGCTTGTTGAATGTCTCATAGTTGGTCCAGAAGTAGCCAACGTTGGCCTTTACCTTCTTGGCCACGCGGAACCAGCATCCCAGGCCCACGCTGTAGCTGCTCACCACGAAGCTCATGTCGTTGAGAAACTCGCCGTCGCCAAGTCCGTAGAGTGTGCGCTGCATACCGGCCGACACGCCGAAGTTCTTGCTCAGGTCGTACTCTGTGCCCACGTTCCACTCCCAAGTGTTGTGGCTCAGCTTGGTCTGCTTGTCCTTGTCCATTCGGGCATCCTTGTCGAAGTAGTAGTGGAAGCCGCCCATGACGCGCCACTGCGGCTTTATCTCGTACTGTGCGCCGATGGTCAGTATGCCTGGCATGTCGCCAGGGGTGTTCACTCCGTCGGCGAACAGTCCCGTGTCGTCGCGCTTCGTGTCGTTCTCTATGTTGAAGTGGGTCGTGAACTCGAGTCTTGCGCCTATGTTGAGGCGACCATAGCGGAAGTCGACACCGATGATTGGGTCGATCGACCAGCCTCGCTGGGTGCAGTCGAGATATTTGTCGGCCACTTGCTCCTTCACTCCGTCGATGGTCTCAGCGCCGCCCTCTGCTATCTTTGCGCCCGTTGCCGCCTGAGTGGCTGCTGCTGAGTACTGCTGCGCCGCGTCGTCGTTGCCCGCCAAGCGTGCCTGCTCGGCCAACAGAGCCAGCGAGTTGGCCTTCTGGTTGTATTCAGCCGCCTGCTGCGAAAGTTGGTCGGACGTGGCGCCCAGACGGTCGTAGAGATTCTCCATGTTTCCGCCGATGTTCACCTTTATGTTGGTTATGTTGCCCTCGTATTTGTTGTAGATGTAGTTGAAGCGGAATCCGCCGTAGACGGCCCAATGCTCGTTGAATTTGTAGGTGGCTCCCACTTGAAAGCCGAAGACGTACTGCTGACCGTGGATATAGCTTTCCACGCTGTAGCCTGGCGTGTCGGAGCCAAGCCCGAGGTCGACGCCATACTGGCTCTGGAATGTGGTGTTGGCTTGTTGCAGCAGTGCCGGGAGCATGGCCACCTGCCGCTCGAACGAGGCCAAACCGTGGTTGAATGTGGCCTTTCCGCCACCGCCTATCAGTCCTGCGTTGATTTGGAAGCCCCACTTGTCGTAGTTGAGGGCGGCCTGAATGCATGGCAGCACAGGTGCCGATGCCTCACCTTTAAACTTCTTCACGCCGTTGGCGTCGCCTCCGTTGAGCGTGAATGGCTGATAGTAGGGCGTTCCCTCAAGCCCATTTACCGACATTCCGCTATAGATGGTGCGGGTCTGGAATGCGCTCTGGTTGGCCACTGAGAGGTGGAAGCCTTTGGATAAAAACGCCACGCCAGCTGGATTGCTGTAGGCTCCGTCGATGGCGATGACTGCGTCTCGGGCCGGATTGCGCAGAAACTGTACGCTCTGGTTTGTGTTTGTGAGGATTCCTCCAGCCTGTGAGGGCAGTGAAGCAAGCGTCATCCCGACGAGCATGCTGCATTTTCTAATGAGTGTCATACCTTTTCGAAATATGTAAAAAACCTTAAAAGTCGGCTGCAAAGGTATGAAGATTGTTTAAAACTGCCAATTTTTTGTTCTGTTTTTCTTCATCTTTCTGCACAAAAAGCCCTAAATTGTGCATTTTTCGGTATGTATATACATAAAAAGGGGGCGACGAAACCAGCGTTTCGCCGCCCCGATGAGCTTATAATTGACTGTTACTCTTCGTCGCGCTTAGTTTTCAGAGCCTCCATGATTTTGGCTTTCAGCTCTTCCATAAGCTCGGGGTTGTCCTTTATGAGTTTCTTGGTGGCGTCGCGGCCCTGAGCCAGCTTGCTGCCGTTGTAGGAGAACCAGCTGCCCGACTTCTGGATGA
>CAZRSL010000145.1:0-2137 GCA_964602785.1 uncultured Prevotella sp.
GCAATTATAGGCCGTTCCGCTTTGCGCGGAACGGCTTTTTTTGTATCTTTGCGGTTGTAATCCCCGTGCAGATGAGAAAAATGATAACCATACTCGGCCCTACAGCCACTGGCAAGACCGCCCTTGCCGCCCACGTGGCTTACGAGCTCGGCGGAGAGATAATCTCCGGCGACTCGCGGCAGGTCTACCGTGGCATGGACATCGGTACAGGCAAGGACTTGGCCGACTATGTGGTCAACGGCAAACAGATACCATATCATCTGATTGACATTTGCGAGCCTGGCGAGAAATACAACCTGTTCCAGTATCAAGCCGATTTCCACAAGGCATACCAGCAGATAGTGGCACGCGGAGCCCTGCCCATGCTTTGTGGCGGCACCGGGCTCTATATGGAGTCGGTGCTCCGTGGCTACAACCTCTCGCCAGTGCCGCGCAACGAGGCTCTGCGGCAGGAGTTGGAGAACAAGCCATTGGACGAGTTGGCTCGGATGTTGGCTGAGCTGAAAGAGAAGACAGGCTCGGCGATGCACAACAAGACCGACATCGACAACCCGCGCCGCGCCATCAGGGCCATAGAGATAGAGCAGTACAATCTGGACCATCCGACGGAACTGCGCCAGTACGACCCCGTGCCATCCACAGTGATGGGAGTGGCTATAAGCCGCGACCTCCGCCGGCAACGCATAACCGACAGGCTCAAGAAGAGGCTCGGCGAGGGCATGGCCGACGAAGTCAGGTCGCTTTTGGAAAGCGGTGTGGCTCCTGACGACCTGATGTATTACGGTCTTGAGTACAAGTGGGTGACGCTCTACGTGCTCGGTCGGATAAACCAAAGCGAGATGTTCAGCAGCCTCGAGTTGGCCATACACCAGTTTGCCAAGCGGCAGATGACATGGTTTCGTGGGATGGAGCGTCGAGGGATAAAAATCCACTGGGTCGACGCCACGTTGCCAATGGAGAAGAAAGTGGAAGAAGTGATTAGAATAGCAGAATTGCAAGATGACAGACAATAAGCGATGGGGCATAATCTATTGCCCAAAGGGAGCCGGACACGGCACAAGGCGATGGGCGAGGGTGGAGAAAGCCCTCAAAGAGGAAGGTGTGGCCTACGACTTCGTGCAGAGTGAGAACTCAGAGAGTGTGAGCCGGTTGGTGAAGATGCTGGTGAACAATGGTTACCGCACTATTATTATTGTGGGTGGCGACTCGGCGCTCAACGACACAGTGAACTGCCTGATGCAGTTCGACAGTCAGAAGAGGGGCGAAGTGGCTTTCGGCGTCATTCCCAACGGTGTGATGAACGACTTTGCCAGCTTCTGGGGTTCCTACGACGGCGACGTTGAGCTCACCGTGAAAGCTCTGGCGTGCCGCCGCGTGCGCAAGATTGACGTTGGCCGCCTCAACTACACCAATCAGCATGGTGAGAAGTGCCACCGCTACTTCCTCAACTGCATCAATGTGGGTCTTATTGCCAACATAATGAATCTGCGCCGCCGCACACGCCACATCTTCTTCGGCTCGCGCTCACTGTCGTTTTTGGCCTCGTTCCTGCTCATGGTGTTCCAGCGCATGGACTATCCGATGCACCTGAAGATAAACGATGAGACCATCCGCCGCCGCATAATGACCCTCTGCATTGGCAACGCGCTGGGCTACGGACAGACACCCAACGCCGTGCCATACAACGGGTTGCTCGACGTGTCGGTGGTCTACCATCCCAAGGTAACCCAACTCTTTGAGGGCATCTACCTCTTTGTGAGCAACCGCTTCCTCAACCATCGCAGCGTACATCCTTACCGCACGCGCAAAGTGGAGATACTGAAGAGCGGCCACGCCCTCGTGGGGCTTGACGGACGCCTGCTCAACTGCGCCCCCGGCCAGCCGATGACGGCGACGGTGGAGCAGGAGGTGCTCAACTTCATATTGCCGGCGTAGTCCAGACAGTTCCAAATTTGTCATCCAATTGCAATGGCCGTGCCCTGTGCCGGCCATAAAACAATGTCGTTACCGCTTAAAAATGAGGTCGAACATTAATAATGGCCGCCACAAGGGACGGCTACTACAAGCGGATAGTTCATTCACACTTAAGGTCGGTTCTAAAAATTATGTCGAGCTGGATTTTGAGTTTGTGCGAGTA
>CAZRSL010000146.1:0-2000 GCA_964602785.1 uncultured Prevotella sp.
CTTGCCGTCGGCCTCGATGAGCAGCATCGACGCGTCGTAGATGGAGTGGTTGCAGTGGAAAGGCGTGATGGTGATGTCGCCTACGCGTATCGCATCGGGGTTGGCAGCACGCCGCCATGTGATGATGGCTTTGATTTTGCCTATCAGCCTGTTGTCCTCTTCCACCACCTGCTCGTAGTATTCCCTTGTCAACTCGACGTCGGCCTTGCTCAGCGACATTCGGTGCGACTGTGCTATCAGCTCGTAGCGGGTCAGCGTCAGCTCTTTGGTGCCGTCGCTCATGTACTGCGGCACACCGTCGGGCACGTACATGAACAGGCCGATGTGGTCGTTGTGCCCATGGGTGTAGACCACGGCCTCGTGCTCCTTTTTGTTTTGAGCAAACAGAGCTTCCACCATTTCCTCGTCCTCCTCGGGCGTGGCCTCCTCTCCGCATCCATAGAGGTTCTGCCCCATGTCGACGAACACGCGTGAGGTCTCGGTCCAAATCTCTGTGATGCAGCCTCCTATCTGTTCGAGGCCGCGGTGTACCTTTATCTTTACCATGACAAAAATCGTCTTCATCTTTCTCCGCATAGCTCACGATCGTTTGCTGCTTAGCCTACGATCGTTTGCTATAAGCTTACAACATCAGCGGAGGCTCTTTCGCCCCGCCAAACCAGCCCTTTCGCCTCGAAGGGACGGCTCTATCGGCATCGTTCAGAACTCCACGTAGGGCTTGAGCCGGCGGCGGGCCTCGGCAGGGAAGTCGCGGTTGAGCGCCAGGTCGTCGAGGCTGTTGATGCGGCCATGCGTGCGACGGTAGTCGAGTATGGCTTTCACCTGATAATAGTTCAGGTATGGGTGGCGGCGCAGCTGTGCTTTTGTGGCGGTGTTGATGTTCAGCCGGCTGACGGGCTCGTGTGGCTCGCTGAAGTAGTCGAGAGCCTCGGCGGGAAACGACGCTATATCGAGCAACTGCTCACGGCTGACGAATCCGCCAAGCCGCTCCCTGTAGCCTACGATGGCCGCCGCGCGAGCGCTTCCTATGCCCGGCACCTTTTTCAGCATCGTAGTGTCGGCCAGGTTGGGCGATATGCGCTCGCCTCGGGCCAGCTTCTTGGGATAGATGGTGGTGTCGCGGGTGTAGGTTTGGGATTTCTGTCCCGGTGGTTGGGGCACGGTCTCAGCCGCTGGCCGATAGTCCTGGCCGATGACGATGTAGGGTTCCAGCTGCCTGTATTGCTTCGTCGTCAGCCCATAGAGGCGTGCGAAGTCCTCCTTGCGGCTGAACGTGCCACCCTTGGCACGGTAGCGATAAATCGACCTGACTTGCCACGGCTTCAGCCCCAAGCGCAACAGCTGGGTGCTGTCGGCAGTGTTGGGGTCGAACTGGAACAGCTCGGCCCGCTCGCCCTCCACATTATAATAATATGTGTGCCGCCGGGCAGTGCTGTCGGCTTTGGCCTTGCCGGTTTGTCCCTGCTCGTCTGCAGTCTCGGTCTCGCTTTCTGGTTTTCCTCCTCCAATCAGACATATCACGGCGAGAGCCGCCACGCCAATCAGCAGAAGCGTGAGCAGCACCTGCCGCTCCGACTTGCTATAGGTGGAGAAGCCTCGGCCCATGGGTCAGATGAGTTTAAGCTGGTGAAGGAACACCGCCACCACGCACGCCGGGCTCACCACGCGCACCATCACGAGCCACACATAGTAGCTGTAGCGGCCAACGGTACCCCAGTTGGTGAACTCGTCGCGCACCACGCTCTTGGGCACCACCCACCCCACAAACAGGCACGTGGCCAGTGCGCCGAGAGGCAGCAGAATGTTGGACGTGAGGAAGTCGCAGAAGTCGAGCGCCGACAGTCCGAACAGGTTTATCTCCGCCGCCCCGCACGACAGCGAGCACACCACAGCTATCATGCCGCACCACAGCGTAACGATCCACGCCGCCCGCGGACGGCTCAGCCGCAGCTCCTCCTGGAAGAACACCGTGCCTATCTCGTGCATCGAGATGGTCGACG
>CAZRSL010000147.1:0-1746 GCA_964602785.1 uncultured Prevotella sp.
CCCACTCCTTGTCCTTGCAGTCGCCGTTCTCGGTGAGCATGGCCATGGTCTCGACGGGGAAGGTGAGCACGGTCTTTGTCCTCTCCTTGTTAAACCATTTCATAAACCTCTTCTGCAGCCAGCTGACGCCTTCCCAGTCGGGCTGGCTTCCGTCGGGGAAGTAGAAGTTGTCGAAGAGCGACTGGAAGTAGTAGCGGTCGTAGTAGCTGATGTTCCAGAACACGGCCTGGTAGTTGCGGGCGCCGGTGGGCTGGTTGAGCGAGTAGACTATCTGCTCGAAGCAGTCGGTGATCACCTTGTCCAGAGTGCGCTTCTTCAGGCTCAGGTCGACCACGTCGTTGACATGCTGGTAGTAGTCCTTGCCGTACTCTTTCTGGATAAAATAGTTCATGTACATCAGGAACTCGGGCGTGGCGCAGGCTCCGGCCAGCATGCTGGAGACCATGAACACCATGTTGATGAAGCCGCCGCAGAACGACTTGAGGTTGGTGGGCGCGGTGGAGTTGCCACCGATGCTGATGGTGCCGCCGAGCAGCCACGGATACATGGTGATGGAGGCGCAGTAGTTGGCCAGGTTGGTCTCGTCGTTCTTATATATAAAGTGGTGGGTCAGCTTGTCGACATACTCGTCGGCCAAGTCCTTGCCGTACATCTTCTTGATGCGCTCGGTGAGCATGCGGCGGTTCAGGCGGATGAAGCTGGCCTTGGGCAGCTCGCCGATCAGAGTGGCTATATTCTTGTGCTCCACGTTGGCGTTGGCGTCGAACTTCGAGCCCGTGGCGGCGTTGTCGGCCTTGAGGTATTCCGAGAGAAACTTCATCTTCTCCATCGTGTCGCGGTCTTCCTGGTGCTGCTGGCGGTAGATGATGAAGCTCTTGGCCACCTTGTAGAAACCCTCTTCCATCAGGGCCGTCTCCACCTGGTTCTGTATGTCTTCCACCTTGACGCCGTCGGCGAGCTGCAGGTGGCTGATGATTTTCGATATTACGCCGAGGTCGGCTTGCTGGTGGACAGAGTCGAACGCCTTTACGATGGCGTTCATGATTTTGTCAAGCGAGAAGCGTTCCTTCTTCCCGTCTCGTTTGGTGATAGTGAAGTCTTTCGAATCCATGTTCAGATCGTTTTGATATATTTATTTGAAAAATGTTCGTGCCCTTGAAGCGAGAAAAGTTGTCCGTTTTGGAAAACTTTTTTGTCTCGACTCGGAAAAAAGTTTTCCGTTTTTGGTCGCTTTTGGGTGCAAAAATACTAAATAGTTTCATATAAACGGCAATCCATAGTGTTAAAAATGCACCCCAAAGCCAACTTTTTTGCGCCCCGGCAGAAGCCTCGCCAAGCCCGACTGCCACAAGGAAGTTGTTTTCAGCAGGTTACGCCAACGAGTTAAACATTTGTGGCAAACCATCAAGGCAAAGTGTTGACAACTTCCACAATTACATCGGAAAGGTTAAACCGCCGCAGCAACTTTTTCGGAAAATCGACAAAGAGCCACCTGACGATGACGCTGATTTTTTAAGTGTGTCCGCAAACGTCAGAACAACCAAACACCATACCGTAGGGGCATGATTTATCATGCCCGCAAAGATGCTTCAGAAACGGGCATGATGGATCTGCCCCACGGTTGGATGATTGCGGATATTATTGCTCCAAATGTCGGAAGACCCTCATATTTTTCCACTTGTAGTGGCCGGCCCTTGTGGCGGCCATTATTGATGTTCGACATCTTTTTAATCGGTTGGGACATTG
>CAZRSL010000148.1:0-1599 GCA_964602785.1 uncultured Prevotella sp.
CCCTTGGCATAGAACGTGCGGCTGACCTGCACGCCACCGAACGAGCGGTTGGCCAGCATGCCGCCATACTCACGTGCGAAAGGCACGCCCTGGGCCACACACTGGTCGATGATGTTGGCGCTGACCTCGGCCAGACGGTAGACGTTGGCCTCGCGGGCGCGGTAGTCGCCACCCTTTATGGTGTCGTAGAACAGGCGGTAGACCGAGTCGCCGTCGTTCTGGTAGTTCTTTGCAGCGTTGATGCCACCCTGCGCGGCTATGGAGTGGGCGCGGCGTGGCGAATCCTGGATGCAGAAGTTGATGACGTGGAATCCCATCTCGCCAAGCGAGGCGGCTGCAGAGGCACCTGCAAGTCCGGTTCCAACGACGATGATGTCGAGCTTGCGCCGGTTAGACGGGTTCACAAGCTTCTGATGTGCCTTATAGTTGGTCCATTTCTCGGCCAGAGGGCCTTCTGGAATTCTTGAATCTATTTGTGACATAATATTAATTTTGAATGTTGAATTTTGAATGTTGAATTGGTTGCGATGGCATGATTCTTGATTCAAGATTCATTGTTTTTAATGCAGTCCCGGGGCAAAGCCGAACCAGAACGAGATTACGAGGAAGGCGAACACGCCCATGAGCAGCGTAACATAGACGATGCCGATGGCCTGCCAGCGCTTCAGCCAGACCTTGCCGCTCCAGCCGAAAGTCTGCATTGCGCTCCAGAAGCCGTGGCTCAGGTGGAACCAGAGGGCCACGATCCACACGAGATAAAGGACTGAGAACACCGGATTGGAGAACGTGTCGCGTATCCAGTCGATGCCGTCGCTTGGGCTGTGGGCCAGCGAGGCGGTGCAGCCGGTCAGCTCCGGCAGCATCATGTGAGCCCAGAAGTTGGTCAGGTGGAGCAGCAAGCCGCACAGGATGATGAGTCCCAGCACGAGCATGTTCTGCGAAGCCCAGCTCACCTCTGGCCGGCGAGAGGTTACATAGTAACGTTGGTTGCCGCGAGCACGGCGGTTTTGGGCGGTGAGGATGAAAGCGTAGACGATGTGGAAGCAGGCCAAGGCCGCGAGAGCCAAGGTTCCCACCACAGCATACCAGTTAGCCCCAAGAAATTCGCACACCGTGTTGTAGGCATCGCCGCTGAAGAATGCGGCCACGTTCATGCAACAGTGGAAGGTGAGGAAGAGAATGAGGCAGACACCGGTAACCGACATCACCACTTTCCTACCGATAGGAGAATTGATTAACCACATAAAATGTTGATTTTAAATAATTTATAATTGTTTTTGTATACTCGGATGTTTGCAAGGGAAGCCCGCCGGCCCCACTGCGTGAAGAGTAATAAATAGCTGTGCGGCGCACGCGGGCGCACGTCGCACGGCAAAATTACTATAAATTAATGATTAAGCAAAGTGTTTCGCCCATTTTTTCTCCAACAATTTGCGATAAATAACAAAGCGAGGGGCAGTTATGCAGTATAGTCAACCTAAGTTTCGGGCGTAATGCCATGTCCAGTGAATAACACGTTCCAATATGTAGGGGCATGATTTACTCCAAATCGGTCATTAGGAAGCGTCTTTCAAAAAAATGATGTCGGAGACATCACCG
>CAZRSL010000149.1:0-1502 GCA_964602785.1 uncultured Prevotella sp.
CGGCGTTATCACCATGCCAACTCGCACAATGCTGCTGAGCATGGCCAACTACAACAACGGAGGCATGTACTATGGCAACACCAACGGCATGTTCGCAATAGGTCTTCCGGGTTACCGCATTGCCGACTACACCGTTGACGCGGAATACAACGGCCGCTTCACCAACACCGAAAGCCAAGACTATGGGGTGTTCACGCTCACCTACGGCGACGATGTCGCCACCACAAAGTCGGCTCTCGTATTGTCAAGCACATGGGAGTCCGACCCTGACGCAGTGCTTTCCGGCATACAAGACGGCAGCATAGAGAGTGTCAGTGCCGACGAGGGAGGCTCGGTAAGCGTGCCCTACGGAGAGACCGGCACATACGTTCTGGTAGTGGTAATCTACGACAGCGAGGGCAACTACCAAGGCTACTATGTTTCCGATGAACTGAAACTGCGCAACAGCTCTGATGCCGAGGAGCAATTCACCGACATTGCCGCAGGCACGCTGACACTTGGTGTCAACGACGTGAGCGCGACCATCTCGTCGTCGGGCAACGCTTGGGGGCTCTTCTACACTAATTTAAACGGCCTCACGAGTGCCCCTGTTCAGGAGGCAGTGTTGTCGCAGAGCCAGAGCGACCAGACCCACTTCAAGCTCACGCCGTTCTGGCAGGAGGGCTACGACCTTGAGTTCTATGTCAACGCCGACGGCTCAATCACTGTTGACAATGTTGACACCGGCATCTCAAACGGCTCGGAGAACATCAAGGTTTCCGACCTTGCGACAGCACTTGGTGTCAGCTATGCAACGACTCAGAACTACGGCATTGCCTCTTACTTGAGCGACAACACCTATAACTTCACGCTCGCTTACAGCGTTTCCGACGGCTACTATGCCGCCGAGCTCGACACTTACGTGGTTACAGACACCGGCGCCAAGGCTCTGAAGGCCGCCCAGAAGGTTGCCGCCAAGCGTGCGAAGGCCAAGGGACATGCAAGCGGTGCAGTCCGCTCTTCCAAGGCGAATGTTGGTTCAACAATATTCATTGGCAGTTCGGCTGTACGTGCAAAGACATCTTTAAATTGAGTTTAAGAGAATATTAGTGTAAATCTTTAAAGGACTCTGACACGCTCCGTGCGCTGCCAGTGTCCTTTTATTGTTTTGTTGATATGAGAAAAAAACTTCTACTACTGTCCGTAGCGATGCTGCTTGTTGCCACGACAGCCTCGGCTGTTCCTGCGCGAAAGGGCATTCGACGGACGATAAAACTGGCCTCGGGGCAGACCGTCGAGGCCGAATTGCGTGGCGATGAGTTCTGCAGCTTTTGGCTTGCCGATAACGGAACACGCTATGCCCTCGACATTGAAAAGGGCATCTACACCCCCGACATAGTCGACAGGTTGATTGCTCAGGGCGCACAAAAGCGGCAATTGGCCAACCAACGGCGTATGAAAAAGCTCGACGCAAGACGCCCGAAGGCCCAGCTTGGCGGCGATCACACCGAATACACCGGCGT